>NZ_FMCH01000512.1 GCF_900091855.1 Streptomyces sp. DvalAA-14
CCCCCGCACCCGGGGCACGACAGGCGAGCCCGCCCCCACCACGGCGTCCGCGACGGCATGCCTCGGCGCGCCGCAGCGCGGCGGCGCGGCCCGCGGTACGGACCCGCGGCGACCCCGGCGCGGACGGCGGCTGACGGGCCGTCAGGCCAGCGGCGGCGCCGGGCTCAGGTCGGCGCTCAGGTCGGTGAGGATCTCGCGGGCCGCCCGGGTGCCGGAGGCCAGTGCGCCCTGGACGGAGCCGGTGGCCCGGTGGTCGCCGCAGAGGTAGCGGCCGGGGGCCTGGCGGGTGGTGCGGGTCAGCCGCCAGGGCGGGGGCATCGCGGGCAGCGCCTGGGGGACGCGGTACTCGGCGAGCGGCTCCCACTCGGCCGTGTCCGTTTCATACAGCTCGGCGAGGCTGCGGCGCACCTCCGCCTCGGACGGCACGCCGGAGGTGCCGAGGACCGAGGTGGACACCAGGGCGCGGCGGTCGGGACTGTAGGTGGGGGCGACCTCGCTCAGCACGACCGTGTTCAGCACGCGCCGCGCGGTGTCGGTGAGCAGGGTGGGTTCGGCCAGCGGCGAGGTCGGGGCGGCGTGGTAATAGGTGGTGACCGAGCGGGTCGGCGCCAGCGGCAGGTCCGGCAGCAGATCCGCGGCGGCCGCCGGCCCGGTGGCCACCACCACGGCGGGCGCCGCCTCCTCCCGCCCGTCGGCCAGCAGCACCCCGTCGTCGGTCAGCTCGCGTACCGGCGTCTCCAGCCGTACCGCGCCGGGCGGCAGATTCGCGGCGAGCTGCTGCGGCACCGCGCCGATGCCGTCCGCCGGCAGGCAGAGGGTGCCGCGCAGCATCGACCGCCACACCAGGTGGAAGAAGCGGCTGGAGGTCTCGAGCTCGTCCTCCAGGAAGACCCCGGCCAGGAACGGCCGGAAGAGGGTCTCCACCAGGTCGGCCGAGATCCCGGCGTCGGCCAGCGCGGTGAGCGTGGTGCGGTCCGTGGTCTTCTTGATCAGCCGGGGCGGCGTGAGCAGGTCCCGCCCACCGAGGATCGCCAGCGCGGCCAGGTCGCGGGGGGACGCCAGCCGCCCCGGGACCAGGTCCCCCGCGTCGCCCGGCCGCCGCGTCGGGTCGACGAACCGCAGCCGCCCGCGCGGGGTGTGCAGCAGCACTCCGGGCGTGAAGGGCCGGGGCCGCAGCTCCCGCAGCCGCACCCGGCGCTTCACCTGCGGGTAGGAGGTGTTGAACACCTGGAAGCCGCGGTCGAACCGGAAGCCGTCGCGCACATCGGTCCGCATCCGCCCGCCGACCGCGTCGGACGCCTCCAGCACCCGTACGTCGAGACCGGCCGCCGACAGATCTCCCGCACAGGCCAGTCCGGCCAGCCCCGCCCCGACCACCACCACGTCCGCCATGCCGTACTGCGTACCCCCGGGCGGAGCGCGGAAGCGCGCGTCCGCCCCGAGTACCCCCCGGTTGGCGGAGCGGGGCCGCTCCCCGACCGGTCGTGCCCGGCACCCGTGACATTTGTCCTGCCGGCTCGTGGACATTCCCCTCTGCCGCGCCCCCGCGCCGCTCCGTACCGTCGTGGGCATGGCAAGGATGACAGCAGCCGAACGGTTCGGCGCCGGAGATCCACCACCATCGCGCCGCTGCCGACCCGGCGCCCCGGCGAACCCTGGGGAGCGGGTGGGAGCGGGCGGGAGCCGTCCGGACAGGCGTGCCCGCGGTCTCGGTACGGTGGCGGTGCTCGCCGGATGACTGCTGGTTCTGGCCGGTCGCGCCTGCTTCGCGTACAGCCGGCGGAGACAGGGACAGGCACAGAGGCGGAAACGGGGACGGGGATCGCGATGACGGTGAAGGGCGTGGGACTGGGCGCGGTGGACCTGGGCGCGGCGGCCCCTCCGGGAGACGCGTCGGGTGCGCCGGCCGCCTCCGCGGCGGCCAAGGAGCCGAGCTGCCGCCGGAGGTGGTGGCGGGGCGGGGCGGGGCCCGTTCGCGACTTCGACCAGGAGATCGAACGCCTCAAGGGCCCGGACGGCAACGCCCTGATCCCCTGGCTGCTGACGGTCACCGGCCCCACGGCCGACATCCTGAACGGCAAGTGCGCGCTGCCCTGGCTGGCCGGGGCCGGCGTGGTCGCCTTCTGCGTCCTCTACATCAGCACGATCCGTACCGCCTTCTCCCGGCGGTACGGATCGGGCCCGGTGCCCGGCCGGCTGCTGGCTGCGCTGGCCTGCCTCACCTTGGCGCTGGCGATCGGCTACGGCGGCAACTTCATCGTTCTGTTCGTGCTGGTCTCGCTGGGCGTCGGCAGCGTGTCCAGGAGCCGGCAGCGACTCGGGCTGATGCTGATCCCGCTGAGCGTGGCGGCCGGTGTCAGCGCGAGCGTGCACCACGAGGGTTTCTGGAGCACCGCGAGCCTGGCGTACGGCACGTTCCTGTCCGGCCTGGTGGTGTCGGTGATCATCACCCTCTTCCACGCGGTGGCCCAGCTCAAGGACACCCGGCAGCAGTTGGCCCGGGCCGCCGTCGCCGAGGAGCGGATGCGGTTCTCCCGCGACCTGCACGACCTGCTCGGCCACACCCTGTCCGTGATCGTGGTGAAGTCCGAGGCCGCCCGCCGTCTGGCCCCCCGCGACATCGACGCCGCCCTGACCCAGATCGGCGACATCGAGTCGGTGGGCCGCCAGGCCCTGACCGAGATCCGCGAGGCGGTCACCGGCTACCGGGAGGGCAGTCTGTCCACCGAACTCGACCGGGCCCGGTCAGCGCTGACCGCCTCCGACATCGAGGTGGTCGTCCAGGAATCCGGCCCCCCGCTCCCGCCGCAGACCGAGGCACTGCTCGGCTGGGTGGTCCGTGAGGGCGTCACGAACGTCGTCCGCCACAGCGGCGCCTCCCGCACCCGTATCGACCTGAGCAGCGCCGGCGGCCGGGCCCACCTGACCATCACCGACAACGGCTGCGGCTCCCCCGCGCCCGCGCCCGCGCCTGCCCCGCCCCACACCGGCACCGGCACCGGCACCGGCCTGCGCGGCCTGACCGAACGCCTCGCCGCGGCCGGCGGCTCCCTCTCCTGCGGCCCGGCCCCGGGCGGCGGCTTCCGCGTCGCAGCGGTCCTCCCGGTGGAGGAGGAGAGCCCGGTGGAGGAGGAGACCCCGGCCTGATCGGCGTCCTCCCGAGCGGTCGGATCGGCCGGTGCCCCCGACAATGGAAGGGAGGGGCCCGCGGGCCGGGCCCCGGCCGGCGACGGGCGGCTCACACCAGGCGCCCGCCCGCACCGTGAGCCGAATCCCCTGTGGCCCCGTCCGCGCAGACCGCACCCCGGACCCGCAATCCCGGGAGGATCCCCATGACCGGACCCACACCGCCCCCCAGCGGCCCCGTAGACCTCGAAGGCCAGCACCAGCGGCCGTTTGCCGAACACCTGGCCATGGCCAGAGCTTTTCCCGGTGGCGGGAAGATGACGGTCGGGGCCATCACGCCGCTGGAGGGCTACAGCGGTCCGGTGCCGACACTGACCCGGCACACCGAGATGGTCCAGCGGGCGGAGCGGGCCGGCTTCGCGTCGGTGTGGGTGCGGGACGTGCCGCTGCTGGATCCGCAGTTCGGCGACGCCGGCCAGGTCCTCGACCCCTGGGTCTACCTGGGCCATCTCGCCGCCGGCACCAGTGCGGTCACGCTCGGTACGGCCAGCGCCGTGCTCCCGCTCCGGCACCCCCTGCACACCGCCAAGGCTGCCGCCTCGGTGGACCAGCTGTCCGGCGGGCGGCTGCTGCTCGGCGTCGCCACCGGGGACCGGCCGGTCGAGTTCCCGGCCTTCGGGCAGGACATCGAGGCCCGCGCCGAGACCTTCCGCCAGTCACTGGCCTACTTCCGGGCGGCGCTGGAGACCCGTTTCCCCGACATCGACTCACCGCTCGGCCGGATGCAGGGCACCGACCTGCTGCCCAAGCCGGTGCACGGGCGGATCCCGGTGCTGATGACCGGGCGCGGCCGGCAGGAGGTCGACTGGATCGCCGCGAACACCGACGGCTGGCTGTACTACACCCCGCCGTTCCAGGAGCAGGCGGAGAACATCCGCAGGTGGCGCGAGCTGACCGGCGAGGACGCCGGCGACGGCAGCCGCGGCTTCAAGCCGTACGCCCAGGCCACCTCCCTGGATCTGAGTGAGAACCCGCTGGCGCTTCCCCGCCGCATCCACCAGGGCTACGCGGTGGGCCGCACGACCTTCCTGGAGATGCTGCACGCCTGGCAGGGCATGGGCGTCGACCAGCTGATGATCAACTTCAAGCAGAGCCGCCGCCCGGTCGCCGAGGTGATCGACGAGCTGGCCGAGTACGTACTGCCGGACTTCCCGCCCGGCCGCACGGCGGAACCCCAGAAGGGCCGACGCTCCAAAGTGCGGCCGGGGGTGTGAGCCGGGTGCGGGCGGGCCGTCCGATCGGGGCTCGGGGCTACGAGATCACCTGGAGATACTCGTGGCCGATCTGCGACATCGCGTTGGAGAACTCCTCCTCGCCGGCCGCCTCGCGCAGCGTCGCCAGCACGGCCCGGATGCCCCGGTCGCTCTCGGGCTCGGACAGGCCGACCCGCTCCTGGATCCGGCGCACCGCCTCGTAGAGCGGGATCCGCTCCTGGCGCTTGACCCCTTCACGGACATACCCGGCCAGTTCTTCGGGCAATTCGACGGAGAAGTCGCGCGCCTCGCCGGAACTGAGCATGTGGCCCAGAAGCTCAACAGTGGCTCGGCTGAGGTCGGCGGCTTCCTCACGCGAGAGACCCGTGCGCGTGACCACCGCCTGAACGAATTCCGGGAAGTCCATCGATCGCCCTCTTCTCGGTGGAGGAATGCGCGAGCGCCCCCGCCCCTTCACCCGCACCTGCCCGCCGGCGCTCCCCGCGCTCAAGCAGGCTCTGACCATGGTTGCACCCCGTCGCGGGACGCGCGCTTCGTGAGCCACCAAGCGGTGGTCGACGCGATCACGACGGCGCCCACGGCGACCGTCACCGAGATACGGAGGGGGCCCTGGGCGCGTCGGGCCCGGACGGCGCCGTTGGACTGCCAGGACAGGACCGAATGGTTGGACTGCCCGGACAGCGCGGAGGAGAACGACTGGAACGAGCCCGCCGAGAAGGCCGACATCGCCGACGCGAAGGAGCCGATCGAGGCGAAGGACGCGCATGAGCCGATGGACAGGGCGGACCCCGTCGAGCCGATCGACAGCACCGACTCCGATGAGCAGATGGACAACACCGAGTTGCGGGAGCGCACCGACCATCGCGAGGGCATGCCGCCATTCTTCACGGCGGCGGGCCTCAGGCGGGGAGGTTCCCGGACTTCACCTCGGCGAGGAAGGCGGCCCAGGCCGCCGGGGTGAAGGCGAGGGCCGGACCCTCGGGGTCCTTGGAATCCCGGACCGGGACGAGGCCGGGGACGCCGGCCGCGACCTCGACGCAGTCACCGCCGTTGCTACTGCTGTAGGAGGACTTTCGCCATGCCGCTGCCGGCAGGCCGTGTGCGGTGCTCATGGGCTCAGATCCTTCAGAGTGGAATGGATCAGGTCACGTGACGCGCCAGGGGAGAGCGCCATGGCGGTGAGGAGATCATAGACCCGCAGCGCCGCCTTCACGTCGGCTGGATCGGCCAGAATGTGGCCCCGGCTGAAGCCATCCATGTAGACGACATCCGGCCCCTCATCCATCGTCAGTGCGGCGAACGGCCCCTCCAGCCCGGCATGAACGCCCACGGAGAACGGAACCACCTGGATGACCGTGCTGGGGATATCGCCCTCCTCCAGCAGCCTCTCGAGTTGCTCGGCAAAGACCGCGCGACTCCCGAGTTGACGGCGCAGCACGTTCTCGTCCAGCACCACCCAGAGCTCCGGCGGCTTATCCCGGGCGAGGATGCGCTGCCGTTGCAGCCGGGCCGCGACCATGTGCTCGACGCTTTCCGCGCTCCGCCGGACCGCCCCCAGCACGGCGCGGGCGTATGCCTCCGTCTGCAGCAAGCCCGGCACCACCTGCACCTGGAAGGACCGGATCCCCATCGCGACCGCCTCCAACTCCACGAACGGCCGGAACCATGACGGATACGCGTACTTGATGATCAGCGGCCACAGCCGTACGAATCTGCCGCCCGCCGTCGGGAAAACCCGGTCGCACGCCTCCGCGAAGTCCAGCGCCGGCAGGCGCTCGCCCTGCTCGATCTTGGCGACCAGCGAGTAGCCGCAGTGGGCGGCCTTGCCGAGATCGGCGCGGGAGATGCCCAACCGCTCGCGCTCGATGCGTACTTCCTTGCCGAAATGCCGTAGCGGCGACATCGCGGGATCGGTCAGATCGGGATGCTCGGTTGTGACACTCATCAGGCTCGCCTCCAGAGCGTGTGAGACAGGTGGCAGCGTCCATCCGACGGGCCTACCACTCTCCGTCGTCGCGCGACAGCCTAGGAGCAGCCAGCCGGGCACGGCATGCGATTCGGAGAGGTTCATCACATGGAAGTACAGGCAGGGGCGGTGGTCTCCCACCATGAACCCCCGTCACCGCCACGGCCCTACACCCCGCCGCAGCGGCTGTGGCCCGCCACTGCCCGGGGGGTGAACCAGGCTCGCCACACGCTCGCACAAAAGCTCGCCGACTGGCTCCTGCCCGAACTGACCGATGCGGCCTCGCTGGTGCTGGCGGAGCTGATGAGCAACGCGCAGAAGCACGGGCGCGTGGACGGCCGTTCCATCGGTGTCAGCGTCACCCGGGTCGCCGCCGGCGTCCTGATCGAGGTCCACGACGCCCGCGCCGAACGCCTGCCGACCGTGGTCACCGCGTCCCCGACCGACGTGGGCGGTCGCGGCCTCGCGATCGTGGACGCGATCACCGAGCAGCAGTGGGGCGTGATCGAACGCGAGGGCCCCGGCAAGGTCGTCTGGGCGCTGTGCCGCGCCACTTGACCCCCACGTCGACAGCGAGCATCACCTGTGCGGCACTCGACACCGCCCGACAACTCAGTGGAGCGCTATCGCGGTTCGCGCCGCGTCGAGGATCACGTGCGCGCCTTGTTCGATGAATTCGGCGGCCAATGTCGAACCGAGCTTTTCGGGGTCGGCCGCCGGTCCGGTTCGGCCGCCCGAAATGCGCTCGGTGCCGTCCAGCGACGTCACTTGCCCGAACAGTCGCAAGTCTCCGCCCGGCATCGCCTCGGCATAAGCACCCACCGGCACGCTGCATCCGCCGTGCAACTCGGCGAGGAATGCGCGCTCTGCCCGCACCCGGGCGTCGACCGTGGTGTCGCCCGCGGTGGAAAGGACCGCGCGTACGGCCGCGTTGTCCTCGCGGACCTGGATCCCCAATGCGCCCTGACCGGGGCTCGGCGGGAACAGGTCGAGCGGCAGCACCTCACCGATGGCGTCGTCCAGGCCGAGCCGGCGGAGCCCTGCCACCGCGAGGACAACCGCATCCAGACCTTCCGTCTCGATCTTCTTCAGGCGAGGCGGGACGTTCCCACGAATCGGAACGATCCGCAGATCAGGCCGTACCGCGAGGAGTTGCGCGACTCGGCGAGGGGCGCCCGTGCCGACTTTCGCGCCCTTCCGCAATCCGGCGAGCGTCGAGCCGCAGAGGGCATCGGCCACGTCTTCCCGTCCGGGCGGCGGAAGCAGCACCAGGCCGGGGGGATGGGACGTCGGAAGGTCCTTCAGCGAGTGGACGACCACGTCCACGTCACCCCGCGACAAGGCCGCTTCCTGTTCCGTACTGAATGCCGATCCACCGGTGACCGCCGTCACCTTGGAGATCCGCGACTTACGGTCTCCGTCGCCTCCTTCCAGAATCACCCGATGCGTAAAGGTGACATCAGGGAAGCGCTCGCGCAGAGGACGCAGGTATTCCCGCACTTGCGCTTTCGCGAGGCTGCTGGCGCGCGAGCCGACGAGAAAATGAGCCACGGTGACCGACTCCCCGAGCCTGAAGGCGATGCACGCCAGATTACGCGCCCTGGCGAACTGTTTTTACGGACACGACGTCGGAACAACCGGCTCGCCGCTGCCCGTGTCCATCTGCCGCTCCCCCGCACCCGGTTGCCAACCGGTGTCACACATCGAGTCTCCGGTGTGTCATCGAGGGGAATCACATCCCACAACGGAGTGCTCAGCCACGCAATTCCCCACAGAAGCGGAGAAATCGTGTTAGCCGCCTATGTCACGGTCACCATCCTCGGCGCGGTCTTCAATGGTGCCGCCTCGGTCACCTACCTGATCGGCCATGAATACCCCAAGGCTCAGGTGGACATGAAGGGCCTGTCCCGGACATGGGTACCGGTGCTGGGCACGCTGCTGGCAGCGGGCACCGTGGGACTGCTGGCCGGGCTCGCCGTGCCGCTCCTGGGGACCCTCGCCGCCGCCGGCCTGGTGCTGTACTTCATCGGCGCCATCATCGCCCACCTGCGGGTGGGCTCCCGCGACATCGCAGGCGGAATCGTGTTTCTCCTCACCGCGGTGGCCGCCCTGGTGCTGGGCCTGCTCCATCACGGTGCCTGGTGACCCGCTGACCCGCTGACCCGCTGTGAGCGCTCTGCCCACCGGGCGGCGTTCCGCGGTAGAACCGGAGCGTGCGGGTCGAGCCGCTCGGGCCGGCCGAGCCTGTCGGCGATCTGCTGCGGCTCCACCGGGAGGCCGGCATCCAACTGCGGCTTCTCGACACCCTCCCGGACTTCTGGGACGCGGTGATCACCAGCACGCTGGGATTCAGCGGCATCCGGCTGCGGAACGCGATCAGGCCCGGCGGCGGGCCCCGGATCGCGGCCGGGGAGCCGACCCGGTGGCCGCCCCGCCCCGCCGGGGCCCCCGGCTAGTCTCGGGGCATGACCGACATCGCAGGTGAGCCGTCCGGGCCCGCGATCCGTGTGCTGCTCGCGGAGGACCAGGGCATGATGCGCGGCGCGCTCGCCCTGCTGCTCGATCTGGAGGACGACATCGAGGTGGTCGCCCAGGTGCCGGCCGGCGACCGGATCGTGCCGGAGGCGTTGGCGGCGCGGCCGGATGTCGCGCTGCTGGACATCGAACTGCCGGGCCGCAGCGGGCTGGACGCCGCCGCCGAGCTGCGGGAGCGGCTGCCGGCCTGCAAGGTGCTGATCCTGACGACGTTCGGGCGGCCCGGCTATCTGCGGCGGGCGATGGAGGCGGGGGCGGCCGGATTCCTGGTCAAGGACGGGCCGGTGGAGGAGTTGGCGGACACCATCCGCCGGGTGCTGCGCGGGGAGCGGGTGATCGATCCGGCGCTGGCCGCCGCCGCGTTGAGCGCGGGACCGAGCCCGCTGACCCCGCGCGAGCAGGACGTGCTCAACGCGGCGGCCGACGGCGCGACCGTCGCGGACATCGCCGGCCGGGTGTTCCTGTCGGAGTCGACCGTGCGCAACTACCTGTCGGCCGCGATCGGCAAGACCGGCACCCGCAACCGGATGGAAGCGGTCCGGACGGCCCGCCAGAACGGCTGGCTGTAGGAAAGCGGACCGCTGCGCGCACCCTGCCCACCGCCGGGGCCCGGCTACGCCACCCGCACCACCGGCTTGGGTGTCGGATTGGGCAGCAGGAGGATCAGGCAGCTGCCGGCTGCCAGGAACGCCGCGCCGAGCAGGAAGGCCGTCGCGTAACCCGAGGTGAGCGCCTGGGCGGTGACCGGGCCGGAGCCGCTGCGGGCGGAGATGCGGTCGGCTGCCACCGTGGCCAGGACGGTCAGGCCGAGTGCGCCGCCCAGTTGGCGGGAGGTGTTGAGCAGGCCGGAGACCAGGCCCTGTTCGCCGAGGCCGACGCCGGAGGTGGCCGCCGCCGCGATCGGGGTCATCAGCAGGCCCGCGCCGAACATGGTGAGCATGCCGGGGCCGAGGATGGTGCCGGCGAAGGTGCCGTGCGCGGTCAGGGTGCTCTGCCAGGCCAGGCCGGCCGCCGCGGTGAGGCCGCCGGCCAGGCCGATCAGCCGCGCGTCCAGGTGTCCCATCAGCCGGGGGGCCAGTTTGGAGCCGATGATGATGCAGACGGTGTGCGGCAGGAAGGACAGGCCGGTCCGCACCGGGCTGTAGTGCAGCACGTTCTGCATGTAGAGGGACAGGAAGTACCAGGTGGAGAAGGTCGCGGCGCCACTGGCGAGCAGCACCGTGTTGGCCGCGGACACCGAGCGGACCGTGAACAGGCGCAGCGGCATGAGGGGTTGGTCGGTACGGGCCTCCACGGTGATGAACAGCGCGAGGACGGCGAGCCCGCCGAGGATCGGTCCGAGCGACCGCGCCGAGGTCCAGCCGTGCGACTCGGTCTCGGCGATGCCGTAGGCGAGGGCGGCGACTCCGGTGGTCACCAGGACCGCGCCGGGTATGTCGAGTTTGCGGCCGGAGGCGGCCCGGCTCTCGGTGAGGCACCAGGCGGCGCACCCCAGCACCAGAGCGCCGACCGGCACGTTGACCAGCAGAACCCAGCGCCAGGACAGGTAGTCGGTGAGCAGTCCGCCGACCAGGGCGCCCGCCGCGCCGCCACCCGCGCCGACCGCGCTCCAGGTGCCGATCGCCCGGATCCGGGCCGGGCCTTCGGGGAAGGACGTGGTGAGGATGGACAGCGTGGTGGGGGCGAGCACCGCGGAGCCGAGGCCCTGCACGGCGCGGGCGCTGATCAGCATCCACGAGTCCTGGGCGAGCCCGCCGGCCAGGCTGGCCAGGGTGAAGACGGCCAGGCCGGTGAGGAAGACGCGCTTGCGGCCGTAGAGGTCGGCGGCCCGGCCGCCGAGCAGCAGGAAACCGGCGAAGGTGAGCGCGTAGGCGTTGACCACCCATTGCTGGCCGCTCTCGCTGAGTCCGAGGGCCGTCCGCATCGAGGGCAGCGCCACATTGACCACCGACACGTCCAGGACCACCAGGAACTGCCCGGCGCAGACCGCCAGCAGGACGGCCCAGGCCGGCGACACCCCGGACCTCCGGCCGTATCGTCCGCGTCCGGTGGGTGTGCGCTGTCCTACGAGTTCGGTCATGGCCCCCATGCTGCCGTCCGCATCGGACCGGGGCTATCGGGATTTTGTCCTACACCGGCCGGGACGGCCGCACCGGGCGGCCGGCCCGGGCCCAGCTCGCCGGCCGGCCGGCCCTTCGGCGGGTGCGGGGCGGTGGCCCGGGGGCGGGCGGCGGGTTCGTAGGGTGGGCGCCATGACCGATGTGCTCGCGGCGTTCGAGGCCGCCAAGGGTTTCATGCCGCTGGACGAGGGGCTGGCCCTGTACGCCGCCGCGCGGGAGGCCGCGGCCGGTCTGGGGCTGCCGCTGCTGGAGGTGGGTACGTACTGCGGGCGCTCGACGCTGCTGCTGGCGGACGCCGCCGCGAGCGCCGGCACGGTCGCGGTCACGGTGGACCACCACCGGGGCAGCGAGGAGCAGCAGCCGGGCTGGGAGTACCACGACAGCTCGCTCGTCGACCCGGCCACCGGTCGGACGGACACCCTGCCCGAATTCCGCCGGACGCTCTTCGCGGCCGGCCTGGAGGAGTACGTGGTCGCGATCGTGGGGCGGTCGCCGCAGGTCGCGAAGCTGTGGCGGCAGCCGCTCGGCCTGGTCTTCATCGACGGCGGGCACACCGACGAGCATGCCGGCGCCGACTATGAGGGGTGGGCGCCGTTGGTCGCGGTGGGCGGTCTGCTGGTGATCCACGATGTGTTCCCGGACCCGGCGGACGGCGGGCAGGCGCCGTACCGGATCCATCAGCGGGCCCTGGCGTCGGGGGTGTTCACCGAGGTGTCGGCGCTGCGCTCGCTGCGGGTGCTGCGCCGGGCCGCGGGCGACCTCACGGTGTGACCGCGCCCTGTCCGTTCCCAGTCCGATCCCTGTCCGTTCCCAGTCCGGTCCCTGTCCGATCCCTGTCGGGGTCCGTGTCCGGCGGGCCCGGCCCGAAGTCCGCGGCGGGCGCGGTCGCGGGCTCGCGGCCTGGCATCCTCCCGGGGGCGATGCGGGCGCCCAGGGAGGGCGGATAGAGTCACGGGCGTGTTCAGCAACGAGTCACGCGGGGGCGGACGCGGCGCTCCCCTCCTCATCGCGGTGGCCGCGACGGCAGCGTGCCTCGCGGGCTGCGGCTCCGGCTCCGCTTCCGGGCATCCGGACGCCGGTTCGGTCGGCAGCCTGCAGACGGCCACCGCGGACGGTGCGCGGCCGGCCACCGGAAAGCCGACAGCGACGGCCGCACGACCCTCGGCCGGCGGGAGACCCACCGCTTCCGGCCGGACCGCAGAAACGCTTCCGCTGGCCGGCCGGGTGATCGTCATCGACCCGGGCCACAATCCGACCAACTACGAGCACACCGCCGAGATCAACCGCAAGGTGAACGTCGGCAACGGCCGCAAGGAGTGCGACACCACCGGCACCGAGACCAACGCCGGCTACCCGGAGGCCCAGTACACCCTGGACGTCTCCCGCCGGGTGCGCGCGCTGCTGACCGCCCGCGGGGCGAAGGTGATCCTGACCCAGGACGGCAACCGGGCGTACGGCCCCTGCGTGGACGAGCGCGCCCGGATCGGCAACCAGGCGCGCGCCGACGCGGCGTTGTCGATCCACGCGGACGGCGCCCCGACGGCGGACTACGGCTTCCATGTGATCGCACCCACGTCGATGCACGTCGGCGGCGCGGACACCCGGGCGATCGCCGCCCCCTCCTACCGGCTGGCCACCACGCTGCGCGCGGCCTTCGCCGCCGCGACCAAGGAGCCGTTCGCCGACTACCTCGGCGGCGGCAAGGGATTGATGGTCCGCAGCGACCTCGGCGGCCTCAACATGTCCACGGTCCCGAAGGTGTTCATCGAGTGCGGCAACATGCGCAACGCCCACGACGCCAAGGCGTTGACGGACCCCGCCTGGCGGCAGGACGCTGCGCTGGGCATCGCCGACGGCCTGACCACGTTTGTCGAGGACGCGTCCCGAGGCAAGGGGTGACCCGAGGGGTGACACGACGGTAGCGGTCCGGTAGGGATCGTGCACCAATGGTCACACTCCCTGCCCCCGGCCATGATCACCGCCGTACCATGGGGCACCGCCCAGCTCCGTAACCACCGAACGAACCGAACTACGAAGGACAGGACCTGACGTGAACATCCGCTCCCTGACCCGAGGTGACGGCGCGGTGATCGGAGCAGCGGTGCTGCTCCTGATCGCCTCGTTCCTGCCGTTCTTCAGCTACAAAGTGTCCTTCGCGGGCGCGGAGTCCTCCCGGAACCTGTGGCACTCGGACTTCTTCCCCACCCTGCCGTCGGTGACGCTGGCCGCGCTGGTGGCCGCTGCCGCCGTCTTCCTGGCGCGCTCGGGGCAGTTCGCCGGCCGCCAGCTGCTGGGCCTGAGCCTTGAGCAGTGGGCCGTGGCGATCTCCCTGTTCGTCGGCTGGACGGCCGTGTGGGCCACGCTGTTCGACAACCCGGACGGTCTCAGCAAGGGCGCGGGCAACTGGCTCACGCTGCTCTTCGGCGTGGTCATCGCCGTCGCCGCCCCGCTGTCCAACCGGCTGCCCGCGCTGAAGGCGCCGCTGCTGCCCGCTCCGAAGCCGGCCGCCGCCCAGCCGTACGGGACCGGCGCCTCGCTGCCCGGCCAGGCGCAGCCGTACGGGGCCGGTCCGCAGCAGGCCGGTTACGGCTACCCGGGCGGCGCGCAGTCCGTCGACCCGTCCTACGGCCACGGTGGCCAGCAGCAGGCGCCCTACGGTGCCGCCGCCCCGCAGCAGGCCGCCGCGGCTCCCGCGCCGAGCAGTGACTTCACCGCCTTCTGGTTCGCGGTGCCGGTGCCGCGCCCGCTGTACTCGGAGGACGGCACGGGCAACCAGATCGCCGAACTCACCCCCGGCACGTGGTACTTGGCGGTGGACCAGCACGGGCCCTCGCTGATCGCCCAGACCCAGGACGGGCGGCGCGGTGTGCTGCAGGACAGCAGCGGCATCCAGCGCGGCTGACAGCTGGCGGCTGACCCTCCGGTCCCGGCCGACTCCTGATTCCGGCGGCCGGCCACCCCGTACCTCGGGGGTGGCCGGCCGCCGTCGTCGTGCCGCGTCCGAGGTCCGTCGGTCCGGGGGGCGCTCTGCGATGCGAGCTGCGCTTTTCTCGCCACCCGGCGCGCGTTTCAATCACTCTTTCGGGGCAATGCGTTGGTCATGGCCAGACGGTATGGCGGCAACCCCGCCGCGGTGATCATTCTCATCGCCGCAGACATCGCTGCATTGATCCTGATCCTTTGGATCCTTTTCTTCGTCTTCGACGCCAACCGCGCGAACGACTTGGTCGACTGGGTTCACCACTCGGCCAACTGGCTGGCGGGATGGTCGAAGGACCTCTTCACCGTGCACAACCTCAAGTGGCGCACGGTTCTCAACTACGGTCTGCCGGCAGCGGTGTACCTGCTGGTCGCGCACGCCATCGCGGGCCGGGTGAACCGGGCCTGACAGTTCGCCTTTTTTGCTCAGCAGCAGTCGGGCGCCAAGCCGTCCGGCAGCCTCTCGCCACCGAAGACGGCGGTGGTCGCCTCGTCCCCCCCGAGCGCGGCCACCGCCAATATCATGGCGCCCGCCGTCCAGGTGGTGCGCTCGACCGGCCACACCTCGCGGTTCTCGAACTCGTAGCCCGTCCAGTACAGGCCGTCGTCGGCCCGTAGGTGCTGGATGTCGGCAAGGATCCGCACCGCCCGGTCCGACTCCCCCACCGCCCACAGCGCCAGGGCGAGTTCGGCGCTCTCGCCGCCGGTCACCCAGGGGTTGGGCAGCACACAGCGGACCCCGAGGCCGGGGACGACGAAGCGTGCCCAGCCCTCCTCGATCCGGGCCAGGGCCCGCGGCCCGCGCAGCGCTCCGGCCAGTACCGGGTAGTACCAGTCCATCGAGTAGCGGCTCTTGTCCAAGAACCGCTCCGGATGGCGCCGGATCGCGTGGCCGAGCGCGCCGGCCGCCAACTCCCAGTCGGGCTGCGGCTCCTCACGGTGCTCGGCGATGGCCAGCGCGCAACGCAGCGCGTGCTGGACCGACGAACTCCCGGTCAGCAGCGCGTCGGTGACCGCCCGGCCGCCCGATTCCCGCTTCCAGCCGATCTGCCCGCCCGGCTGCTGGAGCGCCAGCACGAACTCGACGGCCGCGCAGACCTGCGGCCACATCCGGTCCAGGAACGCGTCGTCGCCGGTGGCCAGGTAGTGGTGCCAGATGCCGACCGCCGGATAGGCGCAGAAGTTGGACTCCCGGCCCCGGTCGGTGGGCCGTTCCGGGTCGCCGTCCTGATAGCCGGCGTACCAGGAGCCGTCGGGGTTCTGGTGCCGGGCCAGCCAGCGGTACGCCGCCTCGGCCCGGTCGTGCTCGCCCGCCGCGTCCAGCGCCATGGCCGCCTCGACGTGGTCCCACGGGTCCAGGTGGTGGCCGGGGAACCACGGGATCGCGCCGTTCGGGCGCTGCGCGGCGGCGAGGGCGGCGACGGTCCCGGCGGCCTGGTCGGCGGTGAGCACACCGGGCAGCGCCAGCCGTTCGATGCTGTCGCGGCTGTCCTGGCCCTGGCCCTGCCCCTGGTCGGACCAGGTCACTTGACCGCGCTCTCGGGCAGACGCGGCTTGGTCGCATAGGCCACGAAGCTCTTGCCGATCACCGGGTTGAGCGCCTGTTCCACGGCCCGGGTGGCCAGCGGCTTCTTCATGATGTCCCACACCAGCAGCTTGTGGTACAGCTTCACCGGCAGCGCCTGGTCGTTGTCCACGCCCATCGCGCACTTGAGCCACCAGTAGGGCGCGTGCAGTCCGTGCGCGTGGTGGGTGCCGTACGGTTTCAGGCCCGCCTCGCGCATCTTGCCGAGGAGTTCGTCGGCCCGGTAGATGCGGATGTGGCCGCCCTCGACCTCGTGGTAGGCGTCGGACAGCGCCCAGCAGACCTTCTCCGGCCCGTAGCGCGGCACCGTGACCGCTATCCGGCCGCCGGGCCGCAGCACGCGGACCATCTCGGCGAGCACGCCCTTGTCGTCGGGGATGTGCTCCATCACCTCGGAGATGATCACCACGTCGAAGCTGTCGTCGGGGAAGGGCAGGTGCAGTGCGTCGCCCTCCATGGCGACCGCCGAGGCGCCCTCCGGGGCTTCCCCGGCCTCCGCCATCGCCGCGAACCACTTGGCGACTTCGCGGATCTCCTCGCCGTTGCGGTCCAGGGCGACCACCCGGGCCCCGCGCCGGTAGCACTCGAAGGCGTGCCGCCCGGCGCCGCAGCCGAGGTCCAGCACGCGGTCGCCGGCGGCGAGCGGAAAGCGGGTGAAGTCGACGGTCAGCATCAGCGATTGCTCCCCACGGGCGTTCCCGTTCCGGCGGTGGCGGCTGCCGCGGCGGTTTCGGCGATGGTCTCGACGGCGGTCTCGACGGCGGTTTCCATCGGTGCGGCTTCGGCTTCGGCTGCGGCTGCGGCTGTGACGGCGGGGTCGGCGGCGGGCCGGGCGGCGGACGGGCCGACGGTCCGGGCCGCCGCTGTCCTCCGGGCCGCGGGGGCCTTGCGGGGCGCCGGGCCGCGCTGCGCCGCGATCGCCTCACGGTAGAGCTCCGCGGTGGACTGGGCCGCGCGGGTCCAGGTGAAGCGGGCCAGTACCCGGGCACGGCCGGCCGCGCCGAGGCGGCGGCGCAGTTCACGGTCGCCGAGCAGGCGGTCCAGGGCGGCGGCCAGCGCGCCGGGGTCGCCCGGGGGCACCGCGAGGCAGGTCTCGCCGTCGGGGCCGGCCACCTCGGGGATGGCGCCGCCGGTGGTGGCGACCAGCGGCGTGCCGGTGGCCATCGCCTCCGCGGCGGGCAGCGAGAAGCCCTCGTAGAGCGACGGCACGCAGGCCACCTCGGCGCCGCGGATCAGATCCACCAGTTCCGCGTCGCTGATGCCCTTGACGAACTCGACGGCGCCGGCCAGCCCGCGGGCGGCGATCGCGTCGGCGACCGGGCCCTTGTCGGGACGCTTGCCGACCACCACCAGATGGGCGTCCGGCCGGGACGCCCGCAGCTTCGCCAGCGCTTCGACCAGGAAGACCAGGCCCTTGAGCGGTACATCGGCGCTGGAGGTGGTGACGATCCGCCCGGGCACCTCGGCCACCGCCGGGTCGGGCGAGAACAGCCGGGTGTCGGCGCCGATGTGCACCGCGTGGATCCGGTCGGGCCGTACCCCCAGGTCCTCGGCGATCTCGTCCTTCGACGAGCCGGACACGGTCAGCACCGACGGCAGCCGCCGCGCGACCCGCTTCTGCATGCGCGTGAAGCCGTACCAGCGCCGTACCGAGAGGCGCCGCTTCCAGTGCGGGGCCGCGGCCAGTTCGAGGCGGCGGTCCACCGTGATCGGGTGGTGGATGGTGGTGACCAGCGGCAGTCCGAGGCCCAACAGGCCGTAGCCGAGCGTCTGATTGTCGTGCACCACGTCGAAGTCGCCCCGCCTGGCGGCCAGATGGCGGCGGGCGCGCAGACTGAAGGTGAGCGGCTCGGGAAAGCCGCCGGTCCACATGGTGGCGACCTCCAGCGCGTCGATCCAGTCGCGGTACTCGCCGCGGCCCGGCGTGCGGAACGGGTCGGGCTGCCGGTAGAGGTCGAGGCTCGGCAGTTCGGTGAGGGTCACGCCGGCGCCGACCGCGTCCAGGACCGGATACGGCTGGGCCCCGATCACCTCGACGCGGTGGCCCAGCGCGGCGAGTTCGCGGGACAGGTGCCGGACGTAGACGCCCTGGCCGCCGCAGTAGGGGTTGCCCTTGTAGCTGAGCAGCGCTACGCGCAGTGGCGCGGACGGTGCCGGCGAGGCGGCGGAGGTGCTGGCGGCCCCTGGTGAGGTCACGCAGACCCCCTTCTCGCTGCGGTTGGGCCGGAGCGCAACCGGTCGCGCTAATCTAGAACAAGTTTCAGAGTTGATGGTACAGAAGGCGAATCTACCCGGCGGCGGACGGTCTCCGGGGAGCCCTCCGGGTGATGCGCACCACCCGGCCGACGCGCTGCACGGCACCCGCCGGACCATCACGGACGCGCGCCACGGACGGCGCAGGACAGCGGTGAGGCGGCACGCATGGCAGTACGCACGGCACACACCGGCCCGGGTGCGGGCACGCCCACCGGCCCGGCCGCGGGCGCCGGCGCGAGCGCCCGGAGCGACGCCAAGGCGTCGCCGCTCCCGCTGACCGAGCGCCAGGAGGCCCGCCGCCGCCGCATCCTGGACGCCAGCACCCGGCTCGCCTGCGGGGGCGGCTTCGACGCGGTGCAGATGCGGGAGGTCGCCGAGAGTTCGGGCGTCGCGCTGGGCACCCTCTACCGCTACTTCCCGTCCAAGATCCATCTGCTGGTCGCCACCATGCTGGACCAGCTCGGCCTGCTGCACCTGGCGCTGCGCAAGCGCCCGCCGGCCGCCACCGCGCCCGCCGACCGGGTGGCCGAGACCTTGCTCCGGGCCTTCCGGGCGCTCCAGCGCGAGCCGCAGCTCGCCGACGCGATGGTCAGGGCGCTGATCTTCGCCGACCGGTCGGTGAGCGCCGAGGTGGACACGGTCTCCCGGCTGACCAGGACGATCATCGTGGACGCGATGGGACCGGCCGGCGGCGCCCCGGACGCGGGCCCGGGCGGGGCCTGCCTGTCGGCGGTGCGGGTGATCGAGCACACCTGGCACGCGGCGCTGGTGACCT
>NZ_FMCH01000464.1 GCF_900091855.1 Streptomyces sp. DvalAA-14
TTAAGAGCTCGGTTCCCCCGATTGATTCGGGGGAACCGAGCTTTTTTTGCGTTGTAGGGGTTCGGCATCCCCCCGAGAACACCGAACCCCAGCTTCAGTGACCCGCAGCTTCAGGCGAGCCGCGCCAGTTCCGCCGCCCGGATCGTGCCCAGCAGCCCTTCTCCCTTGGCCCATCGCTCCACTTCGTCCACCGCGTAGGCGCCGAGGCGCTGGACCTCCGTGCCCTGGCAGCCGGCGATGTGCGGGGTGATCAGGACGTTGGGCAGGGAGTGCAGTTGATGCGTGGGCGGGAGCGGCTCGGGGTCCGTGACATCCAGGTAGGCGTCGAGTCGGCCGGT
This sequence comes from Streptomyces sp. DvalAA-14, assembly GCF_900091855.1. Lineage (GTDB taxonomy): Bacteria > Actinomycetota > Actinomycetes > Streptomycetales > Streptomycetaceae > Actinacidiphila. Next base: position 339 of record NZ_FMCH01000464.1, read on the forward strand.
GGCACATTCCCGGGTGAGCGCCTCGGTGTCCACCAGCCGGCCCCGGGCGGTGTTGACGACGGCGGCGCCGTCGCGGAGCAGTCGCAACCGGCGGGCGTCCAGGAGGTGGTGGGTCTCGGGGAGTTCGGGGGCGTGCACGGTGGCGATGTCGGAGCGGCGGCACAACTCGTCCAGTTCCACGAGTTCGACGCCGAGCGCGGTGGCCTCGGCCGCGGAGACGTACGGGTCGGCGAGCAGGACGCGAAAGTCGGCCGGGGCGGTGCGCAGCCGGGCGATGACGCCTCGGCCGATCCGGGAGGCGCCGATGACGCCGACCACTGCTCCGTCGGCGCCGTGCCGCTCCGGGTAGCCCGGGTAGTGGCCGGTGCGGTAGGCGGCGGCGGCACGCAAGGTGCGGCGGGCGGCGAACCAGATGGTGGCGAGGGTGAACTCGATGACGGGGGCCGCGTTGGCGTCCGCGGCCGACGACACGGCAATGCCGCGCTCCCAGACCTCGGGCCCTACATGGGCCTTGACGGTGCCGGCGGCGTGGATGACGGCGGCCGAGCCGGGGGGCCAGGTCGAGGAACGATGCGTCCAGTTCGGGACAGCCCCAGCCGGTGAGCAGCAGGTCGGCGGTGGCCAACGCGCCGGCCGACTCGGCCCAGTTGGTCAGTGGTCCCGCGGTGACCTGGACGAGGGTGTCGAGCCGGGCGCGCAGCTGGGCCGGGAGGACGAGGTCCACGACGTCCTGCCGCATCGCCAGCACCAGGTTCGGCCGTTCCACCATGTCCGCCCCTCGCCTGTCGATGCCCGGCCGGCGAGCCGCCGATCGACGTGTAATCGGTTACTGCCGCAACCCGTGGAGATTAAGCCGGTCCCGGCCGGGCGTCAACGGAGCCGACCGATTCCCGTCCCGAGTCCCGTCCCGATTCCCGCCCTGGTGTCCGACCAAAGCGGCCGGAAGCCCGACAACCGCCCTCGCGGCACTCGCACATTCCCGTTGCGCGCGGGGTCGACCCGCTCTAGTAACCGGTTCAGGTACGCCGTGGCGTGCTCCTCCTCGATCCGGTCCAGGCCCTGGCCCAAGCTGGGTCCGATCACGGCGTCCGGTCGCTGATCGGGCCCGCTGCCGCCGTCCGCCAGCACTACGCTGGGCGGCGGCGGAGCGGTGGACGGGCGGAACGGGCGGAACGACGGACGTGCGGACAGCGGGGGCGGCGGGGATGGCGGGGATGGCGGAGACAACACCTGGGCCCGGCCCGGCGGACGTCAGGCGCCGGGTCACCATCCGCGATGTCGCCGACCGGGCCGGGGTGTCGGTCGCCACCGTCTCCCGGGTGCTGGCGGGCAACTACCCGACATCGGCCGCGGCTCGCGCCAAGGTGCTGCGCGCGGTGAAGGATCTGGACTACGTCATCGACGGGCGGGCCCGGGCGCTGGCCGGTACCGGTCCCAAAACGGTCGCCGTCATCGTCTCCTCGGTGGACAGCGCGTTCTACGCCACGGTCGCCCAGGGCGTGGAGCAGGAGGCCGCCGCCCGTGGTCGGCTGTGCATGGTGTGCAGCCACGGCGGAGACGAGGCGCGGGAGCTGGCGCTGGTGCAGATGATGCGTGAGCAGCGGTCCGAGTTCGTGGTCCTGGTCGGCGGCGCGGTCGAGGACGAGCGGTACCGGGCCCGGCTGACGCAGTACGCGTACGGGCTGGCCGCCGCGGGTTCCCGGCTGGTGCTGTGCGGGCGGCCGGCGCCGAGCCCGGACATGCCGGTCCTGGTCGTGGAGTACGACAACGAGGCCGGCGCGTACGCGGTGGTCAGCCAGCTGTTGTCCGCCGGGCACCGCGACATCCTCTACCTGGGCACGATGCCGGGGCACTCCACCGTCGAGCCGCGGATCGCCGGGTACCGCCGGGCGCTGGCCGACCACGGTCTGGGGCCGGCCGCCGAGCGGATCGCCGGGCGGGGTCTGGGGCGGGAGCGGGGTCATGCCGCGATGCGGGAGATCCTTGCCGACTGCGGAGGGCGTCCTCCGTTCACGGCGGTGTTCGCGGGCGACGACCAGGCCGCCGCGGGGGCGATGGCCGCGATGCGCGAGTACGGGCTGCGGGCGCCCGGCGACATCTCCGTGGTGGGCTACAACGACGACGGCCTCGCCCAGGATCTCAACCCGCCGCTGACCACGGTCCGCATCCCGGCGTACGAGCTCGGCCGGGAGGCGGTCCGGCTGGCCCTGGCCGAGGCCGCGGACCGCGCGGACGGGGCGCCGCGCAGCACTGTGCAGAAGCGGCATCTGCTGGGTACGCACATCGTGCTGCGCGAGTCGGTGGGCCGGCCGCGGCCGGCGGCGGGAGATCTTACGGATCGGTGACCGCGACCGGCCGGCCCCGGCTGCGCACAGGCAGGGCGGCTAGCCTGCCCAGGGAGCCGGAACCGTCGCCGACCTGGACCGCGGCGGCCGGCAGCTTCGGAGGTCGCTGTGGTCACGCTGGTGCTGATCGGGCTGGTGGGCGGATTCATCACCGGCATCTCGCCGTGTGTGCTGCCGGTGCTGCCGGTGATCTTCCTGACCGCGGGCACCACCCAGCCCGGCCGGGACAGCGCCGGCCGGCGGCCGTATCTGGTGGTGGCCGGACTGGCGCTCAGTTTCAGTGTGTTCACCTTGCTGGGCACGCTGGTGCTCAGTGCGCTGCCGCTGCCGTCGGACACCATTCGCTGGGCCGGCCTGGTGGTGCTGACGGTGCTGGGCGTCGCCATGATGTTCCCCCGGATCCAGGATCTGCTGGAGCGGCCGTTCTCCTACGTGGGGCGGCGGCAGGTCAGCGGCGGCCACGGCGGTTTCGTGCTCGGTCTGGCGCTGGGCGCGGTGTACGTGCCGTGCGCCGGGCCGGTGCTGGCGGCGATCACGGTGGCGGGGGCCACCCACCGGATCGGGACGCAGACAGTCGCGTTGACGCTGGCCTTCGCGGTGGGGACGGCGGCGCCGCTGCTGTTCTTCGCGCTGGCCGGCCGGGGGGTCGCCGAGCGGGTGCGGGCCTTCCGGGAGCGGCAGCGGTCGGTGCGGTTCGTGGCCGGCCTGGTCGTCATCGGGCTGGCGGTCGCGCTGACCTTCAATGTCACCGACGCCATCCAGCGGGCGGTCCCCGACTACACCGCGAAGATCAATCAGGCGCTGGACAACTCCGGGGCGATCAAGGGCCTGGGGCCGCAGCAGAGCGCGGCACTGGCCACGTGTGCGAACACGGTGTCCAGCACGCTCCTGGACTGCGGCAAGGCTCCGGCGGTCACCGGCATCCAGCAGTGGTTCGACACCCCGGGCGACCAGCCGCTCACCGCGGCCGACCTCAAGGGCAAAGTCGTCCTGGTCGACTTCTGGGCGTACTCCTGCATCAACTGCCAGCGGGCCATCGCGCACACCGAGGCCTGGTACCGGGCGTACGAGAAGGCCGGCCTGGTGGTGATCGGCGTGCACACCCCGGAGTACGCGTTCGAGCACGAGGCGGCCAATGTGAAGGCGGGCGCGGCCCGGCTGCACATCACCTATCCGGTGGCGCTCGACAACAAGTACGACACGTGGAACGCCTTCGGCAACAACTCCTGGCCCGCGTCGTACCTGATCGACTCGACCGGTGAGGTGCGGCACGTCGCCATCGGCGAGGGCGACTACACCGGTGACGAGGCGCTGATCCGCCAACTGCTCACCGCCGCGCACCCGGGCGCGGACCTGCCGGAGTCGACCGATGTGCCGGACCGCACCCCGGCCGACCCGAACCAGACGCCAGAGATGTATCTCGGCTCCGAGCGTGCCCAGGGGATCGCCAATGGGCCGTTGAACAACGGCGACCGCCACTTCACCCTGCCGGCCTCCCTGGACCCGGACGAGTTCGCCCTGGGCGGCGGCTGGAAGGTCGCGGGCGAGGACCTGACGTCCGGTGCGCAGGCTACGATGGAGCTGAACTTCAACGCCGACGACGTCTATCTGGATGTCGGCGGCACGGGTACGGTCACCGCGACCTTCGGCGGCCGGACGAAGACGTTCAAGATCTCCGGCGCGCCCGACATCTACACCGTGGTGGACGCCACCACACCTGGTCAGGGCCTGCTCAAGCTGACCTTCTCGCCCGGGCTGAACGCCTACTCCTTCACCTTCGGATAGTCCGGCCGCGCGGGGGCGGTCAGCGGATGCGGACCGCGTCGCGGACCGTCGGGGGCAGGGTGTCCGCGGTGTCGTCGCCGAGGGCCAGCCGGACGTCGGCGTCCTGCCAGAGCGGGGCCTGCCAGCGGGCCAGGGCTTGCTCGGGGGAGCGCAGGACGGCCAGGGTGGGCAGGCCGGCGGCGTGGCCGTCGGCGAGCAGCCGGGGCAGCGACGGGACCGGGGCGAGGGCGCCGATGTCGTCGAGGACGAAGGTCAGTGGTGGGTCGAGCCGACCGGCGGATGACCCTGCGGCCATGCACCGGCCGTGCTCGACCACGCTGGAGAGGAGTGCGGTCAGCAGCGGCATCGCACCCGGATGGGACCGCGGGTCCTCGATCCGCTCGCCCACTATGTAGAGCGTTCCCCGTTCGGTGGTGAACGACTCCAGATCGAGGCCGCCGGTCCTGGCCGGATTGCAGGCGTCGCGGATGTGCACCGAGTTGAGCGGTTCGAGCAGCAGCCGGATCAGCGCCTGGGCGGCGTCGCGGCGTTCGGGGTGGGCGTGCAGCACCGATTCCAGTTCGCCGCTCCAGCCGGAGGCGGCGCCGGTGTCGGTGCGCAGGATCCGTACCGGCTCACCGGCGCCCGCGCCGCCGGCTGCCCAGCGGTGCACCTGCCGGAAGGGCAGTCCGCCGACGGCCGCCGCGTGCAGCCAGCAGCGCAGCAGCGTGGCCGCCGTGTCGTGCACGATCAGTTCGTCGGCGCGGGCGGTACGCAGCGGGGCGAGCAGCGCGGCGGCGCGTACCCGGGCCGTCGGCGGCTCGGCGCAGCCGTCGTGGGGCGCCCAGCGCAGCCGGCCGGGCACGTCCAGCAGGTGCGCCGGGTCGTAGACGTGCACCGGGCCGAGCTTGGCGCGGTTGCCGACGGTCTGGTGGTAGGTGTCCGGGTCCGCGGTGGTGACGACGACCGGTCCGGCGGCGGCCAGCACGGCCGGCTGGGTGATCCGCTTGGCCTTGTCGCCGCGCGGGACGGCGAACAGGGCGTAGGTGCGGGTGACTTCGCCGTCGGCGAGGTGTTCGGCGGCGGGCCCCGGGTGCGGCGCGGCCGGGTATCCGCCGGGGCCGGCCGGGGGCAGCACCGTGGTGGGGGTGTCGTCCGCGGCGAAGGGCGCGCCGCGCGGCACGGTACGGAACCAGGCGTCCAGGCCGTCGCCGTCCTTCGCGGGCCGCGGCGGGGTCGCCTCGTGGCGCGGCGGGGTCGCCTCGTGGCGCGGGGCGGGCAGCGGGGAGTCCTCGGGCCGGGCCGGGTCGGCTGCGGGGGCCTGCTGCGGGCGGTAGCCGCGGGCGTCGCGCGTCCGCAGCCGCGCCACGATGTTCAGCACCCACACGGTGAGCACGAACAGCACCATGAACTGCGCGATGAACACGCCCCAGAACAGCCCCGGTCCGGGCAGCTGACCCACCGGTGTCTGCGGCCACGCGCCGGCCAGGTCGTGCGGCCGGCCGATCAGCGACCGCATCGCCAGCGGGGTCCGGGTGAAGTGCACCGCGTGCGGCCAGCCGCCGTGCGAGAGCAGCCCGGCGATGCCGGTGGCCGTCCACACCAGCAAGGTCACGCCCAGCAGGAATCCGAGGACGCCGACGATCAGACCGTCCGGCAGGCCCCCCGAGGGCTCTTTCGTCCGCTGCGCCATCGTGTCCCCGTCACGCGACCGCGTCGTCTGCCAGCTGTTTGGCCAGCGCGACCTGGGCGGCCACATGCGCCTCGGCGCGGGCCTCGGCCTCGGCTTCCGCCTCGGCCTCCAGATCCGCCGCGTGCTGCACCGAGGTCTCGGTCATGGCGCGGTCGGTGAAGACCAGCGGCCGTTCCGTCTCGGTGATCAGGTGCTTGACCACCTGGACATTGCCGTTGACGTCCCACACCGCGATACCGGGGGTGAGCGTCGGGATGATCTCCACCGCCCATCGTGGCAGGCCCAGGACTTTTCCGGTGGCGCGGGCCTCGTCGGCCTTCTGGGCGTAGATGGTGCGGGTGGAGGCCATCTTCAAGATCGCGGCGGCCTCCTTGGCCGCGGCCCCGTCCACCACGTCCGACAGGTGGTGGACGACGGCCACGAAGGACAGGCCGAGCCGCCGGCCGAACTTCAGCAGCCGCTGGAAGAGCTGGGCGACGAAGGGGGAGTTGATGATGTGCCAGGCCTCTTCCACCAGGAAGATGCGTTTTTTCCGGTCCGGGCGGATCCAGGTGTGCTCCAGCCACACGCCGACGATGGCCATCAGGATGGGCATGGCGATCGAGTTGCGGTCGATGTGGGACAGGTCGAAGACGATCAGCGGAGAGTCGAGGTCGATGTCGACGCTCGTCGGGCCGTCGAACATGCCGCGCAGGTCGCCGTCGACCAGCCGGTCCAGGACCAGCGCCACGTCCAGGCCCCAGGCGCGGACGTCGTCCAGGTCGACGTTCATCGCCTCGGCGGACTCCTGCTGGGGGTGCCGCAGCCGTTCCACGATGTCGGTGAGGATCGGCTGGCGCTCCGTCACCGTCTCGACGACGAAGGCGTGCGCGACTTTCAGCGCGAAGCCGGACCGCTCGTCCAGGCCGCGGCCCATGGCGACCTCGATGATGGTGCGCAGCAGTGCCAGCTGCCCGGTGAGGGTGATCGCCGGGTCCAGCGGATTGAGCTTGATGCCGCCGTTGAGGGCGGCGGTCGGGTCGAGCCGGATCGGGGTCAGGCCGAGCGCCTTGGCGATGAGGTTCCACTCGCCGACGCCGTCCTCGCCCTGCGCGTCCAGCACCACCACCTGCCGGTCGCGGAACCGCAGCTGGCGCAGGACGTAGGTCTTCTCCAGCGCCGACTTGCCGTTGCCGGACTCGCCGAGCACCAGCCAGTGCGGGGCGGGCAGCTGCTGGCCGTAGAGCTGGAAGGGGTCGTAGATGTAGCCCTTGCCGGAGTACACCTCACGGCCGATGATCACACCCGAGTCGCCCAGGCCCGGTGCGGCGGTCGGCAGGTAGACCGCCTGGGCCTGGCCGGTGGAGGTGCGCACGGGCAGCCGTGTCGTCTCCACCCGGCCGAAGAGGAAGCTGGTGAACGCGTCGGTCATCCCCGCCAGAGGGTCCAGCATGGGCATGGCAGTGGCCTCCTCGTACGGGCGGGCTAGCGGCGGATGCCGGTCGCGAACGGCAACGTGTTGACGAATGCCCGGTGGTGCTCACGATCGCACCATTCAAGCTTCAAATACGACTTACCGGCGGAGGCGCGAATGGTCCGCTTGTCGCGCGCCAGCGCTTCCGGGGAGCGCGAGGAGACCGTGATGTAGCCGACGATGTTGACTCCGGCGGCGCCGCTGGCCAGGTCCTCGCCCCGCTGGTCGATCCGGCCGTGGTGGGCGATGTCGCGCGGGTCGACCACCCGGTTCATCTTCGCGGCGCGGCTGGCCTCGGCGTCGTCGTTGGTCTTCTCGGTCAGCATCCGCTCGATGGCCACATCGGTGGGTTCGAGGTCCATCGTCACCGCGACCGTACGGATCACATCGGGGGTGTGCACCAGCAGCGGTGCCAGGAAGTTCACGCCGACCGGGGTCATCGGCCACTCCTTCACCCAGGCGGTGGAGTGGTGCCAGGGCGCCCGGGTCGACGACTCGCGGGTCTTGGCCTGCAGGAAGGTCGGGTCGGTCGCGTCCAGCTCGGCCGGCCAGGCGTTGCGGCGGGTCATCGCCTGGATGTGGTCGATCGGGTGGTCCGGGTCGTACATCGAGTGCACCAGCGACGCCAGCCGCGCCTGGCCCAGCGGCTGGCGCACCCGGATGTCGGCCTCGGCGAGCCGGGCGCAGATGTCGTTGAGCTCCCGGGCCATCACCGCGGCCAGCCCCGAGTCCTTGTCCACCTTGGCGCCGCGCACCGAGCCGGCCCGGGCCATGGCATTGCCCTCGGCGGCCAGTTCGCGGGTGAAGTGCATGCACGCCACCAGGTAGGCGCGGTGCTGCTCGGAGGAGGTGGACACCATGGACTGCAGCTGCTCGTAGGAGTCCTTCAGCCACCGGTCGGCGTCCGGGTCGCCGCGCTGGGCGACATCCTTGGCGTGCGCGTCCGGGTCGGCGGGCAGGGTGCGGGCCAGCATCTGCAGCCGGGTCACGAAGCCGTCGCCGTTGGCCACGTGCTTCAGCAGCGTGCCGAACCGCTCGACCAGCGCCTCCTGGTCCTCGCTGTCGCGCAGGCCGACACCCGGCCCCTCGATCTCGATGGCCGCGGTCACGGTGCGCCGGTCCACGTGCAGCAGCACCGCGATCTCGTCCGGCCCGAACGGCGCCGCGAGCCAGCTGATCCGCCCGATGCCCGGCGGCGGGCCGATCTCCACCTCCCGCCCGTCGAGCGCGACACCGGCTTCCTGCACGGCCGAACGGTAGGTGGGGGTGGTGCGCAGCGTACGGCGGTAGGTGCGGTTGATCTCGAACCAGCGGTAGAACGTACGCCGCCGGTACGGCATGTACACCGCGGCCAGGGCCAGCAGCGGCCAGCCGACCAGGCCGACGATGCGCAGCAGGAGGACCGGTACCGCCAGCCCCGAGATCATGCCCAGGCCCGCGCCCGCGATGATCAGCGCGATCTCACCGGTTTCCCGGTTCTTGCCCACGATCGCGTTGGGCCGGGCCTTGCCGATCAGGTACGTGCGGCGTGGCTGCGTGAACGGCTGGGTCGTCACCGGCGATCACCTCCCTGCGAAGTGCCGTTGTTGGAGCCTGGTGCCTGGCCCCGGTTGGAGCCCGGGCCCGATCGGTAGGGGGAGCCGCTGAGCGGGCCGCCGCCCGGCGCGCCGCCGGAGCCGCCCGCGCCGCCGCCGC
>NZ_FMCH01000244.1 GCF_900091855.1 Streptomyces sp. DvalAA-14
CGAAACTCAAAGAGCGCCAGGAGCGCCAGGAGCGGCCCCCGGTGGGTCGGCCGGACGAGGCCGGCCGGTTCCCCGTCCTGCGCAAGGCCTCGCCCGCCGGGACCGCCCCGTGGCTGCTGCCGGCCACGCCGTCCGCCGCCGCGATCACCGCGGACGAGGCGGTCCTCGGCGGATTGCAGCTCCGGGCCGCCTCGGTGAGCGGTCCGTCCCACCGCAGCCGGGGCGTTCCGCGGCAGGACGCGTACCGGATCGGGCAGGACAGCGCGGGCGGCCATCTGGTCGTCGCGGTGGCCGACGGCATGTCGGACAGCGAGCACTCCGACGTCGGGGCTGTCGCCGCCGTCATCGCCCTGGTGAACACACTCCGCGAACTGCTCGACCGGGGAGTCCCGTTGCAGCGGATCAACGTCCGGGAGGTCTTCCTGGCGGCTGCCCGCCAGATGTACGGAGCCGCCGAGCAGCGCGGCTGGACCGCCGACGAGGTGCGGGCGGTCGCGCTGGCGGCGGTGATCCCGGCCCGGCCGGACCCGGACGGCGTCCGCCGCTGCTGGCTCGGCGCCATCGGCGATGTCAGCGCCTGGCGGCTGGTCCACCGGCACTGGGAGCGGCTGATCGGCGACGAGAAGGGCGGCCTGGATCCCAGTGCCGTCGCGCACTTCCTGCCGCATGACGTGGAGCATCTGCCGTACGGGGTGGTGGAGATGGGCCCCGGCGAGGTGATGGCCCTGACCACGGACGGCGTCGCGGACGCGTTCGCACTCGGGCCGGACGCCCAGCAGTGGTTCGCCGAACGCTGGCGTCAGCCGCCCCCGGTGGGTGCCTTCCTGCTCGATGTGGGCTTCGAGCAGGCGCAGTTGCACGACGACCGCACCGCCGTCGTGGTCTGGTGCGGGGACACCCCGGGCACCGCCGCCAAGGGAAGGCAGCGGTGATGACGTCGGCGGCCAGCCCGTTCCGGCCGAAGGTGAGCCTGTCGGACGTGCCCGCGGGGCGGGTGCTGTCCACGGACGACGGCGAGTCGCGGCAGGTGTACGAGATCGCCGGGCACCCGGGCTGGCTCGCCAAGCTCTACAAGGCACCCGTGCCGGGGACGGCGCCCAGCGCGTTGGAGAACCTGATCCGGCTGCCCGCCTCGATGACGCCGGCGGACCGGACGCTGATCGGTGCTTCCGTCTCCTGGCCGGTCGCCCGGATCGTCGACGGCGGCACTGTGCAGGGCATCGTCATGGCCAAGGCGCCGAACCGCTTCTCCGCCCGGCTGCGGAACATCAAGGGCGAACTGCAGGACTTCGCGCCGCTGCCGCTCGACTGGCTGGTGGCCACCGACGCCAAATGCGTCAAACGCGGCATCCGGCCGGCCGACCGCGCGGTCCGGGAGCAGGCCGTACGGTCGCTGCTGGGCATCGGTGACCTCTTCGCCCGGCACGACATCGTGTACGGGGACTGGTCCTACAGCAACGTCTTCTGGGAGCAGGGCACCGGTGCCGTCTTCGTCATCGACATGGACACCTGCGGCATCGGCACCCGCAAGTGGATCCAGTCGAACGGCTGGGAGGACCCGCTGTTCTCCGAGGCGCGCAAGCCCGCGCTGACCGTGCTCAGCGACCGCTACAAGCTGGCGGTGCTCACTGTGCGCTGTCTGACCGGGGAGCGCGGCGACCCGATGGCGGCCCATCGCGCTCTGGTGAACGAGACCGGCTCCACGCCGCTGTCCGCCGCCCTGTTCCTCACGCTGAACGCCCGCGTCGCCGAGCAGCGTTGCACGCCCGAAGAACTGCTGGCCGCGCTCGACGGCCGGGCGTCCAACGGGCGTCCGGGGGCGGCGAGCAGCACCACCCCCGGCGCCAGGACCAACCGGTCGAACGTGATCGGGTCGAGAAAGGTGGGGCCGCCGACCGTCGCCGCGGCGAAGGCGCCCGGGGCGTCGCAGGTGGGGCAGTCCACTTCCGCGGCCACCTCCGCGCCGTCCCGGACGGCGTCGAATGTGACGGGGTCGGTGGACCTGAGCGGCCGGTCGCGGACGGGCGGCACAGCCCCGAAGACACCGCCGAGGACACCGCCGGGGCGGCCGGCCCCGGTGGTGGTGACCCCGCCGAAAACGACCCCGCCGAAGACGACCCCGCCGAAAACGACCCCACCGAAGACGACCCCGCCGAAGACCACACCGCCCGTTGCGATCCCGCCTGCCCCGCGGCCCACCGCGGGGGCGCCACCGAAGGCGCGGCTGCTGAACCTCGTCTTCAACACCCTGCTTCTCGTGGTCGTCGTCCTCGCGGCGCTCCTCGGCTCCACCCTGCTCTTCGACTGGCCCCTCTAGACAGCACGTTGCGGAGAAAATCATGAGTGAACAGCCCGACTTCGACCACCCGTACAAGGCCAAGGGCCTGCCGGCCTACCTGGTCCTGGACACCTCCTCCTCCATGCAGAAGTTCGAGACCCTGCTCAACGACACGCTGCTGCACATCTACGACACCCTCTTCACCCGCCCGGACATCTCGGAGTTCATCCACCTGTCGGTGATCTCGTTCAACACCGAGGCCCACGTGGTCACCCCGATGACCGACATCGAGCAGCTGCAGAACCTGCCGACCGTCACCTGTTCCGGGGCGACCAACTTCCTGCCGATGTGCCGGCTCGTCCGCGACCAGATCGATCAGGACGTCGAGATGCTGTCCGCGGCGTCCGTCGCCGTGCTGCGGCCGGTGGTGTTCCTGCTCACCGACGGGGCGCCCACCGACCGGCCGGTGGGCACCTGGCGGACCGGCGCGGACCTGCTGCAGGACGCGAACTGGAAGCGCCACCCGCACATCGTCACCTACGGATTCGGCGGGGCCAGCGAGCTGGTGCTGAGCAAACTGGCCACCGCCGCCGCGTACTTGGCCGAGGGGGACATGGCCAGTACCGGTGAGGCACTGTCCGCGGCGCTGGCCAGCCTGCTCAACTCGCTGGTGGCGTCGGCGAAGGTGCAGCAGCTGCAAGTCCCGGCGGAGATATCCGAGTTCAAGACGCTTCCGCTGGACCTGATGGACTGAGACTGAGAATGAGGCGGTGCGTCGGGGCGGGCGCCCGCCCGCTCCCGACGCGGACGGCCGGGATCGCGCGGCGCGCGTCCACGGAGGCTTCCGGCGCGTCGCCTCGGCCGACCGGCCGGTCTCCCTCCGCCACGTCGTCCTTTCGGCCGAGGCCGCGCGGCGGGGGCCGCCCCTACGCTGCGAGATGTGCGAGACCGAGACGTGCGAGACAGAAGCGGGCAAGGCCGACACCCCCAAGCGCGAAGCCCGCAGAGCCGAAGCCCCCAGGGCCGAAACGACCGGACCTCCCCCTCCCGGCTGTCCCGCCGCACCGCCTTCACCGCGGTGGCGGTGGCCATGGCGGTGCTGTGGGTGCTCGATGTGACCGGCACCGAGAGCACCGCCGGCCTCGAAGGGAACGGCGTGTGGTGGCGGCTGGCGCCGGGCCTCGTGGCGGCCGTCGCGCTGCTGCTGCCGGGCCGACCCGCCGTGCTGACCTGGGGCGCGGCTGCCGCGGTGATCGCCTCGGGGGCGACCACGGGGGCTCTCCTCACCTCCGTGACGCCGACGTTCGCCGGCTGGGGCCTGCTGGAGACGCTGTGCCTGCTGCTCCTGCTGGTGCGCACGGCGAAGGACATCCCGCGGCCCTGGCCGGCCGCGGTGCTGAGCGGCGCACTGGGCCTGGCCGTGATAGCGGCCCCGATGCGGCTGGACAGCGACAGCAGTGTCATCTCCCTGCTCCTGACCTTCCCCACCGGCGGCGCGGTTGGCCTCGGCTGCTATCTGCGCAGCCTCGACGACCGCAGACGGCGCGCGATCGCCGACACCCGTCAGAGCGAACGCCTCGAACTCGCCCGCGAGCTGCACGACTTCGTCGCCCACCACGTCACGGGCATCGTCGTCCAGGCCCAGGCCGCGCGGGCGATCCGGGACAGCGCGCCCGAGCAGGTGGAGCCGCTGCTGCGCCGCATCGAGCAGGCCGGGTCCGAGACCCTGCAGTCGATGCGCAAGCTGGTCCGGGTGCTGCGTGAGGACGAGGTACGGACGGTGCGGCCCGGCGACCTGTTCGCCGAACTGGGCGACCTGGTGGCCGCGTTCGCCGAACGCGACGCCCCCGCCACCCTCCAGATCGCGGCCGGAGCCCGGCAGGCGCGGCCCGACGCGGAAGTGGAGACGTCGGTGCGGAACGTGGTGCGCGAGGGGCTGACGAACATACGCCGCCACGCGCCGGGATCGCCGTCCGTCTCCGTACGGGTCGGCCTGTCGGGCGACGACGCGGATGCCCGGCGGCTGCGGGTGGAGGTGCACAACGCCCCGCCGCCGCGGCAGACGGCCCCCAACGCCGAGCCGCTCGGCGGGCGGGGCGGCCTCGGCCTGGTCGGCCTGACCGAACGCACCGAGGCCGTCGGCGGCACGCTGCACGCGAGCCGGGCCGAGGACGGCGGCTGGCGGCTGACGGCGGAATTCCCTCTGCGCGGCGCTGTGGCAGGATCACCGGCGTGACCCAAGTCAGCGGATCAGCGAAACCTGTCCGGGTCCTGATCGCCGACGACCAGGAAATGGTGCTCACCGGCTTCCGGTTGATCCTGCAGACCCAGCCGGACATCGAGGTCGTGGGCGAGGCGGCCGACGGCGTGCAGTGCGTGGAACTGGCCAGGAAGCTGCGCCCCGACGTGTGCCTCGTCGACATCCGGATGCCGAGACTCGACGGGCTGGAAGTGACCCGGCTGCTCGCCGGCCCGAAGGCCGTCGACCCGTTGCGTGTGGTGGTCGTGACCACCTTCGACCAGGACGACTACGTCTACGGGGCGCTGCACGGCGGCGCTTGCGGGTTCCTGCTGAAAGACGCGGGCCCCGGGCTGCTGATCGAGGCCGTACGCGCGGCGGCACGCGGCGACGCGCTGATCTCGCCCGCCGTGACCGTACGGCTGTTGGAGCGGATGGGCAGCCAACGGCCCGCGGTCCGGGCGGAGATGGCGGAGGTGTCCGCCAGTCCGCTGACGGCGCGGGAACTGGAGGTGACCCGGCTGGTCGCCGACGGGCGGACCAACCAGGAGATCTGCGAGGAGCTTTTCGTCTCGCTCTCCACCGTCAAGACCCATATGGCCAGCATTCAGGCCAAGTTGAAGCTGCGGAACCGGGTGGAGATCGCCGCCTGGGCCTGGCGCTGCGGCGTGGTCGGCGACCGCTGATCCGGTCGCCGGCCACGCCGCCCGGCGGCGGGTCGATTGCCGCCGGGCCGCATCCCGCCACTTCCCCGTCTCCGGCCTTCGGCCGACCTACTTCAACACGCCGTAGTCGAAACTCACCCGGTCACCCTTGACCCCGGTCACGGAGATGAGCATCGTCCTGCTCCGGCCCTTGAAGACAGCGGTGCACGACACGGTGTCCTCCACCTTCGCGTGCAACCCCCGCGGGCAGCTGACGGATTGCGGGCCGCCCTGGACGAACGGGATGCCGAAGTTCTCCTTGGCGAGCTTTTCGACCTCGCTGCGCGGCACCGTGTGATCCGCCCCGCTCGCGGTCGCCACCGACGAGTTGTCCATGATGTTCCAGGCCACCACGATGCCTCCCGCCAGAACGGCGGCCACGGCCAGGGCAATGACGATGCGCTTCATACGGTGCTCCTCGGTTCGCGGGGCGGCCGGTCCCAACCGGTCGCTCCCCAGCGGCTGTTCACCGCAGAGCCTCCTCCCGCGGGCGCCCCCGCCGCCTCCGCCCAACGGCTGGTTGTGCACGCCGGTCTCGGCCGAAAGGACGAGGCCGACGGGAAGGTCCGGTCGGACACCGCCGGGTCGCGCAAACCCCATCGCGACCCGATCTCGCCGACGCTCCGCCCGACGTGGGGGAGTGGGCACCGCCGGCCGCGGCACCTGCGCCGCGGTTCTCGCCCAGCTCTTCGCCCTCGATGCCGGGCCGGCCGGCGGGTAGCGGGAAGCACGGCGGACAGGTGACCCGTGTGGGACGGTCCAGTCTCTGACCTGTGCGGATGTCCAGCGGTTGGGTGCCCGTGCAGGACGGCTGTGAGACAGTTGGGGCGGGGGAGGAGGGGGTGTCGTGGGCCGCTGGCGACCGTTGCCGCACGACCTGCCGATCGAGGTGGCCCGGCTGGTGCGGGACATGCGCCGCCATGTGGACCGCAGCGGGGTGACCGTGGCGACGCTCGCCTCCAAGTCGGGCTACAGCCGCAGTTCCTGGGTGCGTTACCTCAACGGGCACCGACTGCCCCCGTGGGCCGCCGTCGCCGGGCTGGGCCGGTTGACGCACGCGGACTGGGAGCAGTTGCATGTCCGGTGGGAATCCGCCGCTCATGCCTGGGCCCCGCCGCAACGCGGCGGCGGAACCGACCCGGAGCCTGCCGCGGCCGCCGCGCCTCGGCAGGAGACCCCACGGCAGGAGACCCCGGGATCGGCGGGCGGCGGGGCAACCACCGACGAGGCGGCCACCGACGAGGCGGCCACCGACGAGGCGATCG
>NZ_FMCH01000048.1 GCF_900091855.1 Streptomyces sp. DvalAA-14
CCCACCGACAGCCCTTCCCCCACCCCGACCGACTCCTCGCCGCCTGCCTCGCCCTCGCCCACCACCGCGGCGCCCACCCCCTCCTGAGGCGCCCGCGCACCCCGAAGGACGGCGCGGCGTGACCAAGGCCACGACACCGCCGCCCGACATCTTCACCGCCAACGGCGCCTACCACGCCACGTTGTGGACGCCGCAGCTCTGACCCCGACCCTTCCGCCGGGTCCGAGCGCCGGGTCCTGGCGCCGGGCGCCGGGACCTGGATCCGGGGTCAGGCCACCGGGTCCGCCGGGTGCGGAGCCACCAGCGGCAGGCCCGGAGCGGACACCCGCGCGTCGCACATCTCGGCCAGCCGCTCGTAGGCCGCCGGCCCCATCAGCTCGGTCAGCTCCGGCCGGTACGACACGTACACCGGCTCCCCGGCGCCGTGCGCGGAGCTCGCCGACGTGCACCACCAGTGCAGATCGTGGCCGCCCGGGCCCCATCCGCGCCGGTCGTACTCCCCGATCGAGACCACCAGGACACGGCTGTCGTCCGGCCGGTCCACCCAGTCGAAGGTGCGGCGGATCGGCAGCTGCCAGCAGACGTCCGGCTTGGTCTCCAGCGGCTCGCGCCCCTCGCGCAGCGCCAGCGCGTGCAGGGCGCAGCCCTGGCCGCCGGGGAATCCGGCCCGGTTGGCGAAGACGCAGGCCCCGTCGACCACCCGGGTCTGCCGCTCGCCGTCCTCGTTCACCTCGGCCCAGAAGCCGCCGTCGCCGGTGCCGAAGGGATGCAGCTGCCAGGTGTCCGGGGTGAGGCGCGCCACATGTGAGGCGACCCGATTCTCGTCGTCGTCATCGGCGAAGTGCGCGCCGAGCGAACAGCACCCGTCGGCGCCGCGCCCGGCCACGATGCCGTGGCAGCCGCTGCCGAAAATGCAGGTCCAGCGGGAGGTGAGCCAGGTCAGGTCGCACCGGAAGACCTGTTCCTCGTCGGCCGGGTCCATGAACTCCACCCAGGCCCGGGGGAAATCCAGCTCCGCCTCGTCGCGCGGTTGATCGCCGCCACTGCCTTTGCCGCCGCCCTTACGGGTCTTCGCCTTCGCCACGCGCCCAAGCGTATGCCGTACGACCGAAATGCGCGGAATGCCACAACGGGAGCCGTATCCACCGGTCGTCGCCCGGCGGCGGCCGGGTCGCTCGCGCTAGCGTCAGTCCATGCGACTCGGCGTACTCGATGTGGGATCCAACACCGTCCACCTGCTGGTGATGGACGCGCACCCGGGCGCCCGCCCGCTGCCCGCGTACTCGCACAAGGCGGAACTGCGGCTGGCCGAACTGCTCGACGGGCACGGCGCCATCAGCGAGGCCGGCGTCGACCGGCTGGTGACGACGGTGGCCGACGCGGTGCGCGTCGCGGAGGACAAGGGCGTCGAGGACGTGCTCCCGTTCGCCACCTCGGCGGTGCGGGAGGCGGCCAACGGCGAAGAGGTGCTGGCTCGGGTCGAGCGCGAGACGGGCGTGCGGCTGACCGTCCTGTCCGGAGAGGACGAGTCCCGGCTGACCTTCCTGGCGGTACGCCGCTGGTTCGGCTGGTCGGCCGGCCGCCTGCTGGTACTGGACATCGGCGGCGGCTCCCTGGAAGTCGGATTCGGCATGGACGAGTACCCGGCCGCGGCGGTGTCGCTGCCGCTGGGCGCCGGCCGGCTGACCGGCGCGTGGCTGCCCGGTGACCCGCCCTCCCACCACGACGTGCGCGCCCTGCGCCGGCAGGTCCGGGCCGAAATCGCCCGTACGGTGACGGACTTCGCCCGGCTGGGCAGCCCGGATCTCACCGTCGGCACCTCGAAGACGTTCCGCCAGCTGGCCAGGATCGCGGGCGCGGCCCGCAGCGCCGAGGGCCTGTACGTGCAGCGCACGCTGCGGCGGTCCGCCCTGGAGGAATGGGTACCGAAGCTGGCCGGCATGACGGCGGCCCGGCGCGCGGCCCTGCCGGGCGTCTCCGAGGGGCGCGCCCGGCAGCTGCTGGCGGGGGCGCTGGTCGCCGAGGGCGCGATGGATCTCTTCGGCGTGGACGAGTTGGAGATCTGCCCGTGGGCGCTGCGTGAGGGGGTCATCCTGCGCAAGCTCGACGTCATGGTCACCGAGCCGGCGAAGCCGGCGGTGACCCGTGACACACCGCCGGCCCCGCCGGACACCGTCGCCGAACACGCGGACGCGGTCTCCACCGTCGCCCCCGCCCCCACCCGCCGCTGGCGCCGCGGCACCCCTTAGCGGCCCAGCCCGCACCTTGACCGCCCGGGGCCGCCGGGGGTGGTGGGTTGCGCTGTTTCCCCGATCTTCCGGCGCTGGTGGGCTGGCCGCGCAGTTCCTCCCCCAGACTTCGTCCGGGGTACCCCCAGCGCCCCTGCGGGGGCGCGTCCGCCTGCCCGGACAACCGGCGCCCCGCAGGGGCGCGAGGAACTGCGCGAGCAATCGACCACCGGCGGGTGGCCCGGGAATATCGCCGGGTGGCAGGGCGGCCGGTGGGGCCCGGCCCCG
>NZ_FMCH01000245.1 GCF_900091855.1 Streptomyces sp. DvalAA-14
GCCGGTTCATGGACGTGGCCACCGAGCTCGCCGATCTCTTCCACCGGCATGTGCACCGCGACTGGGTGCGCCTGGCTGGACGACGTGGCCACCGCGCCCTGCCTGCTGGTCGACGCCAAGTCGACGGCCCAGGCCCGGCTGGATCTGATGGCGCGGATCGAGTCCTCGCTGCACACCCCGGTGCGGATGGCGTCCGCCAAGCTGCTCGCGCTGCTCTGGGTCGGCAACGACCCGCTGGCCGTGCCGGACCGCCAGTGGGACCGGGAGATACAGCAGGCGTTCACCCAGCTGCGCCACAACACCACGCGGATCGACGCGGCCGCGCTCGAAGAAGCCGCCGACGCCTTCGCCGTATAGGCCGCACCGGCCGCACCGGCCCGGTCGACACCGGCCGAACCGACCCCGCCCGCCCGACCCCGCCCTACCCTTCGCGGCCCCTGAACGGGCCGATCCCGTACGCACCTCCCAGGGGGATCCTGTGACCGTCTTACCAACGCGCTGGCACTTCGTGCGGGCCCACCGCTTCCTGTCCTCCGCCCTGGCCCTGGTCGTCCTCGCGGCGGTCGGGGTGGGCGGGGTGTGGGCCTACGGAGCGCTCTTCCCGCCCGCCCTGTCCTGCGGAGCCGGCCTGACCCTGGTCGGCAAGCCGCTCAGCTGCGTGGGCGTCAACCTCGACGGCAGCCGGATGCGCAAGGACGAGCCGGCCGCGATGCGCCGGCTCGTGGCGCAGGTCAAGGCGGCCGACGACCAGGTCTCCGGGCCGTACGAGAGCGTGGCGCTGCTGCTGGACCTCACCCCGGTGGAGGGGGTGGACACCGACTCCTACGCGTCGCTCTACCCGAACATCGAGGGGGCCGTCAGCGCGCAGTGGCAGGCCAACCACACGGCGACCTACGGGACCAAGCCCGCGGTGAAGCTGTTCCTGGCCAATCTGGGCAGCGGGAACAACGGGTGGCAGGAGGCGGTGCGGCAGATCACGGCGCACACGGCCGACCACCACATCGACGAGGTGATCGGCCTCGGGCAGAGCACCATCCAGACCCGGCGGGCGGCCAAGGCGCTGACGGCCGCGCATCTCTCGGTGATCGGCGCGACCGTCACCGCCGACACGATGAACGCCGACCCCGACACCGGCAAACCCATGAAGGGCTTCTACCGGCTGTCGTACACGAACACGGACGCGGTGGCCGCCGCGGCGCAGTTCCTCGACGCGCGGCCCTCGCCGCCGGCGAAGGTGCTCATCGTGCGGGACACCGTCGGCGGCGACGACTACGTGCGGACGCTGGGCGCCGACGCGGACAAGGGACTCAAGGCGCGGGGCCGTACGCTCGCCGATCTCACGTATTCCTCGCCGGACACCGCGGTACAGGGCCGGCAGCGGCAGACCGACCTGCTGAACGTGTTCGGCCAGCGGCACGCCGCCATCTGCCAGGCGGACCCGCGGGCCATCTTCTTCGCCGGCCGCGGGTCCGACCTCGGGGCGTTCCTGCAGAGCCTGGACCAGGCCGGGCCGTGCCGGCTGGGCAATCCGGTCGTCCTCACCGGGGACGACGGCGCCGAGGGCATCGACGATCCGGCGGTGATCGCCGCGGCCGACCACGGGACGCCGATCTACTTCACCGCGCTGGCCAGCCCCGACGAATGGGACAGGGCGAGCTGCGAGAGCGGGGTGCGGACCGACTTCGAGGTGTTCAAAGCGGCCTTCACCGGCAAGCCGGACACCTGCACCCATCAGACGGTCGAGCAGGACGGCCCGCGGGCGGCGCCGCTGGCCTTCCCGGCGCGCGATCTGGACAACGGGCAGGCGATGCTGACCCACGACGCGGCCGCCGCGGCGTTCCGGGCCGCCCGCGACGGTGTGACCCCGGGCACCGACCAGACGGTCCGCCCGGACACCCTGAACGCGCTGTCCAGCTATGTCTGCCCCTCGATGCTGCCCGGGGCCGGGGGCTGGATCGCTTTCGGGGCCCAGGGCAATCCGGTGGACGCGGCGATCCCGCTGGTCCGGATCGGCCCCGGCGGCAAGGTCGGCACCCAGGGGGTCATCTGGGCGAAGCACACGCCGATGGAGGAACTTCCCAAGCTGGGCCAGCCGGTGCCGGGCTGCTGACCGGCCCCGATCCCGGTCCGGCCCGCCGCGGAAATCTACCGTGGCCGCGATAGACATGGTGGTTTCGGGTAGGTATTGTTCTTGTTGTAGCCGAGTACGAAGGGAGAGGAGTAGGCGCCATCAGTGTCAGTGGATGGTGTTGAAACCCCCTCGGGGCCCTGGTGCCTTCGGCGCCGGGGCCCTCAATGCGTCCCCACATGAGGTCAGAAGTGCCCCCTGAAAACCCCTCCCAGCCCACCGACCGGCTCGACGACGACGACTATCCCGCCTACACCATGGGCCGTGCGGCGGAGATGATCGGCACCACGCCGGGCTTCCTGCGAGCCATCGGCGAAGCGCGGCTGATCACCCCGCTGCGCTCCGACGGCGGCCACCGCCGCTACTCCCGCTACCAGCTCCGGATCGCCGCCCGCGCCCGCGAGCTCGTCGACGCCGGCACCCCGATCGAGGCCGCCTGCCGCATCGTCATCCTGGAGGACCAGCTGGAGGAGGCCCGGCGGCTCAACGACGAGATGCGCCGGCAGCGGGGGGACGCGCAGGAGCCCAGCGCCTCCCGGCACGGGTGAAAACCGCGGTAAACCTCTGATGCCCATGACATCCCGATGCGCATATCTACCGCGGCGGGTACAGAATTTGTCGCCATCCGCGGTGAGGGTTTATGGCACGGCGGGCGGAGTGAAATCGGTTGTCGCGCCTTGCCGGTCGCCTCGTGCTACGGTTGGGACCAGTTGCAGTTGTGGTTCCCAAAGACTTCAAGTGCTCCGGCCGGTTCACAACCCGGCAGGCGCACTTCTGTATTTCCGGTGCTATCCGGACGGGGTAATCATCGCGGCGACGCGGGGCTCGCACAGTGCGAGCCCTCTGTACTGCCCCGAAGGAGATATGACATGGCTACTGGCACCGTGAAGTGGTTCAACGCGGAAAAGGGCTTCGGTTTCATCGAGCAGGACGGCGGCGGCGCCGACGTCTTCGCCCACTACTCGAACATCGCCGCCTCTGGCTTCCGTGAGCTGCAGGAGGGCCAGAAGGTGTCCTTCGACGTCACCCAGGGCCAGAAGGGCCCGCAGGCCGAGAACATCGTTCCCGCCTGACGTCGAACCGCACGACGCAACTGGGTCCGCACCTTCGGGTGCGGACCCAGTTCCGTGTTTTTCCGCAGGTCTGCGGCCCGGGGGATCTCCCTGTCGGCCCCTTGCGTTCCACGTTTTTTCTCCGGCTCGTTCCTGCAATTCCTGGCGCTGTTCTTCTGCTGCCGAGAATTCCTCGATACGCGCCGCATCGAGGAAGGTTCTGCATGAACCGCACAGCTCGCACGAACGACCGATATTCCCGTGGCCGGAGCGAGCGCTCCGGCGCCCCGGTCCGTTCGGGTGCCCCGTCCCGCTCGGGTGGCGCCAACCGCTCCGGCGGCTACCAGCGGCGGCCGTCCGCCCGACAGGGTGAGTTCGCCCTGCCGGTGACCATCACGCCCGCCCTGCCCCCGGTGACGGCCTTCGCCGACCTGGACATGCCGGTCGAGCTGCTCACCACGCTCACCGGCCTCGGCGTGCTCGAGCCCTTCCCGATCCAGGGCGCCACGCTGCCGAACTCGCTGGCCGGCCGGGACGTGCTCGGCCGCGGCCGCACCGGATCGGGCAAGACCCTCGCCTTCGGGCTGGCCCTGCTGGCCCGTACCGCGGGGCAGCGCGCCGAACCGCGCCGGCCGCTCGGCCTGGTCCTGGTGCCCACCCGGGAACTGGCCCAGCAGGTGACCGACGCGCTCACCCCGTACGCCCGCCAGCTGCGGCTGCGGCTGACCACGGTGGTCGGCGGTATGTCGATCGGCCGCCAGGCCAGCGCACTGCGCGGCGGCGTGGAAGTGGTCATCGCCACCCCCGGCCGGCTCAAGGACCTCATCGAGCGCGGCGACTGTCGGCTGGACCAGGTCGAGATCACCGTCCTGGACGAAGCCGACCAGATGGCCGACATGGGCTTCATGCCGCAGGTCACCGAGCTGCTGGACCAGGTGCGGCCGCACGGGCAGCGGATGCTGTTCTCGGCCACCTTGGACCGCAACGTCGACCTGCTGGTGCGCCGCTACCTGCACGACCCGGTCGTCCACTCGGTCGACCCGGCGGCCGGCGCGGTCACCACGATGGAGCACCACGTGCTGCACGTGCACGGCGCCGACAAGCACGCCACCACCACCGAGATCGCCGCGCGCGACGGCCGGGTGCTGATGTTCCTGGACACCAAGCACGCGGTGGACCGGCTCACCAAGGACCTGCTGAACAGCGGGGTGCGGGCCGCCGCGCTGCACGGCGGGAAGTCGCAGCCGCAGCGCACCCGGACGCTGGCGCAGTTCAAGACCGGCCACGTCACGGTGCTGGTGGCCACGAATGTCGCGGCCCGCGGCATCCACGTGGACGACCTGGACCTGGTGGTCAACATCGACCCGCCGAGCGACCACAAGGACTACCTGCACCGCGGCGGCCGCACCGCCCGGGCCGGCGAGTCCGGCAGTGTCGTCACCCTGGTGCTGCCGCACCAGCAGCGCGACATGAACCGGCTGATGGCCGACGCCGGCATCACCCCGCAGATCACCCAGGTCCGCTCCGGTGAGGAGGGGCTGAGCCGGATCACCGGCGCGCAGGCCCCTTCGGGCATCCCGGTGACCATCTCGGCGCCGGTGCAGGAGCGGTCCGAGCGCGGCGGTGCCTCCTCCGGCCGCAGGCGCCGCAACCGCCCCGCCCAGCCCCGCCGCTCCTACGCCGCCGCGCCCCGCGCCTAGCCGGACCGGTCCCGGCGCGTCCCCCGGCCGCCCCCGGCCCACCGCAGCAGCGGTGGGCCGGGCGGCCGTTCGCACGCCCGCCGGGGATTACGGGGCAGCCCTTAGCATCGGAACATGACACTTCTGCCGGATGACGCGCTCCCGCTCGCCGCCGACTTCCCGGAGGCCGACCGCGAGCAGTGGCAGCGCCTGGTGGCCGGGGTCCTGCGCAAGTCGGGGCAGGACGTGTCGGGGCCCGAGGCCGAGCAGGCGCTCAGCACGGCGCTGGACGGCGGGCTGACCGTGCGGCCGCTGTACACCGCCGCCGACAGCGCCCCCGAGGCCGGTTACCCGGGGTTCGCGCCTTATGTACGCGGTGGGCGGCCGGTGGGCGGCTGGGACGTACGGCAGCGGCACGCGGGACCGGATCCCGCGGTCGTGAACGAGGCGGTGCTCGCCGATCTGGACAGCGGTGTCACCTCGCTGTGGCTGACGGCGGGCGGCGCCGGACTGCCGGTGGAGGGCCTGGACCGCGCCCTGGAGGGCGTCTACCTGGACCTGGCGCCGGTGGCGCTGGACGCGGGCCCGGAGACCGGCGCCGCCGCCGGCGAGCTGCTGCGGCTGTACGAGCGGCAGGGCGTGGCGCCGGAGGCGGCGGCGGGCAATCTGGGTGCGGACCCGCTGGGGTACACCGCCCGGACCGGCACGGAGGCGGGCGCCGCCCACTGGGCCGACGCGATCGCCCTGGCGCAGCGCTGCGCCGCCTCGCTGCCGGGCGTGCGGGCACTGGTCGTCGATGCCTCCCCGTATCACGAGGCGGGTGCCTCCGCGGCCCAGGAGCTGGGCTGCTCGCTGGCCACAGGGGTGGCGTACCTGCGGCGGCTGACGGACGCTGGCCTGCCGGTCGAGGCGGCCTGCCGGCAGCTGGAATTCCGCTACGCCGCCACCGCCGACCAGTTCCTGACGATCGCCACCCTGCGGGCCGCGCGCCGCCTGTGGGCGCGGGTCGCCGAGGTGAGCGGCGCGGCGGAGGCGGGCGCCCAGCGCCAGCACGCGGTGACCTCGCCGGTGATGATGACCCGGCGCGACCCGTATGTGAACATGCTGCGCACCACCGTGGCCGCGCTGAGCGCGGGCCTGGGCGGGGCCGACGCGGTGACGGTGCTGCCCTTCGACCACGCGCTGGGCCGTTCGGACGCCTTCGCCCGCCGTATCGCCCGCAACACCTCGACGATCCTGCTGGAGGAGTCGCACCTGGGCCGGGTCGCCGATCCGGCCGGCGGATCCTGGTACGTCGAGCGGCTGACCGACGACCTCGCGCACGCCGCCTGGGCGTTCTTCCAGGAGCTGGAGGCGGCCGGCGGCCAGGAGCGGGCGCTGCGCTCCGGCCTGGTCGGCGAGCGTATCGCCGCCCACTGGCAGGCACGCAGCCGCGATCTGGCCCACCGCAGGGAACTGGTCACCGGGGTCAGCGAGTTCCCCGACCTGGCGGAGAAGCCCGTCGAGCGGATCCCCGAGCCGCCGGCTCCGGCCGGCGGCCTGCCGCGGGTGCGCCGCGACGAGGCGTACGAGGCGCTGCGCGCCCGCTCCGACGCGCGGCTGGCCGCCACCGGCAGCCGCCCGAGGGTCTTCCTGGCCGCGCTCGGCCCCGTTTCCGCGCACACCGCCCGGGTCTCCTTCGCGGCGAACCTCTTCCAGGCCGGCGGCATCGAGCCGGTCCACCACCGGGTCCCGGCGGACGGGGCAGGCGTCGCGGCGGCTTTCGCGGCCTCCGGCGCCGTACTCGCCTGCCTGTGTTCCAGCGACGCGCTGTACGCGGAGCAGGCGGAAGGCGTCGCCCGGCAGCTGAAGTCGGCGGGCGCGCGGTGGGTGTTCCTGGCGGGCCGCCCGTCGGGGGCCGCCGAGGTGGACGCGTATGTCTTCGCGGGCTGCGACGCGGTGGCCGTCCTGGCCGACGCCCTCGACCGCGCGGGCCCGCAGACCGACCCGGGCCCGGACACCGACCCGGACCCGGACCCGGACCCGGACACCGATACCGACACGGACACGGACACGGACACGGACACGGAAGCGGTGGCGCGATGAGCATCCCGGACTTCGCCCAGGTGCCGCTGGGCCCGGGCACCCCCGCCCCGGTGACCGACGGCGCTTGGCGTTCGGCGGTGAAGGAGGCGACCGGCCACAGCCCGGACGACCTGCGGTGGGACACCCCGGAGGGCATCGCGGTCCAGCCGCTCTACACCGCCCGCGACCTGGACGGCCTGGACTTCCTGGACACCTACCCGGGGATCGCGCCCTACCTGCGCGGCCCGTACCCGACGATGTACGTCAACCAGCCGTGGACGATCAGGCAGTACGCCGGCTTCTCCACCGCCGAGGAGTCCAACGCCTTCTACCGGCGCAATCTGGCGGCCGGCCAGAAGGGCCTGTCGGTGGCCTTCGACCTGCCCACCCACCGGGGCTACGACAGCGACCACCCGAGGGTCACCGGCGATGTCGGCATGGCCGGGGTGGCCATCGACTCCATCTACGACATGCGGCAGCTCTTCGACGGCATCCCGCTGGACCGGATGACGGTGTCGATGACGATGAACGGCGCGGTGCTGCCGGTGCTCGCGCTGTACATCGTGGCGGCGCAGGAGCAGGGCGTGCCGGCCGCGAAGCTGGCCGGGACCATACAGAACGACATCCTCAAGGAGTTCATGGTCCGCAACACCTACATCTACCCGCCGGGCCCGTCGATGCGGATCATCTCCGACATATTCGCCTTCACCTCCCGGGAGATGCCGCGGTACAACTCGATCTCCATCTCCGGCTACCACATCCAGGAGGCCGGGGCGACGGCCGACCTGGAGCTGGCGTACACCCTCGCCGACGGCGTGGAGTACCTGCGGGCCGGGCAGAACGCCGGTCTGGACGTGGACTCCTTCGCGCCGAGGCTGTCCTTCTTCTGGGGCATCGGCATGAACTACTTCATGGAGATCGCCAAGTTGCGCGCGGCCCGGCTGCTGTGGGCCAAGCTGCTCGGGCAGTTCGAGCCGAAGAACCCCAAGTCGCTGTCGTTGCGCACCCATTCGCAGACCTCGGGCTGGTCGCTGACCGCCCAGGACGTCTTCAACAACGTGACGCGTACCTGTGTGGAAGCGATGGCAGCCACCCAGGGCCACACCCAGTCGCTGCACACCAACGCGCTGGACGAGGCGCTGGCGCTGCCCACCGACTTCTCGGCCCGGATCGCCCGCAACACCCAGCTGCTGCTCCAGCAGGAGTCGGGCACCACCCGGGTGATCGACCCGTGGGGCGGCAGCGCCTACGTCGAGCGGCTCACCTACGACCTGGCCCGGCGCGCCTGGCAGCACATCCAGGAGGTCGAGAAGGCCGGCGGCATGGCGCGGGCCATCGACGCCGGCATTCCGAAGCTGCGGGTGGAGGAGGCCGCCGCGCGGACCCAGGCGCGGATCGACTCCGGGCGGCAGCCGGTGATCGGCGTCAACAAGTACCGGGTGGAGACCGACGAGCGGATCGACGTGCTCAAGGTCGACAACTCCTCGGTACGGGCCCAGCAGATCGCCAAGCTGCGGCGGCTGCGCGCCGAGCGGGACGAGACGGCCTGCCGGGACGCGCTGCGGGCGCTGACCGAGGCCGCCGGTCGGGAGCCGGGCCCCGGGCCGGACGGCAATCTGCTGGCGCTGGCGGTGGCGGCGGCGCGCGCGATGGCCACCGTCGGGGAGATCTCCGGGGCGCTGGAGCAGGTCTACGGGCGGCATGCCGGGCAGATCCGTACCATTTCCGGTGTGTACCGCACCGAGGCCGGCGACTCCGCTCCCGTGGAGCGCACCCGCGAGCTGGTCGAGCGCTTCGGGGCGGCGGAGGGCCGCCGTCCCCGCATCCTGGTCGCCAAGATGGGGCAGGACGGGCACGACCGCGGCCAGAAGGTGATCGCCAGTGCCTTCGCCGACCTCGGTTTCGACGTGGACGTCGGCCCGCTGTTCCAGACGCCGGGCGAGGTGGCCCGGCAGGCGGTCGAGGCGGACGTGCACATCGTGGGCGTCTCCTCGCTGGCCGCCGGGCACCTCACCCTGGTGCCGGCGCTGCGCGAGGAACTCGCTGCCGAGGGCCGCGACGACATCATGATCGTGGTCGGCGGGGTGATTCCGCCGCAGGACGTGCCCACGCTGCTGGAGATGGGCGCGGCGGCCGTCTTCCCGCCGGGCACGGTGATTCCCGACGCGGCCTACGACCTCGTCGAGCGGCTGGGCGCGGCGCTGGGCCACGGCCGGGTGTAGGCGCCGATGCCGATCGACCTCGACGCGTATGTGAAGGGTGTGCTGGCCGGCAGCCGGGCGTACGTGGCCCGGGCGATCACCCTGGTGGAGTCCGGGCGGCCCGATCACCGCGCGGTGGCGCAGCGGCTGCTGACCGAGCTGCTGCCGCACACCGGCCGGGCCCGGCGGATCGGCATCAGCGGGGTGCCGGGCGTCGGCAAGTCCACTTTCATCGACGCCTTCGGCTCCCTGCTCACCGGCGCGGGGCACCGGGTCGCGGTGCTGGCCGTCGACCCGTCCTCGAGCCGCACCGGCGGTTCCATCCTCGGGGACAAGACCCGGATGGAGCGGCTGGCGGTGGATCCGGCGGCGTTCGTCCGGCCGTCGCCCAGCGCGGGCACGCTGGGCGGGGTGGCGAAGGCGACCCGCGAGTCGATCGTGGTGATGGAGGCGGCCGGCTACGACGTGGTGCTGGTGGAGACGGTGGGCGTCGGCCAGTCGGAGACCGCCGTGGCGAGGATGGTCGACTCCTTTCTGCTGCTGACCATGGCCAGGAGCGGCGACCAGTTGCAGGGCATCAAGAAGGGCGTGCTGGAACTGGCCGATGTCATCGCGGTCAACAAGGCCGACGGTCCGCACGAGCGCGATGCGCGGGCCGCGGCCCGTGAACTGGCCGGCGCACTGCGGCTGATGACCCCGGTCGACGCGGCCTGGACGCCGCCGGTGCTCAGTTGCAGCGCGCTGGAGTCGGCCGGGCTCGACACCCTGTGGGAGCGGCTCGAACAGCACCGGGCGGTACTGGAGGACGGCGGCCGGCTCGCGGCCAAGCGCGCCGGGCAGCAGGTGGACTGGGCCTGGGCGATGGTCCAGGACGAACTCCTCGGCAGCCTGCGCGCCCACCCGGTGGTACGGTCGCTGACTCCTGAACTGGAGCGGGAGGTGCGCGCGGGCGCGCTGACCGCGACCATGGCGGCGCAGCGGATCCTGCGGGCGTTCCGGGACGGGGGCTGACCGAACGGTTCGCCGACAGCCGCCGTACATTTATTCGTTGTCCACGATGCGGTCATGCGGTGCGCCGGGCAGACTCGGTACCCCACACCGGGCGGGAGGAGGCGGTTTCCGATGAGAGGCAGTCCCCTGCTGACCGTGCGCGGGATCTCGAAGCGGTTCGGCGCCGTGCACGCGCTGCGGGAGGTCGACCTCGCGATCAACGAGGGCGAGGTGGTCGGCCTGGTCGGGAGCAACGGCGCCGGCAAGTCCACGCTGGTCAAGGCCATCTCCGGGGTGTTCCCGCCGGAGAGCGGCGTCATCGAGTGGAAGGGCCGGCCGGTCGACCTGCGCCGGCCGATCGACGCGCAGCGGCTGGGCATCGCCACCGTCCACCAGGACACCTCGCTGTGCGACAACCTCGACACGGTGGACAACCTCTTCCTCGGCCGGCCGCTGCGGCGGTGGGGCGTGCTGGACGAGGTCGGGATGGAGAAACGATCCCGCAGCCTGCTGGACACCCTCGCGGTACGGATACCCAGCCTGCGCGTCCCGGTCGCCTCGCTGTCCGGCGCCCAGCGCCAGGGCGTCGCCATCGCGCGGGCCCTGATCGGCAACCCCGAACTCATCGTCCTGGACGAGCCGACCAACGCGCTCGGGCCCCGACAGGCCGCGCTGGTCCTGGAGTTGGTGCAGCGGCTGCGCGAACAGCACCTCAGTGTGCTGCTGGTCAGCGACGAGATGGAGGAGGTGCGGGCGGTCGCGGACCGGGTGGCGGTACTGCGGGTCGGCCGGGGCAGCGGCTTCTTCGACACCAAGTACACCACCCAGGAGCAGATCGACTCGGCCATCACCGGCAACCACGCGATGGCGGTGAACCTGCAGCAGAGCCTGCTGCCCCACGGGCTGCCGGAACAGGACGCGCTCGACGTCGCCTACCGCTATCTGCCCGCCCAGGCCGGGGTGGGCGGCGACTGGTTCGACGTCATCCCGCTGTCGGGCGCCCGGGTCGCGCTGGTGGTCGGCGACATCGTCGGGCACGGGATGCACGCCGCCGCCACCATGGGGCGGCTGCGGACCGCGGTGCACAACTTCTCCATGCTGGACCTGCCCTCCAACGAGCTGCTGGCCCACCTGGACGACCTGGTCGGCCGGATCGACAAGGACGAGGCGGCGGCCGGCAGCAGTGTCCCCATCGCGGGCGCCACCTGCCTGTACGCCATCTACGATCCGGTCTCGCGGCGCTGCGAACTGGCCCGGGCCGGCCACCTGCCGCCCGGCCTGGTGCACCCCGACGGCACCGCGGAGTTCCTGGACCTGCCGGCCGGACCGCCGCTGGGCCTGGGCGGGCTGCCCTTCGAAGCGGTGGAAGTGGAACTGCCCGAGGGCAGCCGGCTCGTCCTGTACACCGACGGGCTCGTCGAGGACCGCAACCGGGACATCGATGTCGGCCTCGACCTGCTGCGCGCCGCCCTGACCGGCCCCGACCGCACCCCGGACGAGGCCTGCGAACGGGTGCTCGACGCGCTGCTGCCCGAGAACCCCAAGGACGACATCGCCCTGCTCATCGCCCGCACCCAGGCACTCCCGGACCACCACATCGCCTGCTGGGAAGTCCCCGCCGACCCGGCCGCGGTCGCCGCCGTCCGCGACCGCGCCGACCGCCAGCTGGCCCAATGGGGCCTGGACGACCTCGCCTTCACCACCGAGCTGATCCTCAGCGAACTGGTCACCAACGCCATCCGCTACGCCAGCGGCCCCGTCGTCGTCCGCCTGCTGCGCGACCGCTCCCTCATCTGCGAGGTCTCCGACACCAGCAGCACCTCCCCCCACCTGCGGTACGCCGCCACCACCGACGAGGGCGGCCGCGGCCTGTTCCTCGTCGCCCAGATCGCCGAAAGCTGGGGCACCCGCTACACCGACGCCGGCAAAATCATCTGGGTCGAACAGCGCCTCCCCCACCAGCGCAACCCCGACGCCTGACCGGCGCCCCGTTACGCTGCAGTACGCCTCCTGGTCCGCGGAGCAGTGCGCGGGTATCGAGATCGTGGACGGGATGGTCCACCTGAGTCCCCGTGCGTCCAAGCGGCACAACCGCCTGGCCCGGATCCCGGCCAACGCCCTGGACGCCGCCGCGGGTCCGCGATGGAATGCCGACACGGACTTCGACGTCCGGCTCCAGGACGTGCCGCTCAGCAACCGCCGCCCCGACGTGGTCGTCTACCGCGCCGACACGATCGACGTCAGCCCCACCCGTCCCGAGCACGTGCTGCTGGCGTCGAGGTCGTCTCCCCCGGTTCGGAGGCCACCGGCCGGATCGTGAAGGCGGATCAGTACGCCAAGGCCGGAATCGCCTTCTACTGGCGCGTCGAGCAGGCCGCCGCCGGCCTGCCCCTCGTCTGCACCTACGTTCTCGATCCGGCCAGCGGCGACTACCGGGACGGCGAGGTGTTCACCGGTGCGGTCACGGCGATGGCGCCGTTCCCGGTGGACATCGACCTCACCGCGATCTGACCCGGCAAACGGGGGACGCCGGGGCCGGGGGGCGGGGGGAGGAACACTGTGGGGGAATCGCGCGTTTGACGATCATGGCTACTTTGGGACTGATCGGCAGTGGAAAGATCGGCAGCACGCTGGCGCGGCTCGCGGTGGATGCCGGGCTGGATGTGGTGCTGAGCAACTCGCGCGGGCCGGAGACGCTCGGCGAGCTGGTCGCGGAGCTCGGGCCGCGGGCGCGGGCCGGGACGGCGCAGGAGGCGGCGCGGGCCGGGGACTGGGTGGTCGTGACGATCCCCGTGAAGGCGTACGGGGATGTGCCCCGCGAGGCGCTGGCCGGGAAGGTCGTGCTCGACACCGGGAACTACTACCCGGCGCGGGACGGGCAGATCGCCGAGCTGGACGCGGGGGAGCTGACCAGCAGCGAGCTGCTCCAGCGGCGGCTGGACGGGGCGCACGTGGTGAAGGTGTTCAACAACATCTTCTTCACGCACCTCGCCGCGCTGCCCAAGCCGGCCGGCGACCCCGCCCGCAGCGCGCTGGCCATCGCCGGTGACGACGCCGACGCCAAGGCGCAGGCCACCGACCTGCTGTCCCGGCTCGGCTACGACGCGGTGGACATCGGGCCGCTCGCCGAGGGCTGGCGCTACGAGCCGGGGCAGCCGGCGTACGGGCAGCCGTACGCGGAGAAGCCCGGGCCCGACTTCATGGCGCAGCCGGCCGGGCCGTACTCCGCCGCCGAACTCACCGCGCTGCTGGCGGCGACCGAGCGCTGAGGCCCGCGGGACGCCGGGCGCCGCGCGGATCACCAGCTGTCGTCGGCCAGCAGGGTGCCGAGCGGACCCAGGTCCAGGCCGAGGTCCTCGCGGCGCAGGCCGTGGGCGCGGCACATCTCGGTCATCCGCTCGTCGAGCAGCATCAGGGCCGTGCCCAGCCGCTCCTCCTGCTCGGCGCCGAGATCGCCCTGGTCGAGGCGGCGGATCGCCTGGCGTTCCATCAGCTGGCGCAGCAGTTCGACCACGGTCAGGACCAGGGACGCCAGGTCGCGCCCCGGGTCCTTCGGGTCGAGGTCCACCTGGGCGGTGGTCACAGCGGCCCGCTGTCCGGCCAGAGCGCGGGCACGCGCTCGCTGACCGAGGCGAGCAGCGCGTGCAGGGACAGCCGGATCAGCGGCACCTCGGCGATGGCGATCACCACATCGCCGCTGATGACGACCCCGGTGGCCAGCACCCGGTCCAGCAGGTCGACCAGCGGCACCCCGATGGGCGCGCCGCTGTCCGGGCCCTGCCAGGCGACCGCGGTGCCGCCGGGCGTCATTCCCTGCCCCCCGCCGGTGAAGGAGTACGGCGCCCACGGGCCCGTCAGCTCGACGTCGAGGCCGTGCGCCGGGTCGTCGCGCAACGAGGCGATCAGCGCGCCGAGTTCGGCCGCCCGGCTGTCGGCCACCAGATAAGCGGCGTTCATCACCTGAACACGGTTCTTGCCGGTGACCGCGCTGCCGTGCGGCCGGCGCCGAACGGAGTCCACCGCGAGCCGGCTGACCGCCTCGTGCACCCGGGCGGCCGAGGTGACCGCCGCGTCCTGGCGGGCATGGCGGTCCCGCTCCCGCTCCCGGACCCGGCTCAGATAGGCCCGACCGCTGCCGGCCGGCTCCGCCGCCCCGGCCGCGGACCGGGCCGCGCCGCCCCGGGCGCTGCCCGCCGCCGTGTGTACCTTGACCGCCCATTCGGCGCAGCCCCGGACCCGCTCCAGCACAGCGGTGAAGTGCGCCCGCTTCGCGACGAGCGCGGTCCGCGCCCGGCCGGCATCGGTGAACAGGGTGCCGAGCGGCAGCGGCACCACCGGGCCGGCGGCGACCGCCGCGGCGACCACGGCGTGGTGGGCGCGCACACACACCTCGAGTTCCGCGCTGTCCGCCAGGCGCTGCCGCAGGGCGTCCTCGGCGAACAGGAACGCGGGCACGTCCTGGGTCACCGCCCACAGGGACTCGCCGAGATCGAGCAGACCGACCGAGCCGCCCCCGGCGTGCCCGGGCGCGGGCGCCAGCGCGGCCGGGTCGCCGGTACCGCAGATGGCGAAGACGTTGGTCAGCAGCCCCTCGGTGGTGACGGCCGGCGGGGTGGCGGGCGACGGGACGCCGGTCACCGGGGCACCACCCGGCGGGTGCGCCGGGTGGCGGGGCGGGCGCCGGCGCGTCCCGGCCCGCGCCGGCTCACGGTCCCGGTCGACGTCCGGGTCCGGCTCCTCGTCCTCGTCCGCGTCGACGTCCTGCTCGTCGTCCATGTCCTGGTCCAGCTCCCGGTCCTCCCGGTCCTCCCGGTCCTGCCGCCGGTCCCGCCGCCGGTCCAGCTCCGGCGACCGGTCCTGCCGCCGGTCCAGCTCCGGGTCCCGTTCCAGCTGCCGTTCCAGCTCCGCGACGCGCTCGCGCAGCCGTTCCTTCTCCTCGTCGTGGGCCAGCCGGGCGGCCCGCGACGAGAGCGCGGGATCGGTCTCCCACCAGTCGATACCGGCCTTCCTGGCCGTCTCCACCGACGAGACGAACAGGCGCAGCCGGATGGTGAGCAGCTCGATGTCGAGCAGGTCGATCTTGATGTCGCCCGCGATCACGATGCCCTTGTCGAGCACGCGTTCCAGGACGTCGGCGAGGCTGGCCGTGGCCGGGGCGGTCCCGTACGGGGTCGTCCCGGCGAGGTCGTGCTGCATCATCGGGCGGGCCCCCGCGACGCCCGTCCTCGGCGGGGGGCCGGCTTCTCCTGCTCCTCGTCGTCCTCGTCCTCGTCGTCGAACTCGTCGTCGTCGGCGTCCTGCGCGCCGGCCTCGTCCTCGTCGTCCTCCTCGTCGTAGGAGTCCTCTTCGCCCTGGTCGTCCTGGTCGTCCTCGTCGTCCTGCAGCGCGTCCTCGTGCGAGCGCACGACCTCGCCGTCGCGGATCTCGCCGCGCCAGCCCTCGACCTCTTCGTCCGCGTTCATCGTCACGTGCCGGCCGAAGTGCTTCAGGTCCAGCCGCAGCCGCCGGCCCACCGCGCGCCAGAGGTTGGCGAACTTCTCCATGAAGCCGTCGGGCTTGTACTCGACGACCACGAGGATGCGGGTGAGGTCCGGGGCCAGTTCGTGGAAGCTGACCACTCCGCTCGTGGTGCCCTTGTTGCCCTCCGATGTCCACCTGATCCGCTCGTCGGGGATCTGCTCCTGGACGGTGGCCTCCCAGTTGCGGGTGGAGAAGGCGATCTTCGCCGTCCACTTGGAGGTGACGTCGTCCTCCTTCGAGACGTCCTGGGCGCCCTTGGTGAAGGTGGGGAAGTCCTCCAACTGCGTCCAGTGGTCGTAGGCGATGCGTACCGGGACCCCGACATCGATGCTCTCCATGATGTTCGTGGTCTTGGAATCCCCCTCGTTGCCGTCCCCGCCGCCGCCACCCATCCCGGGAATCGCCTCCTTGGCCTTGCCCACGACCTTGTCCTTGGTGTCCTTGGCCTTCTGGCCGACCAGCGCCTTGGCCGGATTCTCGCCCTGCAGGATGCGCGCGCCGGCCGCCGCCGCGCCGCCCTTCTCCTCGGCCATGCCGGTGAGCTTGTCGGTCAGATCCGTTACCTTCTCGCCGGCCTTCTCCACCCAGCCCTGGGAGAGACCGTGCAGGAAGTCGGAGACCTCCTCCCGCAGTTCCTCCAGCCCGGTGCTGCCGCCGTTGGACCCGCTCTTCTTCTCGGCCATGCCCCTCTACCTTCCGCGCCGGTTCGACTGTGACGGTGAGCTGCCCGGTGATGTCCGCTGCGCGGGCGAGCGCTTCTGCGCCGCCTTCTTGCCGGCGGGCGGCGACTGCTTCGCCGCGGCCTTGCGCGGGGACGACGACTTCTTCGCCGCCGGCTGGTCCGGGGCCGGCTTCCTGGCCGCGGCCGGCTTCCGGCCGAGCGCCTTCTTGGCGGCGGGCTTCTCCGTGCCCCCGTCGCCGCCCTCGGCGGCCGAGCCCGCGCCGTGCGGCGCCCGGCGCCGGGCCGAGCGCTCCGACCGGCTGCGGCCGGGAGTGTGCCGGGCCCGCTGACGGTGCTCCGCCTCGGGCTGTTCGTCCTTGGCGGGCTCCGCCTCGGGTTCGTCCTCGTCCTCGACCTCCTCGACCTCGTCGTCCTCCTCGTACTCGTCCTCCGTCGCGCCGTCCTCGTCGTCCTCCTCGTCGTCCTCCTGGTCGTCCTCCTCATCACGGATGGCCAGGAGCTCCTCGCCCTCGGCCGCCGCGTCGTCCGCCGGCTCGGCGTCCTCCGCATCCTGATCCTGATCCCCGCCGGCCCGGCCGGCGCTGTTCCGCTCGCGGAGCGCTTCGGCCATCGCGGCGAACCGGCGGTCGGCCGAGCCCGTCACGGCCGAGCGCGCCGCGGTCAGCAGTTCCCCGCTGACCTTGTCGCGCAGCTCCGCCAGATGCGGGTGCTCCTTGAGGTGGCGCAGGCCCTCGTGGGCGAGCTTGGACGGCGACAGGCTGAATCTGCGCCCGGCCACGTAGGTGGCCAGGGCGAAGGCGTACTTGGCCTTCTTGGTGCGGCCGAGCAGGTAGCCGCTGGCGACCGCGGCGCTCACCGCCGCCTTGCTCGAGCTGTCCATCAGTGGATACCTCCGGGTGAGTGAAGCGTCGGATGCGGGCCCGCCGAGGCTGCGGGGCCGGCGGATTCGGTGGGGCCGGTCGGGCCGGCGGGGCCGGTCAGCAGATCGAGGAGGCGTCCCTCCTCGCGTTCGAACTGCTCGGTGTCGATCCGGCCCTCGTCATAGGCACGGTTGAGGGCCGCCAGCCGGGCACGGAGGGCGGCGGGGTCGTACAGCTCCTTGGCGGCGGTGTCCAGGACCACCTGGGAGATCCACTCGACGCCGCGTACCGGTGCCAGCGGCAGCATGATCAACCCCTTCAACAGGCCCATGTCAGGCTCGGGCCGGTGCGGGGAGGTCGGCGAAGCTGTAACAGGGCAGCGGGCCGGTCACCGTCACGGCGGCGCGTTCGGCGTGCTCGCGGGCCAGATCCCGCGCCGCCGACCGGAAGCGCGCGGCGCCGCCGGCCGGGACGAGGAACGAGGCGTTGAGGACGTACTCCGCGAGCTGGGGACCGTCCCGGACGTCCGCGGCCAGCGCCTGCAGCGCGGTCCGCACTGCGGCGGCGGCGGTCTCGGCGCGGTTGCGCAACCCCGCCACCACCGCTTCGCCCAGCCGTAGGTCGGCCTCCATGGAAGGCGACCGGCGGGAGTGTTCGCGGGCCTGCCGCACCCGTGGGTCGTCGCGCACGAGCGACGCCAGGCCGCTCTCGACCGGCGCCGCCTTGACGTTCATCTCGATGTGCCCGGCCACCCGGTCGAGCGCGGCCAGGTAGTCGGCCGCGGCCGCGCTGACCTGCTCGCGCAGCCGGTCCCGGTCGGGCGCGACGACGCCGAAGCGGGTCGGCAGCAGCGGACCCGCCGCGCACAGCGCGAGCTGGACCTCCTGGTGGGCCTGAAGATCCCGCCGGGTGGCGCGCAGCCGATCCGGCGCGGTGCTGACGACGACCGCTGCCTTTCCCGCGGTCAGCCTGCGGACCGGCTGGGGCGGCTGCCCGACCCCCCGCAGCTCGGCGGGCAGCGCGGTGGCGGCCCGGATCACCCCGTAGACGTACAGGCTCATCGCGCCCGGCTCTCCTCACGGTGGCGGGGGCGCGACCGTTCGCCGTCCATCCGGGAACGGGACCGGTGCCGCGGCTCCGTCTCCTCCTCGGCGGCGACGCCGTCCCCGTCGTCCGCGCCCAGCGCGCTCTTGACCTTCTGGCCCAGCGAGTGCCCCGCCTTCCTGGCGCCGACCCGCCCCGCGGCCCGGCCCATGCCGGCCGCACCGCCCACCCCGCCCAGACCGCCGAACAGCTCCGGCACGGTCCGGCTGGCGGTGTCGTTCGCCAGGTCCACGCGATTGCAGACCTCGGCGAAGCGGAGGTACGTGTCGACGCTGGCGACCACGATCCGCGCGTCGATCTTGAGGATCTCGATGCCGACCAGCGACACCCGGACGAAGACATCGATGACGATGCCGCGGTCCAGGATGAGTTCGAGTACGTCGTAGAGCGTGCCGGCCCGGGGGGCGTACACGACTTCTTCGGAGATGACGGTCACGGCGACACCGGCCCTTGTTTCTCGACTTGTCTCGGCTGTCTCGGCTGTCTCGGTCGACTCGGCTACGGAGGAAGGCGGCTCACGGCGGGTCAGCGGTCGGCGGCGCCGCGTCGGTAGCGGCGGACCCGCCGGTAGCTCAGCAGCGACCCGTCCTCGTCCAGCTCGACTTCGTAGGTGGCCATCAGGCTGGTCGTGTCGGGGATGCGCTCCACCTCCAGCACGTCCACGCA
The DNA here is from genome assembly GCF_900091855.1 of Streptomyces sp. DvalAA-14. Taxonomy (GTDB): domain Bacteria; phylum Actinomycetota; class Actinomycetes; order Streptomycetales; family Streptomycetaceae; genus Actinacidiphila. The sequence goes on from NZ_FMCH01000245.1 coordinate 18,947, forward strand.
GACACGCCAGTGGTTCTCCTGCACCTGGGAAACCTCGGAACTGCCCTCGGCGGGATGCCCGATCAGCCGGGTGAGGCTGCGGGCCGCCCGGCGGGCCGCCTCCGAGGCGTTCGTCACCGGGGAGGGCCGGGCACTGCTTCGCTTGGTCGCCGGCCGGGAACGCCGTACACGCTGTTCTGCCATGTACCCGAGTCTTGGCAACGATCCGGTGGTCCGCATCCGGTGCTGCCCCATCCGTGGAAGGGCACACGACAGGGCGGGGGCGCGGCGGGTGACGGGGCGGGTGACGGGGGGGGTGACGGGGGGGGTGACGAAGGCGGCCCCCCGGGCGCGACGGCGGGGCGTGGTGCGGGACGATGAACGCGGGCCGGAATGACGGCCGGGGCAACGGGAAAACATCGGTCTACCGGGTGGTACGGCCGCCCGGGCGGCGGGGCGATCGAGGAGCGGCGGAGGAGACGGCGCGATGACGCGGATGGAGGGGCGGGACGCGGCGGCCGACAGCGCCTTCGGGGCCGGGCACCCGGGCACCGGGACTCCGCTGGCGGCACCCGTCGCCGCGAGCCGCGCCGCTGATCGCGCTCAGCCGGCTGGTCCCGCCGATCCAACGCATCGCCCAGATCCCGCCGACGCCGATGATCTCGCCGATCTCGCCGATCTCGCCGACGCCGATGATCCCGCCGATCTCGCCGCCGAACGGGAGGCGTTGCGGCGGGAGGTCGCCGTGCTCCGCGAGACGATGGCCGCGCGGGCCGCGTTCGACATGGCCTGCGGGATCGTGATGGCCACCGGCCGCTGCTCGCGGCCGGAGGCGGTCGGCGCGCTGCTGGACGTCGCCCGCCGGACCGGGGCCACCCGCGGCGCGGTCGCCCGGCTGCTGGTGGAGGGCATC
>NZ_FMCH01000002.1 GCF_900091855.1 Streptomyces sp. DvalAA-14
CCTCCGACGTGCTGATCACCGAGGCGGTGGCCGAGCCGGAACGGCTGGCCACGCACGATCCGGCCTACGCCCGCGGCGCGCTGCGGCTCGGCCGGTCGCTGAAGGAGGCCCGCCGCACCCTGGAAGCCGGCGGCACCGCCGAGGACGCGCTGTGGGGGCTGTGGGCGAACTCGCTGTGGAGCGCCCGGCTGGAGCGCGCGGCGGTCCGCGGCGGCGCGGGCGGCCGCAACGCCGACCGGGACCTGGACGCGGTGTGCGCGCTGTTCGAGACCGCGGCCCGGGCCGAGGAACGCACCGGCGGCCGGGGCGCGCTGAACCTCATCGAGGAGCTGTCCGCGTTCGACATCGCCGCCGACACCCGCGGCGGCCCCGCCGTGCGGCCCGGCGCGGTGCGGCTGACCACCGCGCACCGCGCCAAGGGCCTGGAGTGGCGGCTCGTCGTGGTGGCCGGCGTGCAGGAGGGCGTCTGGCCCGATCTGCGGCGCCGCGGCTCACTGCTGGAGGCCGACCGGATCGGCCGGGACGGCCTGGCGCCGCCGCTCACCCCGGGCGCCCTGCTCGCCGAGGAGCGCCGCCTGTTCTACGTGGCCACCACCCGTGCCAGCGAGCGGCTGCTGGTCACCGCCGTGAAGTCCGCCGCCGACGACGGCGACCAGCCGTCCCGTTTCCTGGCCGAACTCGGCGTCCCGCCGCAGGACGTCACGCAGCGGCCGCGCCGCCCGCTGGCCGTCGCCGCCCTGGTGGCGGAACTGCGGGCCACCACCGTGGATCCGCAGGCATCCCCGGCGCTGCGCGAGGCCGCCGCCGAGCGGCTCGCCCGGCTGGCCGCGCTGGAGGACGACGGCCACGCGCTGGTGCCGGCCGCGCACCCGGACCGCTGGTGGGGCCTGTACGAGCCGAGCCGCTCGGCGATGCCGGTACGCGACCGGGAGCAGCCGGTGGCGCTGTCCGGCAGTTCCCTCGACCAACTGGCGAACACCTGCGCCCTGCAGTGGTTCCTCGGCCGCGAGGTCAAGGCGGAGCCCGCCGCCACCGCCGCCCAGGGCTTCGGGAACGTGGTGCACGTGCTGGCCGACGAGGTGGCCTCCGGCCGCACCCCCGCCGATCTGGACGTGCTGATGGCCCGGCTGGACTCCGTCTGGGACGCCCTCGCCTTCGACGCGCCCTGGAAGTCCCGCCAGGAGAAGGACAACGCCCGCGCCGCCCTGGAGCGCTTCCTGCACTGGCACGTCATGGAACGCGGCCGTACCGCCGTCGCCACCGAGCACGACTTCGACGTCACCCTCGGCGCCGGGGAGGTCCAGGTCCGGATCCGGGGCAGCATGGACCGGGTGGAGACCGACGCGGCCGGCCAGGCGTACGTCGTCGACTTCAAGACCGGGCGCGGCAAACCGACCGCCGCCGAGGTGGCCCGGCACCCGCAGTTGGCCGTCTACCAGCTCGCGGTACGCGAGGGCGCCGTCGACCCGCTGTTCGGCGGCGAGCGGCCGCGGGCGGGCGGCGCCGAACTCGTCCAGCTCCGGCTCGGCGCGGCCAAGCGGGACGGCGGGGACACGCTGCCCGCCGTCCAGGCGCAGGCGCCGCTGGAGGGCGCGGCGGGGGAGTGGGCCGAGGACCTGCTGGCGCGGGCGGCCGGGCGGGTGCTGGACGAGCGTTTCACCCCCGCGACCGGCCAGCAGTGCGCGCACTGCGCCTTCCGGGCCTCGTGCAGCGGCCGGCCGGAGGGCCGACATGTCGTGGAATGACCGGCCGGTCGGCGCCGGCCGGCCACCCGCCTGTGGATAACCGGCCGCAGATCGCCCTTCGTCCACAACTGCCTGTGGATAACCGGGAGATGAGTGTCGGTGCCGGGCGCTACATTGACAGCGCAATCACAGGGGAGCGGGACGTGCCGTGCGCACGTGCGTGTCATCGGAGGGGGCGGCCGTGCAGGCCACAGGAAAACTCATCGCGGCGGTGCTGGCGGCGGGGGCGGCCGGCACGGTGCTGACCGGCTGCGGCGGCGACAAGGACGCGTCGGCGGCGCCGGTCGTCCGGGCCGCGGCCACGACGACCGGCACGGCGGCCGAGCCGTTCGCGGGCGACACCGGACAGCAGCTCCTCAAGAAGGCGGAGGCCGCGATGACGACGGTGTCCGCGGTGACGATCGATCTGCGCACCACCGGTGACGACGACGAGTCGGTGCACGCCACGATCGCCGTCACCGCCTCCGGCCGGTGCGCGGCCACCGCGGACGACGGCGGCAAGCGGTTCCAGATCATCCGCACCGGATCGGTGTACTACATGAGGGCCGGCGCCGACTTCTGGACGTCCGAGGGGGGCCCGGACGCCCGCACGCTGGCCAAGCTGGCCGGCGGCAAGTGGGTCAAGCTGCCCGAATCCGCCGAGAAGGACGGCGGGTTCGACATGTTCTGCGACTTGAACACCCTGCTGGACAGCGCCAAGGCCAATGACGGCAAGGCGACGTCGGTCACCAAGGGCCGTCCCACCGCCTACGACGGCGGCCAGGTGGTGCCGCTGATCCAGAAGTACCCGGCCGACGACCAGGACGACGAGGACACCACCCTCTACATCGCGGCCACCGGCGCCCCCTACATCCTCAAGGCCTTCACCCCGGGCGATTCCACCAATGTGATGACCTTCTCCCGGTTCGGCCGGGCACCGGTCATCAACCCGCCGCCGGCCGGGCAGATCGTCGACCTGTCCGCGGCCGGGCCGGGCTTCACCATATGAGGCACCGCCGGCCGGCCGGGCAGGGTTGGCCGACGGGGCACTGACCGGCGCCGGTGGCGGTCCTGGGCGGCGTCCCGTCCCGGGCCGTCCCGCCGCTGCCCGGGGCGAACCGGCCCCGGCCCGCGCTGTCGGCGGGGCCGGATAGCCTCAGCAGGGTGGCAACCCGCATCACCCGACCCGAGCAGTTGCAAGAACTGCTGGGCATCCCGTTCACCCCGGAGCAGCTGGCGTGCATCACCGCGCCGCCGGCGCCGGGCGTGATCGTGGCCGGGGCGGGCTCGGGGAAGACCACCGTGATGGCCGCCCGGGTGGTGTGGCTGGCCGGCACCGGACAGGTCGCACCCGAGCAGGTGCTGGGCCTGACCTTCACCAACAAGGCGGCCGGTGAGCTGTCCGAGCGGGTGCGCAAGGCACTGGTCCAGGCCGGGGTGACCGATCCCGATCCGCTGCCGCCCGGCCCCGGCGAGGCCGAAGCCCCGCACGGCGACCCGCAGATCTCCACCTACCACGCCTTCGCCGGCCAGCTGCTCAAGGACCACGGCCTGCGGATCGGCCTGGAGCCCACCGCGCGGCTGCTCGCCGACGCCACCCGCTACCAGCTGGCCGCGAAGGTGCTGCGGGCCGCCCCCGGCCCCTACCCGGCGCTCACCAAGGGCCTGCCCACCCTCGTGTCGGACCTGCTGGCCCTGTCCGGTGAACTGTCGGAGCACCTGGTGCCGCCCGAGCGCCTGCGGTCGTACGACACCCGGCTCGCCGCCGAACTGGCCGCTCTCGACCCGGCCGCGCGCGGCTACGCCTGGGTGCGGGACGTGCGGCAGGCGGTGGCGGGACGCCGTGATCTCGCCGAACTGGCCGCCGCCTACCGGCAGGAGAAGCAGAGCCGGGAACTGCTGGACTTCGGCGACCAGATCGCCCTGTCCGCCGCCTTGGCCCAGGACCGGCCCGAGGTCGGCGTGATCCTGCGCGAGCAGTACCGGGTGGTGCTGCTCGACGAGTACCAGGACACCTCCGTCGCCCAGCGGCTGCTGCTCGCCGGGTTGTTCGGCGGCGGCACCGGGCACCCGGTCACCGCCGTCGGCGACCCCTGCCAGGCCATCTACGGGTGGCGCGGCGCGTCGGTGGCCAACCTCGACGACTTCCCCCGGCACTTCCCGCACGCCGACGGGCGGCCCGCCGACCGCTACTCGCTGCGGGAGAACCGCCGCTCCGGCGGCCGGCTGCTCGATCTGGCCAACACCCTGGCCACCGAGCTGCGGGCCCGCCACGAGGGGGTCGAGGCGCTGCGGCCGGCGCCCGGCGCCGAACGCGACGGCCAGGTGCGCTGCGCCCTGCTGCCCACCCAGGAGGAGGAGACCGGCTGGCTCGCCGACTCCGTCGCCCATCTGGTCCGGACCGGCACCGCGCCCGGGGAGATCGCCGTGCTGTGCCGCACCGCGGGCCGCTTCGCCGAGATCCACGCCGCGCTCGTCGCCCGGGACGTGCCGGTGGAGGTGGTGGGTCTGTCCGGGCTGCTGGACCTGCCCGAGGTCGCCGATCTCGTCGCCACCTGCCAGGTGCTGCACGACCCGACCGCCAACGCGTCCCTGGTGCGGCTGCTCACCGGTCCGCGCTGGCGGATCGGCCCGCGTGACCTGGCGCTGCTCGGCCGCCGCGCCCGGCAGCTCGTCCGGTACGCGGGCGGCGTCCCGGACGACGGCACCGATCCGCTGGCGGCGGCCGTCGAGGGCACCGACCCGGCCGAGGTGATCTCGCTGGCCGACGCGCTGGAGACCTTCCTGGACGCCGCCCCGCCGCCCGCGGCCGGACGGTCCGGGCCGGGGGCGGCGGACGAGTTGGCGTTCTCCGCCGAGGCGCGGGTGCGGTTCGCCCGGCTGGCCGCCGAGATCCGGGAACTGCGGCGCGCGCTGGCCGACCCGCTGATGGACGTGCTGCACCGGGTGCTGACCGTCACCGGCCTCGACGTCGAACTCTCCGCGTCCCCGCACGCGCTGGCCGCCCGCCGCCGGGAGACCCTGCACTCCTTCCTCGACGTCGCCGCCGGATTCGCCGCCCTCGACGGCGAGGCGACCCTGCTGGCCTTCCTCGGCTTCCTGCACACCGCCGCCCAGTACGAGAAGGGCCTCGACAGCTCGCTGCCCGGCGGCGAGAACACCGTCAAGGTGCTCACCGCCCACAAGTCCAAGGGCCTGGAGTGGGATGTGGTGGCCGTCCCCGGTCTGGTCGCCAAGGGCTTCCCCAGCGAGCGCGGCCGGGAGCTGTGGCCCGCCAACGCCAAAGTGCTGCCGCACGGCCTGCGCGGTGACGCGGCGACCCTGCCGGACGTGCCGGAGTGGACGCGGGCCGGGCTCGACGGCTTCCGGGACGCGATGAAGGACCACCAGCGCGTCGACGAACTCCGCCTGGGCTACGTCACCTTCACCCGGCCCCGCTCCCTGCTGCTCGGGTCCGGGCACTGGTGGGGGCCCACCCAGAAGTCGCCGTTCGGCCCCTCGGTGTTCCTGGAGGCCCTGCGCGAGCACTGCGAGGCCGGCAACGGCGAGATCGAGCACTGGGCGCCCGAGCCGGGACCCGGGACGACGAACCCGGGCCTGGACAGCGCCGCCGAGCAGCCCTGGCCGCTGCCGCTGGACCCGGAGGCGCTCGTCCGCCGCCGCCGGGCGGCCGCGTCCGTGCTGGCCCACCTGGACCAGGCCCGCGCGGCGGCGCTGCCGGGACCGCGCGGCGCGGCGGAGCCGGAGGGCGGGGCGGCTGTCGCGCCTGATCCCGCCGACCCATCCAGTCCCGCCGACCCGTCCAGCCCCGGCGACCCGACCAGTCCCGGCGGACCGGACGGTCCGCTGCCCGAGGAGGCGCGGCTGATCGCCGCCTGGGACCGGGATCTCGACGCGCTCACCGGAGAGCTGCGGCGGGCCCGGGCCACCGTGCGGGACGTACCGCTGCCCGCCTCGCTGACCGCCTCCCAGCTGATGCGGCTGGCCGCCGACCCGGACGGGCTGGCCCGCGACCTGGCCCGTCCGCTGCCCCGCCCGCCGGCGCCGGCCGCCCGCCGCGGCACCCGCTTCCACGCCTGGGTCGAGTCCCGCTTCGACGCCCGGCCGCTCTTCGGCCCCGAGGACCTCCCGGGCATCGAGGCCGGCGACGACATCGCCGACGAGCACGACCTCACCGCCCTCAAGGACGCCTTCCTGCGGACCCCGTTCGCCGACCGGACCCCGTACCGCGTCGAGGAGCCGTTCCACATCACCCTCGCCGGGCGGCTGATCCGGGGCCGTATCGACGCGGTGTACCGCGACGGCGACCGCTACGACCTCCTGGACTGGAAGACCGGCCGCGATCCGGCCACCGCCGACCCGCTCCAGCTCGCCATCTACCGGTTGGCCTGGGCCGAGCAGCAGCGTGTCCCGCTCGAGCACGTCCGGGCCGCCTTCCTGCATATCCGCACCGGCGAGCTCGTCCACCCGGCCGGCCTGCCGGACCGCGCCGCCCTGGAGCGCCTGATCGACGGCGCCCCCGGCCCGCCGGGCTGAGGCCGCCGGCCCGCCGGCCCGCCCACCCGGCAGGGCCCCGGGCCCCGGTGGGGCAGCGGTCCGCGGGCCCCGGAACGGCGGTTACGCTCGTACCCATGAGCTCGACCCCGGACAACGACGTCCCGGACCCCGCCGTCCGCACCTATCTGCGGACCCACCGCGCCCGGTTCCTGGACGACCTCACGCACTGGCTGCGCATCCCCTCCGTCTCAGCCGACCCCGACCGGGCCGGCGATCTGCGGCGCAGCGCCAACTGGCTGGTCGCGGCGCTGCGCGAGACCGGATTCCCGGTCGCCGAGGTGTGGTCCACCCCCGGCGCCCCCGCCGTGTACGCGGAGTGGCCCAGCGGCGAGCCGGACGCGCTGACGGTGCTCGTCTACGGCCACCACGACGTCCAGCCGGCCGACCGGGCCGACGGCTGGGACACCGACCCGTTCGAACCGGTGGCCAGGGACGGCCGGCTGTACGCGCGCGGCGCCGCCGACGACAAGGGCCAGGTCTTCCTGCACACCCTGGGCCTGCGCGCGCACCTGACCGCGACCGGCCGCACCGCGCCCGCGGTCAATGTCAAGCTGCTGATCGAAGGCGAGGAGGAGTCCGGCTCACCGCACTTCGCCGAGCTGATCGCCGCGCGCGCCGAGCGGCTGGCCTGCGACACGGTGATCGTCTCCGACACCGGTATGTGGTCGCCGGACACCCCGACCGTCTGCACCGGCATGCGGGGCCTGGTCGACGGACAGCTCGACCTGTACGGCCCCGACCAGGACATCCATTCCGGTTCCTTCGGCGGCGCGGTGCCCAATCCGGCGACCGAGGCGGCCCGGCTGGTCGCGGCCCTGCACGACGAGGACCGCCGGGTCGCCGTACCGGGCTTCTACGACGGCGTGGCCGAACCGACCGACCAGGAGCGGGCCCTGCTGGCCGAACTCCCCTTCGACGAGGCCGGCTGGCTGCGGACCGCCGCATCGCACGCCACGCTCGGCGAGCGCGGCCACACCACCCTGGAACGGATCTGGACCCGGCCGACCTTCGAGGTCAACGGCATCCACGGCGGCTACGGCGGCCCCGGCGGCAAGACCGTCGTCCCGGCCACCGCTCAGCTGAAATTCTCCTTCCGGCTGGTGGCGGGCCAGGATCCCGCCCGTGTCCAGCGGCTGGTCGGCGACTGGGTGGCCGAGCGGCTGCCGGCCGGGATCCGGCACGAGCTCGTCTTCTGGGGCGCCGGCACCCGGCCCTGTCTGACACCGCTGGACCATCCGGGTCTGCGTTCGCTGGTGCGGGCGATGGGCCGCGCCTTCGGCCGCCCGGTCCGCTTCACCCGCGAGGGCGGCTCGGGGCCCGCCGCCGACCTGCAGGATGTCCTGGGCGTTCCCGTACTGTTCCTGGGAATTTCCGTGCCGTCCGACGGTTGGCATTCAGTGAACGAGAAGGTGGAGCTGGATCTGCTCCTCAAGGGAGTGGAGACAGCCGCCTACCTGTGGGGCGAGCTGGCCGCCGACCGGCGGGACGGACGCTGGTGACGCGCGGGCACCACGCCGGCGACGGCCGCCCTCCCGGCGACACCGCCGGCGGCGGGCATACGCCGAACTCTGATGGATCCGATGAAGCCGATGAGCACGATTTCGAAGGGGAGCGGGAAGCAGCCTTGACCGGACGTCTCGACATGACAGCGCAGCCGCTGGCCCTCACCCACGCGAGCGTGGACCGAGCCGCCCACCACCGCCTGGACGAGGCGTGGCTGGCGGCGGCCTGGAGCCACCCCACTACCCGGGTGTTCGTGGTGTCCGGCGGCCAGGTGCTCGTCCAGGACACCGACGACGGCGGCACCGAGATCGTGATGACGCCGGCGTTCGACGCCCCCGAGACGGAGATGCACCGCTACTTCCTCGGTATCGACCCCGAGGACGGCGTGCGCTATTTCGCCCTCCAGAAGGACACGCTGCCCGGCCGGATGGACCAGGCGGCGCGCCCCGCGGGCCTGCGCGAGGTCGGCGGACTGCTGTCGCCGCTCCAGGCGTCCTTGATGGTGCACGCGGTGGCCCTGGAGAACTGGCAGCGGCTGCACCGCTTCTGCTCCCGCTGCGGCGAACGCACCGTCATCGCCGCCGCCGGCCACATCCGGCGGTGCCCGGCCTGCGGGGCCGAGCACTACCCGCGGACCGACCCCGCGGTGATCATGCTGGTCACGGACGAGGAGGACCGCGCGCTGCTCGGCCGCCAGGTGCACTGGCCCGAGGGCCGCTTCTCCACCCTGGCCGGCTTCGTCGAGCCCGGTGAGTCCATCGAGGCGGCGGTACGCCGCGAGGTGCTGGAGGAGGCGGGGGTGGTGGTCGGCGAGGTCGAGTACGTCGCCAGCCAGCCGTGGCCCTTCCCGTCCAGCCTCATGCTCGGCTTCATGGCCCAGGCCACCACCGCGACCATCACCGTCGACGGCGAGGAGATCCACGAGGCCCGCTGGTTCTCCCGCGAGGACCTGCGCGCCGCCTTCGAATCCGGCGAGGTGCTGCCCCCGTTCGGCATCTCCATCGCCGCCCGCCTGATCGAACTCTGGTACGGCAAGCCGCTGCCCCGGCCCGGCAGCACACCCCGCTGAGCGCGGGTGCCCCTCGGGGAAGGCCAGCACGCGTCGGGAGCCTTGGGGTGCGGGCACGCGTCGGACCCCCGGCCGGGTGGCCGGGGGTCCGCGGCGCGTTCTCCGCGCCCTGCCCGAGAAGCCTCGCGTCCGGAGGTCAGGCGGCGGTGAGCGCCAGCTTGACCTGGGCGACCGACGGGTTCGTCAGCGTGGTGGAGGTACCCGTCGGCGAGGAGATCAGCAGCGTGGGGACGGTCTGATTGCCGCCGTTGGCCTCCTCCACGAACTTCGCCGACGCCGGGTCCTGCTCGATGTTGATCTCGGTGTAGGCGATGCCCTCGCGGTCCATCTGGCTCTTCAGCCGACGGCAGTAGCCGCACCAGGAAGTGCTGTACATGGTCACGTTGCCCGACATCCGTCTTCGCTCCTCGTTCCGGGGGTCTGCCCCTCGATGAACGCGCGCGGTCGGCGCCGCATTCCGGCATCACCCGGACGAGGGCCCGACCAGGGCTGTGGACAACTTCGCCGGGGTGTCGGCGAGACCTGGCAGAGTGGCGGGGTGACTGCGACAACCCACGACTCGCTCTTTCCCGCGATGCCCGACTCCCCGGACGCGGTGCTCGCCGGGCTGGACCCCGAGCAGCGCGCCGTCGCCACGGCCCTGCACGGACCCGTCTGCGTGCTGGCCGGCGCCGGCACCGGCAAGACCCGCGCGATCACGCACCGGATCGCGTACGGAGTGCGCGCGGGGATACTGCAGCCCGCGAGCGTGCTCGCGGTGACCTTCACGGCGCGGGCGGCGGGGGAGATGCGCGGGCGGCTGCGCCAGCTGGGGGCCGGCGGGGTGCAGGCCCGCACCTTCCACTCCGCGGCGCTGCGCCAGCTCCAGTACTTCTGGCCGCGGGCCGTCGGCGGCGACATGCCGCGGCTGGTCGAGCGCAAGGTGCAGCTCGTCGCGGAGGCGGGGGCGCGCTGCCGCATCCGGCTGGACCGCAACGAACTGCGGGACGTCACGGGCGAGATCGAGTGGTGCAAGGTCACCCAGACGGTGCCGGAGGAGTATCCGGCCGCCGCCGCCAAGACCGGCCGCGACGTCCCGCGGGACCCGGCCGAGGTGGCCCGCATCTACACCACCTACGAGCAGCTCAAGCGCGACCGGGGGGTGATCGACTTCGAGGACGTGCTGCTGCTGACCGTCGGCGTGCTCCAGGACCGGCCGGACGTCGCGGAGACCGTGCGTTCGCAGTACCAGCACTTCGTGGTGGACGAGTACCAGGACGTCAGCCCGCTCCAGCAGCGACTGCTCGACCTGTGGCTCGGCGGCCGGGACAATCTGTGCGTGGTCGGGGACGCCTCGCAGACCATCTACTCCTTCACCGGCGCCACCCCCGACTTCCTGCTCGGCTTCCGGGCCCGCCACCCCGACGCCACGGTCGTCAAGCTCATCCGTGACTACCGCTCGACCCCCCAGGTCGTCGGGCTGGCCAACGGACTGCTCGGCCAGGCCCGCGGCCAGGCCGCCGCCCACCGGCTCGAACTCGTCTCGCAGCGCGAGGCCGGCCCCGAGCCCAGCTACACCGAGTACGCCGACGAGCCCGCCGAGGCCGAGGGCGCCGCCCGGCGCATCAAACAGCTCATCGACTCCGGGGTGCGGCCCAGCGAGATCGCCGTCCTGTACCGGATCAACGCGCAGTCCGAGGTCTACGAGCAGGCGCTGGCCGACGCCGGGGTGCCGTACCAACTGCGCGGCGCCGAGCGGTTCTTCGAACGGCCCGAGGTGCGGGAGGCGGGCATGCTGCTGCGCGGCGCCGCCCGCGCCTCCACCGATCCGGCCGAGGCCGCCGCCGCCCTCCCCGAGCAGGTGCGGGACGTGCTCAGCTCCCGCGGCTGGGCCTCCGAACCGCCGGCCGGCTCGGGCGCCGTGCGCGACCGCTGGGAATCACTGGCCGCGCTCGTGCGCCTGTCCGAGGACTTCGCCGCGGCCCGGCCGGAGGCCGGCCTCAGTGACTTCGTCGGCGAACTCGACGAACGCGCCAACGCCCAGCACGCCCCGACTGTCGAAGGGGTCACCCTGGGCTCGCTGCACGCGGCCAAGGGCCTGGAGTGGGACGCGGTCTTCCTGGTCGGCCTGACCGAGGGCACGCTGCCGATCACCTTCGCCAAGACCGACGAGCAGATCGAGGAGGAACGCCGGCTGCTCTATGTCGGCGTCACCCGGGCCCGCTTCCACCTGGGGCTGTCCTGGGCGCTGTCCCGCTCCCCGGGCGGGCGCGGCGGCCGGCGCCCG
>NZ_FMCH01000282.1 GCF_900091855.1 Streptomyces sp. DvalAA-14
CCCGGCGCACCGCCGCGCGAGCAACCCACCACCGGCCGGCGGGCCGGCAGCCGACCGCAACGGGCTGGGCGCGCGGGCCCAGCGCACCGCCACGACCGCGCCCCACCAGGGGCGCGAGGAACGGCGCCAGCAACCCACCACCGGCCGGCGGGCCGGCCGGACGACCGGAACGGGCTAGGCGCGCGGGCCCAGCGCAGCACCGCGACCGCGCCCCACCAGGGGCGCGAGGAACGGCGCGAGCAACCCACCACCGGCCGGTGGCCCGGCGGACGACCGGAACGGGCTGGGCGGGCGGGGCCGGTGGTGGACGGCGGACGGGCGGGTCAGGAGAAGACGGTGCCTGAGGGGAGCCTCGTGCCGCGGGCCCAGTCGGCCGCCGGCATCGGCCGCTTGCCCTGGGGCTGGACCTCGCCCAGCCGCACCGCGTGGCTGCCGGTGCCGACGTGGACCGCGTTCTTCGAGACGGCCAGCTCACCGGGGGCGAGGCCGGCGAGGTCGGTGGCGTCGGCGAGGGTGACCGGGCCCAGCTTGAGGCGTTCGCCGGACGCCAGGGTCCAGGCGCCCGGCGCCGGGGTGCAGCCGCGGATCAGGCGGTCGACCCGGAGCGCGGGGGCGGTCCAGTCGACGGCCGCGTCCTCCACGGTGAGCTTCGGAGCCAGGGTGACGCCCTCGCCCGGCTGCGGCCGGGCCACCAGATCGCCGGCCTCGATCCCGTCCATCGTGGCGGTGAGCAGCCGCGCGCCGCTGTGCGCGAGCCGGTCCAGCAGGTCGCCGCTGGTGTCGGTGGCGCGGATCTCCTCGGTGATCACGCCGTAGACCGGGCCGGAGTCCAGCCCCTGCTCGATCAGGAAGGTCGACGCCCCCGTCACCTCGTCACCGGCCATCACCGCGTGCTGGACGGGTGCGGCGCCGCGCCATGCGGGCAGCAGCGAGAAGTGGAGGTTGATCCAGCCGTGGAGCGGCACCTCCAGCGCCACCTTGGGCAGCAGCGCCCCGTAGGCCACCACCGGGCAGGCGTCCGGGGCGATCTCCCGGAGCCGGGCGAGGAAGTCCTCGTCGCGCGGCCTGGCCGGCTTGAGCACCTCGATCCCGGCGGCGGCGGCCCGCTCGGCGACCGGGCTGGCCAGCAGCTTGCGGCCGCGTCCGGCGGTCGCGTCGGGCCGGGTCACGACGGCGACGACCTCGTGCCGGTCGGAGGCGAGCAGGGCGTCCAGGGCGGGCAGGGCGGCCTCGGGGGTACCGGCGAAGACGAGCCTCATCGTGCGGGGTGTGCCTCTCGGTGGGCGGTGCGGGCGGGGAACGGGGCTGGGGCGGTGTGCGGGCGCGGGGAGGGGCCGGGGACGGGTCCGGGCGGTGCACCCGGGCGCGCCCCCCTCACAGGGCGCGCCCGAAGGTGTCGTGCGGGGAGACCTTGATCCGCGGCGCCTGCTCCCCCGCCCAGCGCGCCTCCCGGATCGCCTTGAGCGCGTCCTTGCGCAGCGCGCTGTCGAGCCGGTCGATGAAGATGATCCCGTCCAGATGGTCGGTCTCGTGCTGGATGCAGCGGGCCAGCCGCTCGGTGCCCTCGACGGTCACCGGGTCGCCGTACATGTTGAAGCCCTTGGCGACGACGCCGAACGCGCGCGTGCAGTCGTAGGTCAGACCGGGCAGCGACAGGCAGCCCTCGGGCCCCTCCTGCTCCTCCTCGCTGAGGCTGAGGTCCGGATTGATCAGGTGCCCCAGCTCCCCATCCACGGAGTACGTGAACACCCGCAAGGAGACGCCGAGTTGGGGTGCGGCCAGACCGGCGCCGGGGGCTGCCTGCATGGTCTCGGTCAGGTCCCGGACCAGATGGCGCAGTTCCAGGTCGAAGGTGGTGACCGGCCGCGCCGTCATGCGCAGCACCGGATCGCCGAACAGGCGGATGGGCTTGACGGACACGCGGGGCTCTCCTGGGGACGGGGGGCTCTGCAACGGCAGGCGTCAATTCTAGGGCCGCCCCCGCGCGAAGGTGCGCGCGCCCGTTGTGCGCCCCCCGCCGGGTGGGCCGCGACCCGATTTGCGTGACTCCTTGGGGCGGTGGCGCGTTGGTCAAGAGAGTTTGACCGAAAACGGGTCAATGCGCCTTCGCCGCGCGCGGCCCGTTCCTTGTAACCGTCGGTTGGAGAGGCTTCGTTGATCGCCCGACCACGCAACCCCTGATGCCCAGGCACGGGCGAGCCTGCACCTCCTGGTGCGGGACATCGAACGGGTCCGCCGACAGGTGGACGCGCTGCGCACCCTGACCGCCCAGTTGGGCAATGTCTACCGGCCGCGCCGCGGCAGCCCCACCGCCGGCTTCGTCGTCTACGGCCGGGCGCCGGCCCCCACCGTGCGGCTCGCGCAGGAGCTGCGCGACAGCGTGGAGACCCTGGTCACGGCGGCGGTGGAGTTCGACCGCTCGCTCGGCTTCTCCTGGGACGCGGTGGGCTCGGCCCTGGGGGTGACGAAGCAGGCCGTGCACCGCCGCTACGGGGGCCGTCGCTCCGGCGCCCCGGAGCCCGACGAGCAGGACACCCGGGGCGCGGCGATCGTCCCCGCGGCGCGTGCCATGCCGTCGGCCCTGCCGCTGAGCGGCTCCTGCGAGGAGGTTCTTCCCCCCGCCCTGCCGGCCCCCGCCGCGTCGAGTCCGTCCCTCCCCGGTCCCCGCAACGGCTGACCCCACCGGGCCCGGTGTTGCCGGCCCGCCGCCGCTCGGCGGGCCGGGGCTCGCCTGCGGCCGGCGCCCGATGGCGCCACCCCGTGCCACCCTCCTCGTCCCGCTGCCGGCACGGCGTCGCCCGATCCCACCGGCTCGTCAAACCGCCTCGTCACACCGGCCTCGCGCGACCGCCCCCCCCGCGACCGTCCCCCGCGGCCACTCCTTGCCACCGCCGCCCGCTTCCGCCCGTATCCGACCGCTCAGCCGATGTCGGGTGGGTCGATACGGATGAAGGTCGGCTCCGCGGCGCCGCGGGTCGCCCGCTGCACCTGGGCCTCCTTCAGGGCCGCGGCCAGGGCCGCGCCCGCCCCCCGGGGGGAACCCGCAGGAGGAGCCGCTCCCATGCCGTGCCCGGCGGCGGGGTGAGGGCACCCCCACGCGCCCGGCCGGTGCCGGCAGGAGCCGCCGCGGCCAGCGGCACCGGCCCGAGCAGATCCGTACCGGCCGGCAGCCGTACCAGCTCCATGAACTCCGCCAGCGCCGCGGGCGCCCCGGTGACCGAGGCCATCCGCGCCACCGGTGGAAACCTCAGCTCGGCCCGCTCGGCCAGCTCACGTACCGCGTGCCCGGCCGGATCCCACCGCACCAGGGCCTGCACCGGCCGCAGCGTGGCCTCGGCGAGCACCACCACCGTGCCGCTCTGTGCGGCGGGCCGCACCAGTGCGGCGGCCAGTGCCCAGCGCCGCAGCGCCTCCTCACCGGCCCGCAGGTCCGGCCGGTTCAGCAGCGCCCAGCCGTCCAGCAGCAGCGCCGCCGCGTACCCCTCGTCGGCGACGGGTTCGGCGCCCGGGGTGGCGATGACCAGCGCCGGGGCGGCGCCGACGGTGGCGAGCACGGCGTCGCGCCCGGAGGTGCGTACCGGCACCCGGGGGAAGGCCCGCCCGAGTTCCTCCGCGGTGCGCCGGGCGCCGACCACCTGGGCCCGCAGCCGGAAGCCGCCGCACTCCTGGCAGTGCCAGTCCGCGGCGGGCCGCCCGCACCAGCCGCAGTGCGGGGTCCCGGTCCGGTCGCGCAGCTCCAGCGGCCCGGCGCAGGCGGAGCAGCGGGCCGGTTCGCGGCAGCGGTCGCAGGCCAGCCGGGGCACATAGCCGCGCCGGGGCACCTGGACGAGAACCGGGCCGCGGGTGAGCGCGTCCCGGGTGACCTGCCAGGCCAGCGAGGGCAGCCGGGCGGCTCGGGCCGCCTCGTCGCGGGCCTGGTCGGTGTCGCCGACGGTGCGGATCAGCGGGGCTGCGGCGCGGACCTCGTCGCGGCTCGCGGCCAGTGGCAGCGCCCACCCGCTGTCGACGAGCTGGGCGCCCTCGACGGTGCTGGTGATCCCGCCGAGCAGGAAGGCGGTGCGCTCCTCGCGGGCCCGCAGCAGCAGCACGTCGCGGGCGTGCGGCTGCGGGGCGTGCGGTTCGGCGTGGCTGGAGTCGCCGTCGTCCCACAGCGCGACGAGACCGAGGTCGGCGACGGGTGCGAACATCGCGGCGCGGGTGCCGATCACCGCGCGGACCGCGCCGCGGCTGACCGAGAGCCAGCGCTGGTAGCGCTGCTCCGGCCCGGCGTCGGCGGTGAGCATCACATGGTGGCCGGCGCCGATCAGGTCGGTGAGGGCGGTGTCCACCCGGGCGGCGGACCGGCCGTCGGGCAGGACGGCGAGCGCGCCGCGTCCGGCGGACAAGGCGGCGGCGATGGCCAGCGCGAGTTCCTGCGGCCAGTGCGGCCCGGGCAGCGCGAGCCAGACCGCCCGGGGGGTGTCGCCGCGG
>NZ_FMCH01000455.1 GCF_900091855.1 Streptomyces sp. DvalAA-14
GCCTTGAGGCGGCGCGGAGGTCCGAGCCCGGATTTGCCGGCGTGCCGCTGCCGGTCGCCGAGAGCCGGCCCCAGGCCGGGCCCGAGCCAGGGCCCGAGCCCGAGGCCGCGTTCGGGCCCGCGCCGGAACGCGCTGCCGAGGGTGCAGCCGGCGATGTCGAGTGGGCCGGGCACGCGGTTGACCGTGCGCCCCGATCCCCGCAACCGCCGGAGCCCCAGCCCCAGCCCGGGTCCGGTCCGGTTCCGCCGCCTGGCGCCGGGAGCGTGCCCCAGTCCGTAAGGCCGTCCGAGTCCGCCCCCGAGCCGGCGCCCGGACGGGAGCCCCGACCCGAGCCCGGACCGGAACCCGGTGTCGGCCCCGCGCCCGGCGCCGAGATCGTGCCCCGGGGAACGGGTCGAGCCCAGCCCGAGCGGGTGAAGCCGGCCGGGGTGGTCCCCTCCAGGGGCATGCGGGCCGCACAGCCGCCCGCGCCGGCCGCTCCCGGGGACGCGCCGCTCGGGGTGTTCGGGCCGCCTGCCGCCGGGTGGGGGGAGACCGGGTTCGCGGAGGGAGAGGTGCGGTGGGCGCCGGAGTTGCCGCCCGGGTGGGAGCCCGCGCGAGCGGTGCCGGAGATCGTCGGGGCGCCGGAGGTGGTCGGCGGCGGGCCGCCGACGTACGGCGCGGAGCCGACCGCGTGGCCGGAGGCCGATCCGGAGGAACTGGACGGGCTGGTGGCCGACACCGTGCTGGACGGCGCGCGCTACGGGCGGGTGACGATCCGGACCGCGGCGATGCGCGGGGACTCCGCCCGGTACCGGGGCCAGCCGCGCCGGGACGCCTTGCTGACCGCCCGGTTCGGCACCGGCGAGGACGCGCTGCTGCTGGTGGCGATGGCGAGCGGCGCGCGCGCCGCGGACGACGCCCACCGGGCCGCGCAGGACACGGTGCGGTGGATCGCCGGGGCCGTCGGGAGAAGCCGGGCGCGACTCATCGACGATCTGCGGGCGGCGCGGCGCGGCTCGCTGAAGTCCGGGCTGCACCGGCTGACCGACCGCTGTTACGGGCGGCTGCGGGCGCGCGGGGAGGACCTGGGGCTGGACGAGGGCACGTACACCGCCTCGCTGCGCTGCCTGTTGCTGCCCGCCGACCCGGAGTCCAGGATCCGGCTGTTCTTCGGGGTGGGGGAGGGCGGACTGTTCCGGATCAGGGACGGGGTCTGGCAGGATCTGGACCTCGCGCCGGACGAGACCTCCGCGCCCTTCCGCTTCCGCGCCACCGTGGCCCAGCCGGGTGACGCGCTGCTGATGTGCAGCGCCGGTCTCGCGGAGCCGCTGCGGGGCGAGCCGGAGTTGGCCGGGCACCTGGCCGCCCGGTGGGGTGCCGGGAAGGTGCCGGGGCTGGCCGCCTACCTCGCGGACACCCAGACCCGGGTCAAGGGCTACGCCGACGACCGGACGGCGGTGACCGTCTGGGACGCCTGACCGCTCCCGGGATGCGTGCGCCCCGTGCCTGTGCGGAGATGGGTACATGCCGAAGCAGACCGTCGCCGAGCAGTTCATCGACGTCCTTGCCCGTGCGGGCGTCCAGCGCGTGTACGGGGTGGTGGGCGACAGCCTGAACCCGGTCGTGGACGCGGTGCGCCGCAACCGTTCCATCGAATGGGTGCACGTACGGCACGAGGAGACGGCGGCGTTCGCGGCCGGCGCCGAGGCGCAGCTCACCGGCCGGCTGGCGGCCTGCGCCGGCTCGTGCGGGCCGGGCAATCTGCATCTGATCAACGGCCTGTACGACGCGCACCGCTCGATGGCGCCGGTGCTGGCCCTCGCCTCGCACATCCCGAGCAGCGAGATCGGCACGACGTACTTCCAGGAGACCCACCCGGACCGGTTGTTCCAGGAGTGCAGCCACTACAGCGAATTGATCTCCAACGCGGCGCAGATGCCGCGTGTGCTGCAGACCGGGATCCAGCACGCGGTCGGCCGCGGCGGCGTGTCGGTGATCAGCCTGCCCGGTGACATCGCGGCCCAGGAGGCACCCCAGCGGGCCTTCGAGCACGCCCTGGTCACCCGGCGTCCCACCGTGCGCCCCGGCGACGCCGAGATCGAGGAGCTGGCCCGGCTGGTGGACGCCGCCGAGCGCGTCACGCTGTTCTGCGGCAGCGGTACGGCCGGTGCGCACGACGAGGTGATGGCCTTCGCCGAACGCGTCAAGTCCCCGGTGGGGCACGCGCTGCGGGGCAAGGAATGGATCCAGTTCGACAACCCGTACGACGTCGGGATGAGCGGGCTGCTCGGTTACGGCGCCGCCTACGAGGCGATGCACGAGTGCGATCTGCTGATGCTGGTGGGTACCGACTTCCCGTACAACGCCTTCCTGCCGGACGACGTGACGATCGTCCAGATCGATGTGCGTCCCGAACACCTCGGCCGACGCTCGAAGTTGGACCTGGCGGTGTGGGGCGACGCGGGGGAGACGCTGCGCTGTCTGGCCTCGCGGGTGCGCGAGAAGACCGACCGGCGGTTCCTGGACAGGATGTTGAAGAAGCACAGCGACGCCTTGGAGGGCGTCGTGAAGGCCTACACCCGCAATGTGGACAAGCACCTGCCGATCCACCCCGAGTACGTGGCCTCCGTGCTGGACGAAGAGGCCGCCGATGACGCGGTGTTCACGGTGGACACCGGTATGTGCAACGTGTGGGCGGCGCGCTATCTGACCCCCAACGGCAAGCGCCGGGTGATCGGTTCGTTCTCGCACGGCTCGATGGCCAACGCGCTGCCGCAGGCGATCGGGGCGCAGTTCCTGGACCGGGGCCGCCAGGTGGTGTCGATGTCCGGCGACGGCGGCTTCGCCATGCTGATGGGCGACTTCCTGACCCTGGTCCAGTACGACCTGCCGGTGAAGATCGTGCTGTTCAACAACTCCTCCCTGGGCATGGTGGAGTTGGAGATGATGGTCGAGGGACTGCCGGCCTACGGCACCGGAAACCAGAACCCCGACTTCGCGGTGATCGCCCGCGCGGCGGGTGCGTACGGGGTGCGGGTGGATCAGCCGAAGGATCTGCGCGGCGCGCTGCGGGACGCCTTCCGGCACCCGGGCCCGGCGCTGGTGGACGTGGTGACCGACCCGCACGCGCTGTCCATCCCGCCGAAGATCACCGGTGAGCAGATCGGCGGCTTCGCGCTGTCGATGGGCAAGATGGTGCTGGACGGCGGTGTCGGCAAGATGGTGCAGCTGGCCCGGTCCAATCTGCGCAACATGCCGCGCCCGTGAACTTCTACACGGACGCGGCATGTTGATGGCGGGGAAGCGGTAACTCAGTCGTTGATCAGGTCGAACGATTCCCAGGGGCCGATGGCGGTGCGGTTGGCGATCAGC
>NZ_FMCH01000248.1 GCF_900091855.1 Streptomyces sp. DvalAA-14
CTTCCCCGACGGCACCTGGTGGGCCGACCTGGCGACTCTGGACACCCCCGAGCTGCTGCTGGCCACCGTCAGCGACGCCGTCGACCTCGCCGACCACTCGGCGCGGATGCCGGTCGAGGCGCTGTGCGAATGGCTGGCCGACAAGCGGCTGCTGCTCGTCCTGGACTCGTGCGAGCACCTGGTCGACGCCTGCGCGCACCTGGTGGGCGAACTGCTCACCGCGGCCCCCGGCGTGACCGTCCTGGCCACCAGCCGCCGCCCGCTGGCCTCCCAGGTCGAGGAGATCCTCGATGTGCTGCCGCTGCCGGCCGACGGCGACGACGCGCTGACCTTGTTCACCGAGCGGCTGACCACCCGGCTGGGCCCGGCCCCGCTGGCCGAACCGGGCGCCGCCGAGGCCGCCGAGTCGATCTGCCGCCGCCTGGAGGGCATCCCGCTGGCCATCGAACTGGCCGCCGCCCAGGTCGGCCCGGCCCCGGTCACCGAGATCGCCGCCCGGCTCGGCTCCCGGTTCGACGTGCTGTCGCGTTCCGGCTTCGTCTGGCCCCGGCGGCACCAGACGCTGCGGACCGCGATCGGCTGGAGCCACGAGCTGTGCAGCCCGGTCGAGCGGCTGCTGTGGGCCCGGCTCACCGTCTTCCGCGGCACCTTCGACCTCGCCGCGGCCCGGGCCGTCACGGCCGGCGGCCCGCTGAGGCCGGAGGACGTGGAGCCGGCCCTGGAGCGGCTGGTCGCCCAGTCCGTGGTCCGGCGGGCCGGCGACGCGGGCGGCGACCTCGACAGCGACCCGGACGGTGATCCGGACGCGGGCCCGGACGGCTACGGGGGCGAGTGCCAGGCCGGCGGCGGGGGCCGGGACAGCAGCGGACACCGGCCCGCGACCGTCGACCGCTACCGCATGCTCGACACCATCCGCGAGTTCGGCCACGAGTGGCTGCGCGAACTCGGCGAGGCCGACACCCTCGCCCGGCGGCACGCCGAGCACTTCACCCGGCTGGCCCGCTGGGCCGACGCCAGCTGGCCGGGGGCCGATCAGATCCCCGGCTACCGCATGGTCGAGGACGCGCACACCGACCTGCGCACCGCGCTGGACCACTGGCTCGTCCACGACCCCGCCAGGGCCGCGGAACTCGGCGGGCTGCTGGTCTACTTCTGGACCTGCTGCGGCCACCTCAAGGAGGCCCGCACCTCCCTCGAACGCGCCCTGGCCGTGCACACCGCCGCCGGCCCGGCCCGCACCCGCGCCCTCATCGGCTACGGCGTCACCGTCACCCTGCTGGGGGACTACGAACTGGCCACCGTCATCAGCGCGGAGGCGCAGGCCGCGGCCGACGCCGACGGCGACAACGAGGGCCTGCTGGGCGCCGCCGGCTTCGTCGGGCTGCTGGCCATGCTCATGGGGGAGCCGCGCAAGGCCTGTGACACCGCCCGCGACGCCCTCGCGACCGTCCCCGGCTTCGCCTTCGACTCACCCGACCGGCTGCGCTGCAACCTGGTCGAGGTCCTGTCCCTCACCGCGCTGGGATCCTTCGTCGAAGGCCAGGCCCGCGCCCTGGAATTACGGGAGCACTGCGTACGCACGGGTGAGGTCTGGACCCGCTCCTACCTGGACTACCAGCTCTCCATCGTCGCGCTGTTCTCCGCGGCCCCCGGCGAGGCGGCCGCGTACGCCCGCACGATGCTGGAGAGCAAGCGGCTGCTCCACGACGCCTTCGGCATCGCGCTGGGCCTGGACCTGCTGGCGGCCGCGCTGGCCGCCGAGGGCCGGGCGGAACAGGCGGCGTCCGTCTACGGCACCGGAGGCACCTACTGGCGCAGCGTCGGCCACCTGCAGCGCGGCGCACCCGAGCTCGCCATGGTGCGCGAGCGCTGCGAGGCGCAGGCCCGCGCCGCCCTCGGTGACGCCGGGTACGCCGCCGCCTACGCTCGCGGCGCCACCGCCCACGGCCCGACGGCGCTGGCCGCCGCCCTGCGGCCCGACTCGCCGGAGCCCGGGTGAGCCGACGGCGGGCCCCGCTGGGCGATCGCGCGGCCGGGAGGAGATCATGCGGAGGTGCGGAAGCCCGCGCGCGGTTTCGCGGTTAGCCACCGTGGGCGGTGCTGCGGTGTACCGTCCGCCGCAAGGTCCGACCCGAGCCGGCCGTCGGCCGGTGATGGTCTGAAAGGTTTCCATGAATGGCTTCCATGACTGCTGAGATCACCGTGCCCGCGGGCGCACGGCACACCAGGATCCTCGGTGTCGGCGCCTACCGCCCGCGGCGGATCGTCGACAACGACGAGGTGTGCCGGTACATCGACTCCTCGGACGAGTGGATCCGGTCCAGGACCGGTATCAGGACCCGCCGGTGGGCCGGCCCCGACGAGACGCTCGGCGCGATGGCCGAACAGGCCGCCAGCAAGGCGATCGCGGCGGCCGGCCTCACCCCGGACGACATCACCTGCATCATCGCGGCCACCTTCACCCATCTGATGCAGACTCCGGCGATCGCCACCGAGATCGCCCACCGCCTCGGCGCGACCCGGGCGGCCGGCTTCGATGTCTCGGCGGGCTGCGCGGGCTTCGTGCACGGCGTGGTGCTGGCCTCCGACGCGGTACGGGCCCGCGGCGGCCATGTCCTGGTGGTCGGTGTCGAGCGGATGACCGACATCCTCGACCTGACCGACCGCTCCACCGCCTTCATCTTCGGGGACGGCGCGGGCGCGGTGGTCGTCGGCCCCTCGCCGACCCCCGGCATCGGCCCGGTCGTGTGGGGCGCCGACGGCGGGCAGGCGGACGCGATCAGCCAGAGCGTGCCCTGGGACGTCCTCAAGAAGGACCCCGGCCACCCCTTCCCGTCGCTGCGGCAGGACGGGCAGCGGGTCTTTCGCTGGGCGGTCTACGAGATGTCCAAGGTGGCCCTGCGGGCACTGGACGAGGCCGGCGTCCGGGCGGAGGAACTGGACGCCTTCATCCCGCACCAGGCCAACGAGCGGATCATCGACAGCATGACCCGCTCGATGGGGCTGCCCGAGCGGGTGACGGTCGCCAAGGACATCGTGACCAACGGCAACACCTCGGGCGCGTCCATCCCGCTGGCCATGGAGGCGGTGCTCTCCTCCGGCGCCGCGGTCTCCGGGGAGACCGCGCTGCTGCTCGGCTACGGCGCGGGACTGTCCTACGCGGCGCTGGTGGCGACCTTGCCGTAGGGCCCCGCGGGCGCCGGGCCCGGACGACACGAAGCGGCGGTGGTCCATACACCGCCGCTTCGTGCCCTCTCCCCGCCGTCCAGCTCTCCGCCGGCCCCGGGCCTGTCAGGGCGGCCGGGGCCGCCGGGAACGGGCGGGCGGGGCGTCTTGCCGCTGCCGTCGGCCGCGCGGGCGATCCTTTCACCCGCGGTGGCCGCGGCCGAACGGAACCGGCCACCTCCCGGCGCCCCGCGGTCCGACGCACCCCTTACGGGCAACCGGGCCGCCGACCGCGGACACCCCCGCCGCGATGGCCGAAAAGCGTCGCTGGAACGTCAACCAGCCGTGACGAGGGCCGCGTCCAGGGCCGCCTCCAGCCGCGGACCGACGAACTCCCGCACCCAGGAGCGGCGCTCGGCGCCGTAGCCGCGCGGCACGACCTCGACCAGCATGATCAGGTACAGGTAGCAGCGGTACAGCGCGATCCGCCGGAGCGCGGCGGCGTCGAAGTCGGTGCGGCCGCCGCCGGCGCGGTAGCCGGCCAGGAAGGCGGCATCGGTCTCGGGCGCGTCGCCGAAGAGCGACAGGGAGGCGAAATCGGCCAGCGGATCGCCCCAGAACATCCGCTCGCCGTCGATGAGAGCGCTGATCGCCCGCCCGCCCACCGGACCGTCCAGCAGCACATTGCCCGGCCACAGGTCGAAGTGGACCAGGGCCGGCAGCGTCACCTCGTCCAGCGCCGGGGCGGCGGCCGCCAGCACGGCCCGGATCCGCGGCACTTCGCGGGGCAGCCACGGCCGGTAGGTCTCCGCGTCGTCCAGTACGGCGCCGGTCATCGCGGCGAAGGCGGGTGCCCAGCGGTCGGTGAGCGGGCCGGTGCCGCCGGCCGGATAGCCGAAGCCGGGCCCGCCCACCGCGTGCAGCCGGGCGACCAGCGAGCCGAGTTCGGACCGCAGCCGGGCCCGTTCCGGACCGGCCGGCTCGTCGCCGGATCCGCGCCACGGCGCGCCGGGGCAGTGGCTCATGAGCAAGAAGGGCGGCCGCGGGCCTGATTCCCCCGGTTCGGCGTACAGCACCCGGGGCGCGGGCACCCCGGCCGTCGCCGCCGACGCGTAGAACCGCGCCTCGCCGTGCAGCAGTTCGGATTCATAGGTCAGGCGCGGCGACCGAGACGCGGGCGGGACCTTGAGCACCAGCCGGGAGCCGTCGGTGAGGTCGATCCGGTGCAGGGTGTTGTACGTGCCGCCGGTCAGCTGCGTGTGCCCGGCGATCCGGCCG
>NZ_FMCH01000629.1 GCF_900091855.1 Streptomyces sp. DvalAA-14
TTTGTCAGACACGGCCTAGGGACCTGGTGGCAGGGTCAGGCCCCGGGCGCGTTGGGGGAGACGGGCTGGACGACGAGCGGGAGTTGGGCGACGAGCAGTCGGCCGTCCATGGTGACGCCGCCGTCCATGGCCACCGCCAGGCTGTCCGCGTAGACCATCGGGCCGCGGACGGCCTGGGCGCGCTCCTCGCCCTCGGCCGGCACGTACTCGCCGCCGACCTCGCCGAGCAGGTACGGGATGGGGCTGTGGCCGTGCACGACCTGGCTGCCTCCGTAGGCGCCGAGGAGTTCGCGGGCGGCCTTGGCGCCCTCGTCGCCGCGGAAGGCGAACCGCTTGGTGAACTTGCGGAACAGCTCCCAGCATTCGTCGGCGTCGCCGCGCTGCAGCACGCCGGTGACCGCGTCGTTCATCTCCTCGATGCTGCCGCCGTACTCCAGATACGCGGTGGTGTCGGAGTGCAGCAGCAGGTGACCGTCGGTCAGGTGGGCGGCGTCCAACCGGGAGATCCAGGTCAGATGCCGGTCCTCCAGCCGCTCCATGTCGGAGGGCTGGCCGCCGTTGAGCCGCCAGGCGGCCAGGAAGGAGGCCGTGCCGCCGGTGGAGTTGACGGGCGCGTCGCCGAAGCGGTGGGCGCCCAGCAGCAGCAGCTCGTGATTGCCCATCAGGGCCCGGCAGTAGCCGCCGGCCGCGGCGGCCTCGGCGGACAGCTGCATGACCAGTTCGATGACGCCGACGCCGTCGGGGCCGCGGTCGGTGAAGTCGCCGAGGAACCACAGCCGCGCGCTGCCCGCCGACCAGTGGCCCTCCTCGTCGACCAGTCCGGTCTGCCGCAGCTCGGCCAGCAACTCGGCCAGATAGCCGTGCACATCGCCGACCACGAAGAGCGGACCGGGCCGGTCACCGTTCTCGGCTGTCGCCGTGATCACCGGGAGATCCTGTTCGGTCGGCGTGTAGTCCGTCGACACCAGCGGAACCTCCGGCCTGGCGGGGTCGTAGACGGCCGCAAGCGGCGAGTAGCCGTCCGGCGCCCGCTCGAATTCCGGCGCCGCCCCGTAATCGGGCGCGGGTTCGAAGCCGGGCTCGTACCCGGATCCGGGGTCGTACCCCTGATCTGCCCCCTGAGTCATCGACCCCTCCACGATCGCGCCGCCATCCGCCCATCATAGGAATGACGCTGGCGCGTTGTGACATACCCAGGCACCTGGTTTTCAGAAGGTTCAGACAAACTACCCTTTAGTCCCCGTTCGCCGCCGCTTCGGGGCCTCCTGGCGGACGTCCGGCTCACCCCTCCCCGCGGGCGGGTCCGCGCGGGGGGCTGACGGTGGTGCGGTGCGCCCGGCGCTGCGACGACGCCCGGACGATCAACTCGGTCGGCATCACCTGTTGTACGGGATGGGCCGGGCCGTTGCCCTCGATGGCGTCGATGAGCAGCTGCACCACCGCGGTGCCGATCCGCCGCGGTTGGAGGGACAAGGTGGTGATCGGCGGGTCGGTGCCGGCGTAGCCGCCGCTCTCGCTGCAGCAGACCAGCAGCAGGTCGTCGGGGACCCGCAGGCCGTAGCGCCGGGCGGCGGCGAGCAGATCGGTGCCGTTGGGGTCGAACAGCCCGTAGACGGCGTCCGGTCGGTCCGGGCGCGCGAGTAACCGGTCGGCGGCGACCGCGCCCGCGCAGGGATCGTGGGCGGGATACGCCTCGTAGACCGGTTCCTGGCCGACGCGTTCGCACCACTCCAGATACGCGGTGGTGGACAGCCGGGTGTAGGTGTCCGTGCTGGTGCCGGTGAGCAGACCGATCCGGCGGGCACCGGCCGCGGCGAGGTGGTCGAGGATGCCGAGCACGGCCTCCTCGTGGTCGTTGTCGACCCAGGCGTGCACCGGCAGGCTGCCGGCCGGGCGGCCGTCGCTGACCACCGGCACGCCCTGCCGGACGAGTTCGGTGACCACCGGGTCCTGGTCGGAGGGGTCGATCACCACGGTGCCGTCCAGCGCCACGTTCCCCCACACGTCGTGCCGTGAGGAGGCGGGCAGGATGACCAGGGCGTAGCCGCGGGCGAGTGCCGCCGAGGTGGCGGCCCTGGCCATCTCCGCGAAGTAGGCGAACTCGGTGAAGGTGAACGGTTCTTCGCCGTAGGTCGTCACGGTCAGACCGATGAGGCCGGATTTGCCGGTGCGCAGTGTGCGGGCGGCCGCGGACGGCCGGTAGCCGAGCCGGTCGGCGACCTCCCGGACATGGCGACGGGTGGCGTCGGGCAGTCGGCCCTTGCCGTTGAGCGCGTCGGAGACAGTCGTGATCGAGACTCCGGCGGCAGCGGCGACGTCCCTGATCCCCGCCCGCTCCAGCCGGCGTCCGACGGGCCGGTTCGCCTGGTGTTTCCCTGCAGCTGTCATGGCGTGCCGATAGTAGGGCGGTGCTGGTCCATCCGGCTTCCGCCAGCGCAACCCCCAAGAAGAACGGTTTCTGCAAGATCGAAAGCCGTATGCAAAGTGGAATATGCAGGCGGCAGTGGCCCAGGTCCGGGCGATGCGGTCCCGGGCGCCGGGATCACCCGGCCATTGGTCCGCGACGGCTGGTCCCGGCAACTCACTCCTACGGGGGATGCGCGCCACCGCGCACGCCACCCGGGCACGTTTTCCGGTCCGTCGGCGCACCCGGCGCGGGTCGCCGGCCGCGCACCCCCTTTCCCGTGACCCGGCGCACCCCTCCCCAGCCGGTCCCGCCGCTCGTAGGGTGTGGTCATGAGCACCCCCAAGCTGCGCGCGGAACTCGACGGCATCCCGACGTACAAGCCGGGCCGGCCCCCGACGGCGACCGAGGGCCTACCTGCCTTCAAGCTGTCCTCCAACGAGAACCCGTATCCCCCGCTGCCGGGTGTCATGGAGGCCGTCACCGCCGCCATGAGCGCCGTCAACCGCTACCCGGATCTGGCCTGCTCGCTGCTGACGGGGGAACTGGCGACGCGCTTCGACGTGCCCGCCGAGCACGTGGCGACCGGCACCGGCTCGGTCGGTGTGGCGCAGCAACTGGTACAGGCGACCTCGGGGCCGGGCGACGAGGTGGTCTATGCCTGGCGCTCCTTCGAGGCATATCCGATCATCACGCGGATCAGCGGCGCCCGGGCGGTGCAGGTGCCGCTGGACGCCGCCGAGACGCACGACCTGGACGCGATGGCGGACGCGGT
Organism: Streptomyces sp. DvalAA-14; assembly: GCF_900091855.1. Lineage (GTDB taxonomy): Bacteria > Actinomycetota > Actinomycetes > Streptomycetales > Streptomycetaceae > Actinacidiphila. Next base: position 3,180 of record NZ_FMCH01000629.1, read on the forward strand.
CGGCGAGCGGACCCGGCTGGTGTTCGTCTGCAATCCCAACAACCCGACCGGGACGGTGGTCCGGCGGGCGGCGCTGGAACGTTTCCTGGACCGGGTGCCGGCCGATGTGCTGGTGGTGCTGGACGAGGCGTACCGGGAGTTCAACACCGATCCCGAGGTGCCCGACGGCATCGACCTGTACCGGGACCGTCCCAATGTCGCGGTGCTGCGCACCTTCTCCAAGGCCTACGGCCTGGCCGGGCTGCGGGTCGGCTTCGCGATCGCCCACGAGCCGGTGGCCGCGGCGCTGCGCAAGACGGCGGTCCCCTTCGGTGTGAGCCAGGTCGGCCAGGACGCGGCGGTGGCCAGCCTGCGCGCCGAACCGGCGCTGCTGGAGCGGGTCGCGGGCCTGGTCGCCGAACGCTCCCGGGTGGTCGAGCATCTGGCCGCGCAGGGCTGGACGGTGCCCGAGACCCAGGCCAACTTCGTCTGGCTGCGGCTGGGGGAGCGCACCGTGGACTTCGCCGAGGCGTGCGAGCGGGCCGGTGCCACGGTCCGGCCGTTCGCCGGCGAAGGAGTCCGGATCACCATCGGCGAGACCGAGGCGAACGATCTGCTGCTGCGGGCGGCGGAGAAGTTCCGCAAGGAGCTGTAGCCGGGAAGCGCCGCCCGGCTTCCTCGCGGGCCGCGGCGGGAAGCCGCAGTGGGAAACCGCAGTGGGGGCCGCAGCCGGAAAACGCCGACGAAACCTCCCCTGATCTGCCCTTTCGCCCCCTGACCACCCCCCGGTGGCAGGGGGCGAACTGCTGTGCGTGATACTGCTTGTGAATGAGTTCACGTTCACAAGCGGAGCTCGTATCACCGGAAAGGAGACGTATCGTGCAGCTCGCTCTCGGGCCTCTGGACGTCGCCAGGTGGCAGTTCGGTGTCACCACCGTCTACCACTTCCTCTTCATACCCCTGACGATCTCGCTGTCCGCGCTGACCGCGGGGATGCAGACCGCGTGGGTGCGCACCGGCAAGGACACCTACCTCAGAGCCACCAAATTCTGGGGCAAGCTCTTCCTGATCAACATCGCCATGGGCGTGGTGACGGGCATCGTCCAGGAGTTCCAGTTCGGTATGAACTGGTCGGACTACTCGCGCTTCGTCGGCGACATCTTCGGCGCCCCGCTCGCCTTCGAGGCGCTGATCGCCTTCTTCTTCGAGTCGACCTTCATCGGTCTGTGGATCTTCGGCTGGGACAAGCTGCCCCGCCGCATCCACCTCGCCTGCATCTGGATGGTCTCGCTGGGCACCATCTTGTCCGCGTACTTCATCCTGGCCGCCAACTCCTGGATGCAGCACCCGGTGGGCTACCGCTACAACCCCGTCACCAAGCGGGCCGAACTCACCGACTTCTGGGCGGTGCTCACCCAGAACACCGCGCTCGCCCAGTTCTTCCACACCATGTCCGCCTCCTTCCTGACCGGCGCGGCCTTCATGATCGGCGTCGCCGCCTACCACCTGGCGCGCAAGCAGCACATCACGGTGATGCGGTCCTCGCTGCGGCTGGCGCTGGTGGTCGCGGTGCTGGCCGGCGCGCTCACCGCGATCAGCGGCGACACCCTGGGCAAGGTCATGTTCAAGCAGCAGCCGATGAAGATGGCCGCGGCCGAGGCGCTGTGGGACGGCCAGAAGGGCGCGCCCTTCTCGATCTTCGCGGTCGGCAACGTCAACAAGGGCCACAACGAGGTCGCGATCGACCTCCCGAACCTGCTCTCCTTCCTGGCCGACGACTCCTTCACCAGCTATGTGCCGGGCATCAACGATGTGAACAAGGCCGAGCAGGCCACCTACGGCCCCGGCGACTACCGGCCGAACATCCCCGTCGCCTACTGGGGCTTCCGCTGGATGATCGGCTTCGGAGTGGTGTCCATCGGGGTCGGCGCGGCCGGGCTGTGGCTCACCCGGCGCAGATTCTGGGTCGCGCCCGAGCACCGGACGGACGACGACGAGGTGCCGCATCTGATGCTCACCCGGAGCGTCCGGATCAGCGACGGACTGGCCCGCTGGTACTGGCGGATCGCCCTGTGGACCATGGTCTTCCCGCTGCTCGCCAACTCCTGGGGCTGGATCTTCACCGAGACCGGCCGCCAGCCGTGGGTGGTCTACGGCCTGCTGCGCACCAGCGACGCGGTCTCCCCCGGGGTCTCGACCGGCGACGTCATCACCTCGCTGACCGTCTTCACCCTGCTCTACGGCGTACTGGCCGTGGTCGAGGTGCGGCTGCTGGCGAAGTACGCGAAGGCCGGCCCGCCCGAACTCACCGACGACGACCGCCGGTCCCCCACCAGGATCGGCGGCGACCGGGACGACGACGCGGACGCCGACCGGCCGATGGCCTTTTCCTACTGAGGTCCTGAGGAGCGCGAGATGCATCTGCACGACGTCTGGTTCGTCCTGATAGCCGTCCTGTGGACGGGCTACTTCTTCCTCGAAGGGTTCGACTTCGGGATCGGCGTGCTGACCCGACTGCTGGCCCGCGACCGCACCGAGCGGCGCGTGCTGATCAACACCATCGGCCCGGTCTGGGACGGCAACGAGGTGTGGCTGCTCAGCGCGGGCGGCGCCACCTTCGCCGCCTTCCCCGACTGGTACGCCACCCTCTTCTCCGGCTTCTATCTGCCCCTGCTGGTCATCCTGGTGTGTCTGATCGTCCGCGGGGTCGCCTTCGAGTACCGCGCCAAGCGGCCCGACGAACGCTGGCAGCGCAACTGGGAGCACGCGATCTTCTGGACCTCGCTGCTGCCCGCCGCGTTGTGGGGCGTGGCCTTCGCCAACATCGTGCGCGGGGTGAAGATCGACGCGAACAAGGAGTACGTCGGCGGACTCTTCGATCTGCTGAACGGCTACGCCCTGCTCGGGGGAGCCGTCACCTTGACGCTGTTCACCTTCCACGGCGCGGTGTTCGCCTCGCTGAAGACGCTCGGGCCGATCAGGGAACGGGCCAGGACGACGGCCACCCGGACGGGCCTGGCGGCGTTCACCCTCGCGACGGTGTTCCTGATCTGGACGCAGCTCCATACCGGCAACGGCCGCAGCCTGGTGGCGCTGATTGTGGCGCTCGCCGCCCTGGCCGCCGCGCTCGGGGCGAATCTCGCCGGCCGCGAGGGCTGGTCGTTCGCCTGCTCCGGGGTGACGATCGCGGCCGTCATGGCGATGTTCTTCCTCACCCTCTTCCCCGACGTCATGCCCTCCTCGCTCGACCCGGCCTGGAGCCTGACCGTCGGCAACGCGTCCGCGACGCCGTACACGCTGCGGATCATGACGTGGTGCGCGGGCATCGCCGCGCCACTGGTGATGCTCTACCAGGGCTGGACGTACTGGGTGTTCCGCAAGCGGATCGGCACCCAGCACATAGCGGAAGCGGCGCACTGATGCCCGCGGCGCGGCCGGCGATGTTCCACGTGGAACATCTTCCGGGCGAAGCGATCGAAGGGGGATGTTCCACGTGAAACCTGTCGATCCGCGACTGCTGCGGTACGCCCGCACCAGCCGTGTCTTCCTCGCCGGGTCGGTACTGCTGGGGCTGGTCGGCGCGGTCCTGATCGTCGCCCAAGCCGTCCTCATCGCCGATGTCGTGGTGGGCGGCTTCCAGCACGGCGACGGAGCCGGTGCGCTGCGGAGCGACCTGCTGGGGCTGGCCGGCGTGGCGGCGGGGCGGGCGTTGGTCGCCTGGCTCACCGAACTGTGCGCCCACCGGGCCGGGGCCGCGGTGAAGTCGCAGCTCAGGCTGCGGCTGCTGGAGCACGCCGGCGCGCTCGGCCCCGGCTGGCTGACCGGGCAGCGCAGCGGCGAGCTGACCACGCTCGCCACGCGCGGGGTGGACGCGCTGGACGACTACTTCGCCCGTTACCTGCCGCAGTTGGGGCTCGCGGTGGTGGTGCCGGTGGTGGTGCTGGCCAGAATCGTCACCGCGGACTGGGTGTCGGCGGCGATCATCGTGGTGACGCTGCCGCTGATCCCGCTGTTCATGGTGCTGGTCGGCTGGGCCACCCGGGAGCGGATGGACCGGCAGTGGGCGCTGCTCGGCCGGCTGTCCGGACACTTCCTCGACGTCGTCGCCGGGCTGCCCACCCTCAAGGTCTTCGGGCGGGCGAAGGCGCAGGCGGACCGGATCCGGGAGATCACCGGGGACTACCGCCGGGCGACGCTGCGCACCTTGCGTATCGCGTTCCTGTCGTCCTTCGTGCTGGAACTGCTGGCGACCATCGCGGTGGCCCTGGTGGCGGTCGGCATCGGCATGCGGCTGGTGCACGGCGAACTCGATCTGCGGACCGGGTTGCTGGTGCTGATCCTCGCGCCGGAAGCTTATCTGCCACTACGGCAGGTGGGGGCCCAGTACCACGCTGCCGCAGAGGGACTGGCCGCCGCCGAGCAGGTCTTCGAGGTGCTGGAGACCGCGCCGCGATCGGCGGCCGGCGGTCGGCCCGCGCCCGATCTGCGGACGGCCACCATCCAGGTCGAAGACCTCACGGTGCGGCAGGACGGTCTGCTGGCCGCGACCACCTTCACGCTGGCCGCCGGAGAGACGCTCGCCGTCACCGGACCCAGCGGCATCGGAAAGTCCACCCTGCTCAGCGCACTGCTCGGCTTCGCACCGCCTGCCGCCGGACGGATCCTGGTCGACGGCACCGACCTGGCCGACCTCGACCCGGCGTCCTGGCACCGCCAGATCGCCTGGGTGCCGCAGCGCCCGCACCTGTTCGCCGGCACGATCGCGGACAATGTGCGGCTGTCCAGGCCCGGAGCGACCGACGCCGAGGTCGGGGCCGCGCTCGCCGCCGCCGGAGCCGCGGCCTTCGCCGCCGCCGGGGACCGGATCGGGGAGGACGGCAGTGGGCTGTCCGCGGGCCAGCGGCAACGCCTGGCGCTGGCCCGCGCGTTCCTGGCCGACCGCCCCCTGCTGCTGCTCGACGAGCCGACCGCCCACCTCGACGGCGTGACGGAGGCGGAGGTCATCGCGGCGCTGAGCAGGCTCGCCGCCAGCCGCACGGTCGTGGTGACGGCCCACCGCCCGGCCCTCCTGCCGCTGGCCGACCGGGTACTCCCGCTGTCCTCGCCGACTCCTTCCGCCGTGCCCGTCACTCCTGCGGCGGCGGCCTTCCCGGCCCAGCGCGTCCCGGCGGCCGCGCCCCCGGAACCGGACATCTCGGCGGATGCTTCGGACAGTGCGGTCGCTTCGGTCGCTTCGGTCGCGTCGAACGCTGTGAACGACGCGGACGAGGGAGCCCCGACGGCTTCCCCTCCCGGCCGGCGCGGCCGCCCGACCGCGGGCCGGGTGGCCGGGCTGATCCGGGGCGCCGGGTTCTGGCGGCGGTTCGCCGGGGCGGCGGCACTCGGAGTGCTGGCCCTGGGCTGCGCGGTGGGCCTGATGGGCACGTCCGGGTGGCTGATCAGCCGCGCCTCGCAGCATCCGCCCGTGCTGTATCTGATGGTGGCGGTGACCGCCACCCGGACCTTCGGGATCGGGCGGGCCGTCTTCCGCTACGGGGAGCGGCTGGTGGGGCACGACGCCGTGCTGCGGGCGCTGGCCGAGGTGCGGGTCGCGGTCTTCCGCCGACTGGAGCGGCTGGCGCCCGCCGGGCTGCGCGAAGTACGGCGCGGTGACCTGCTGTCGCGGCTGGTCGCCGACGTGGACGGGGTGCAGGACTACTTCCTGCGCTGGCTGCTGCCGGCCGTGATCGCCGGCACGACAGCTGCCGCGGCGGCGGCCTTCACCGGGTGGCTGCTGCCGACCGCCGGGGTGATCCTGGCGGCCGGGCTGCTGGCCGCCGGCGCCGCCGTGCCCGCGCTGGCCGTCGCGGTGGCCCGCCGCACCGAGGGCCGGGTCGCCCCGGCCAGGGGCGAGTTGTCCGCCCAGGTGCTCGGGTTGTTCACCGGCACCGCGGAACTCACCGTGGCCGGCGCGCTCACCGGCCGCCGCCGTGCCGCCGAGCGCGCCGACCGCACGCTCACGGCGATCACGGCCCGCTCGGCCGCGACCACCGCACTGGGCGCCGGGCTGACCGCGCTGATCAGCGGCCTCACCGTGACGGCCTGCGCCTGGGCCGGGGTGCGCGCGGTGGCCGGGCACGACCTGCCCGGCGTGACCCTCGCCGTTGTCGTGCTGCTGCCGCTCGCCGCCTTCGAGGCCGTCAACGGCATGCCGCTCGCCGCCCAGCAGCGGCAGCGCAGTCGCCGGGCCGCCGAACGGGTCCGGGAAGTACTGGACACACCGCCGCCGGTCACCGAACCGGAAACGCCAACCGAGGCGCCCGCGGCACCGTATCCGCTGGTGATCCGCGGCTTGACGGCCCGTCACCCCGGACAGGACCGGCCCGCGCTGGCAGGGGTGGACCTGACGCTGACACCCGGCCGCCGGATCGCGGTGGTCGGCCCGTCCGGCGCGGGCAAGACCACCCTGGCGCAGGTCCTGCTGCGGTTCCTGGACGTGGAGGCCGGCTCGTACACGCTGGCCGGGCGGGACGCCGCGGCACTGGCCGGCGACGACGTACGGCGACTGGTGGGCCTGTGCGCCCAGGACGCCCATGTCTTCGACAGCACGGTTCGGGAGAATCTGCGGCTGGCCCGGCCCGCCGCAGACGACGACGAACTGCGCGCCGCACTGGCCGCCGCCCGGCTGGACATCGATCTGGACATCGCCGTCGGCGAGCACGGGGCCCGGCTGTCGGGCGGCATGCGGCAGCGGCTCGCCCTGGCTCGCGCGCTGCTGGCCCGCTTCCCGGTGCTGATCCTGGACGAGCCGGCCGAGCACCTCGACATCGCGACCGCCGACGCCCTGACCGCCGACCTGCTTGCCGCCACCCGGGGCCGTACCACCCTGATCGTCACCCACCGGCTCGCCGGCCTCGCGGACGGCGCCGTGGACGAGATCCTGGTGCTGGCGGCCGGACGGGTCGTCCAACGCGGGACCTATGACGAACTGGCCACGGCGGACGGGCCCTTCCGCCGCACGCTGGAGCGGGAGCGGGAAGCCGACGCGCATCCGGCCGTGGCGGGTGGCCGGACGGCGGGGCTGGCCGCGTGACGGCCCGCGTGACCGGCCGCCTGACCGCCCGCCTGACCGCCCGCGGCACGGGAGGTCGGGAAGCCTGACGGATCCGCGGCTGCTTGCGAGCAGTCTTCTTACGGGCAGTCTTCTTGCGAGCGGTCTTCTTACGGGCGGACCTCTTGCCGTCACGTTTCCTGACGGGCCGCGACGATGCGCTCGATGACGCGGGCCACGCCGTCGTCCTGGTTGCTGTCGGTGTGGAGAATGGTGGCGGCCAGCACTTGGGGGTGGGCGTTGGCGACCGCGTAGGCGGTGCCGGCCCAGTCCAGCATGGCCAGATCGTTCGGCATGTCCCCGAAGGCCACCACCTCGGCTGCGGTCACCCCGCGTTCGGCGCAGCACTTGGCGAGCGTGGTGGCCTTGCTGACCCCTGCCCCGCTGACTTCGAGCAGCGCGGACTCACTGGACCGGGTGATCTCGCCGTGCCGGCCCGCGACCGACAAAGCGGTGGCCAGGAAGTCGTCGGGATCGATCGCGGGATGCTTGGCCAGCAGTTTCAGCAGCGGCTGCGCGGGGTCCACGGCGAGCAACGCCTCCAGGGGCAGCCTCTCGACGGGCACCACCGAGCCGGGACCCTCCGGTTCGGCGGACCAGTACTCGGGGTCACGCCGGAAACTGCCGGTGCGCTCGACCGCGAAGGCCGTCCCCGGTACGGCCTCGCGCAGCGCGTACGCCACCGCCAGAGCGTCCTCCTCGGGAAGCGGGAACGCCTCGATGAGCCGGCCGGCCCGGACGTCGTACACCGCGGCGCCGTTGGCCAGGATCGCCATCCCGTGTCCGGCGAGGTGCGGCGCGACCACCCCCATCCAGCGCGCCGGGCGACCCGTGACGAAGAAGACCTCGATCCCGGCGTTCTCGGCGGCCTCCAGCGCGGCGACGGTACGGGCAGACACCGTCTTGTCGTCGCGCAGCAGCGTGCCGTCCAAGTCGGTCGCGATCAGCCGGGGCGCGGGATCGGCGAACGTCTTCTCGTACGGCTGGGGACGGGCGGGGGGCTTGTTTGCTGAGGTCACGACGTCATCCTCCCGCACTGCACCCATGCCCCGGACGAGGGTGCCGGGCGGTGGTGGGGGCGGGGCGTCGCGACGGGAGTGAGGAAACGTCGCCGGTGACGCCGGTGGAGCGGCCTGGGCGCGGCCGGTGCAAGGCAGTTGGGAGCGGGCGCGGGACGGTCACGCGCCGGCCACCGCGAGGACGCGGGGCGGGTCCTGCTCCTGGCGCTGCTGTCGTGCGTGGGCACGTACGGCGGCGCGGCACTGCCGCACTCGGGGCGCGGCCTGATCCGGGAAGCGGCCGGCGGTCCGCGCGTGTCCGTACGCGGGGCTGCGGCGACTGCCGGTGAAGGTCAGGGTGTTCGGCTGGGCTCTGCGTTGCGTTCTTCGGTGTCAGTGGTGGAGCGGGTCGATCGGTGGGCTTGCCGTGGCTGCCCTGCGATGCCCGACCGTTGGTGGTCGTCGTTGCCCGTGATCGGTCGTGGTACGCGTTGATCCGTGGTGGCTTGTGCTGATCCGCCGGGCCGGTCGTCGCGCCCTTTCGGCGTGGTGCCGGCCTGTGGCACTGGATCGGTCTGCCTGTTGATCGGTCCGTCTGGTGATCGGGTCCGTCTGTTGATCGGTCCGTCTGTTGGTCGGTCCGGCTGGTGACCGGTTCCGTCGTTGTCCGCCGGAGGCTCTGCCCAGCGGGGCAATCGGCCAGGTGCGGCCGGACGTCAGCGGTGAAAAGACGCCGTCAGCGGTTGGCGCCGGCGCCGACCGGGTTCACGCCCGCGGTCATCCCGGCTGTAGCACCCGAGGTCGCGTCCGCGCCCACACCCGCGCCGACACCCGTACCGGCACCTGAGGTCGCGTCCGCGCCGACACCCGAAGCCGTGCCCGGGTCGGCGGTCTTCCGCGCGGCGGCTTCGGCCAGCGCCACCACCGCACTGATGTCCTCCGCCAGGTCCCCGGTACGGACGCTGCGGGCGCTGGGCGACGAACCGTGGGCCTCGGCGCGGATCCGCTGCTTCATTGTGGGCGGCAGCGTACGGGTCCGTGCCTGGCGCGTCGGCTCGTACCCGCGTGGTGCCGGGATCCTGGGTACGGACTGCCCCCCGATCCGGACCGCGTCCGTACGACCCGCGACCTGGGCGGCGCCCTGGCCCTGAGCCTGCGCCGCACCCGGCGCGTCCACGCGGGCGGCGGCGGCCCGGGAGGCCGGGGTGGCGAACCCCAGCGCGGCGATGCACTTCAGCAGCACGCTGAGCAGCGCGCTCCAGAACGTCCTGACCTCTACTGCAGCAGCCATGATCTGACGACCTCTCGCTTTCCCATGATGCGGTGAACCGACAAGTCCGATCATGCGGAAGCCAGCACAGATTTCACGGCGCCGCACCTCGGATTCGCGGATATACACATCAACGCCACCCGTCTGTACCAATCGGGCTTTCCGGACCGACTGATCAGCTGAGGCAGGTGGTGGCGCGACTCGTCAGGCGAGCGCCGGCCGGCAGCGGGCGCAGTGCCCCCCGGTGCCCCGCAGTGCTCCCCAGGGCTCTCCGGTGGTTTCTCAGTGCTTCTCGGCGCTCTTGGCTCTCCCGGTGCTCCCGGCGTGCTTGCCGTCCTTGGCGCCCTTGCCGTTCTTGCTGCCCTTGGGGTGTTTGCCAGCCTTGGCGGCCTTCGGGTCCTGGGTGTAGAGGAGAACCTGCTCGGAGGGTTCGATCACCCAGGTCGCGTTGAGCCGGAAGCCGTCCGAGCGGATCTGGCTGAAGCCGTCGGTCCGCTCCGCGACCCACTTCAAGCGCCCCCAGAGCACCCAGACGCGCTTGTACCCCTTGAGCCGGGCGGCGAGTTGGGGCAGCGGATACTCCTCGCCGTAGAGGTCGCCGGCCTGGGCCGGCGTAGTTGCGAGCATCAGATCCCTGGTGTTGCGGAAGTCCGCCGGATATGCCAGCTCGGCGTACCGGCGGTCGGCGAGGAAGAAGAGCACCCCGTCACCGGGCCGGGAGTTGTCGCGGATCACCCGCGACATCCGCAACAGCGGATCCCCGTGGCCGTCGACGGTCCTGATCTGCGTCTGGTTGTGCCAGCTCAGCGTGCTGACGATCGCGATCGCGAGGGCGCCGGCGACCAGGCCCGGCGGGCCGTTGACCGCCCCGCCCAGCCGGCCCGCCAACAGGCCGAGCAGGCGGGCCGCCAGGCTCAGCAGCGCGTCGAGCCCGAGTGCGAACAGCCAGGCGGCACCGATGAGCGAGTAGAGGACGTACCGCAGCACGAAGGTCGGCGGGCCGATCAGCGAGTACGTGATCAGCAGGGCCGGCGGCAGCACGGTGAGGGGAAGCGCGAGGGCCGCGAGCTGGCGTTCCTCCCTCCGCAGGAAGGCGTACACGCAGCCGAGGAGGCTGAGCAGTCCGACCGGGACGATCAGGCGCCGGGTGCCGGTCATCGCTCGGGCCAGCCCCATCAGGGTGTGGCTGTTGGGCCGCGGAATCCAGGAGAGCACCGACGCCTCACCGTGGCTGCGCAAAGCCACGGGGAGGGCCCCCACCAGCACCGCGACGACCATCACCGCCCCTGCCCGCCGCAGCACGCGGTTGTCGACGGCTCGCTGGGTCCGCCACACCACCAGCGCCACGGCGAAGGCGACCAGACACAGCACGGACAGCAGATTCAGCGCGCCGGCCAGGGCCGCGGCGACGCCGAAGGCGACCCACTTCTGCCGTATCAGGAAATAGGCCGCCGCCACCACGCACAGAGACACCAGGGAGGTCGACCGGCCCTCCTGGAGGTAGCGGCTGACCTGGGGCAGGACTGCCCAGAACAATCCGGCGAACAGGCCCACCCGGGAATTGGCCAGCCGGGCGCCGACAGCGGCCAGCAGGGCGGCCGTCGCTGCCCCGGCCAGCACCGAGGGCAGCCGAAGGGCCAGCACGCTCGGGCCGAAGACCGCGAAGTCCAGGTGGATCAGCAGGTAGTAGACGCCGTGCACGGCATCCACCTGCGCGGTCATCTTCCACAGCTGCGCGAGGCTGCGCTGGGCTATGGAGTAACTCGCCGCCTCGTCCCGCCACATCCCCGGGGTCGTCAGCCGCCACAGCCCGAAGGCCAGCGCCACGAGACCGGGAAGCGAGGGCACCGTCCAGCGGAATATTCGATTCCCCGTTCTACCGGTGGAACCGACGGGGCTGGCGGTGTCGTCTCCCCGGTCGGAGACGCTCGAAACATGGGTTGTGGTCACGTGCCATTATGCACAGCCGACCATTAGCAAGCCGACACGGGGGGTGTATACGCGCTACCATCCGGCCGGCTTCCCGGGATCGCTGCCGGACCTGCGGAAACGAGCCGTGGCCGCATATGGCCGGCCTCCCTCGGGGCGGGGGGCGGGCTGTTTTACGCTGCCGTGGGGCGCCCTTGGCGGCGCATTTGCTAAAGGCGGATCTTGGGCCCGCGCGAGAGGGTCGGATTCCGGTTCCGGAATAGCTGTCCCGCCCCTGGAAAACCCGCTCGTCTTCGGTCCTATCCTATGGGCATCGCCGATGAAGGCAACCAAACGGAACGGGAGCCGGACCGGCCCGTCGCCTGTACCGCCCACTGCCCGCGCGGTGGATCCGGCCGGAATCGGCTCGGCTGCCTCGGTCACCTCGGTCACCCCGGTCACCCCGGTCACCTCGGCTGGTCCGGCGGACTCCTCGACGCCTTCCTGCGGCTGTACCCGAACGGTAGGCTCGCCATGGCTCCCGCCACGCCGCCGGACCGGAGGCCAGGACGTATCCGACCCAGCGAGGCGGCCTCGACATGATCCCGCCCGGAAAGGCGCCCTCCGCGTGATCGCCGTTGTCCTGCCGTTCCGGGTCCCGGAGATCTCCTCACTTGAAAGGATTCCCCAGCCGTGAGCGACGACCGATTGGCGATTCCTCTTGATCTGCTGGAGGACTTCGCGCAGCGATTGGGGTCGATCGTGCAGCGGCTCGACGATACGAAGGCCACGTTCAGCGGGTTCGAGGAAGACATGGGAGACGGGTCCGTGGTGGACGCGCTCGACCACTTCGAGAACAACTGGAAGGACGGCCGGGGAGATATCCACAAGCAGCTGAGCGGGCTGGAGAAGATGGCGAATACCGTGGTGCGGGAGATACGCAAGGTGGATGCCGACCTGGCACAGCAACTCGCCCAGTCCATGCAGCCTGCCGCTCAGCCTGGTCAGCCGGGTCAACCTGCTCAGCCCGATCGGCCCGGTGGGCGGACGCAGGCGCCGGCCGCCGGTGCCGACCGGGGCGCGCAGTGACCGCGGCACCGCCGCTGGGCGTCTCCGTCTCGGTGCCCGAATCGTGGTGGGAGTTCGACATCCGCCCCGAGGGGCGGGAGGCGACCGTGCGCCACCTGGTGGACGACCGGGTGCGCGCCGTCCCCGAGCTCGCCCCCTACCGCGGTGACCTGACGACCCTGCTGCGCCGCATGGCCCGGGACGCGTACGACTCCGGAGCGCTCTACCTCGGCTGCATGGCCGAGAATTTCGAGGGCGTTCCGCTCACCGCGACGATGACCGTGACCGTTCTGGGCGCCGCCGACGCGCAGGGGGTGGCACTGTCCACCGATCCGCAGGCCATCGCGGCCGGGCTGAAAACCATCACCCCGCGCCGCGAGGGCGACGCCTGGCGCAAGGTCACCACCGTCGAGATCGCCGACGTCGGCCTGTGCGCGCGCACCTACGGTGTCGAGGACGTGCGCGTCGAGCAGGCCGACGCCCGCACGGTCCGGATGGTCCTCACCCAGACCTACATCCCCATCCCGGGCCGTCCGGAGGAAATCGTCCTCATCTCCGGTGCCTCGCCCGTGCTGGACCTCGCCGACGCCTTCCACGACATCTTCGACGCGGTCACGTCCACTTTCCGCTTCGTCCCGGCGGGGCCGGGGCCGGGGCCGGTTCCTGGGCCGGGGTCGGGGTCGGGGTCGGGGTCGGGTCCGGTTCCAGGGGCCGGGCCGGAGCCGGAGGCGGGGCCGGCGTAGCGAAGGATGTCCGGCCGGTCAGAGCCGCAGGCCGGCCGTCCGGCGGGCCATACGCCGTCGCCGGGGCGGTTCGTCGAGCAGTGAGGGCCACAGATGGTCCGCCTGCCGGTACGTCAGGCCGCTCAACCAGCCGGTGCGCCGGGAGAATCCGGCGGCCGGATCCATGTGGTGGAGCATCATCAACGCCAGTGCCGCTCCGAGGTAGCAGCACAGGGTGTAGGCCACGTCGGGATTCTGACCGCACGGGAACGCGAAGTAGAGCAGGCCGACCGAAGCCGCCGCCAGCTTGGTCTGCACGGCCTGGCCGGCGACTCCGGCGGCGATGGGCAGCAGGCCCCACAGGAAGTACCACGGCTGCACGGCCGGGGACAGGATCACCACGGTCAGCAGCGCCATGCCGAGCGCGTACTCGGGCCCGAGCCGCGGTGTCCGCCAGAACCAGAACAGGACGCCCCCCAGGGCCGCCAGCAGACCCGCCGCGCGCACCGCCGAGACAACGGTGTGGGACGCGGCGAGCCCGAGATGACCGCTGAGCGCGCCCAGGACGACGCCGATGTCCGAGCTGATCGACAGTTCGCGACCGGATGCGACCGGCGTGCTCAGTGCCGACAGCCAGCCGTAGCCGTAGCCGAGCAGCGCCGTGGTCACGATCACGGTCGTCACCGAAGCCGCCGCCACCACCGCCGAGCGCCGGACCCATCCGGTGCGGCTGCCCGACCACCCGGGTATCAGGAAGATCAGCGCGAGCCCGACCGGCGCCTTCACCAGCATGCCCAGCGTGATGAGGACGGCGGCCCGGGCCAGCCGGCCCCGCCGGGCCAATACCAGGCCGCTGAGCATCAGCCCGAGCATGATCGCGTCGTTGTGGGCGCCGCTGACCAGGTGCACCAGCACCAGGGGATTGAGCGCGGCCAGCCACAACGCGCCGGCTTCATCGGCACCCGAGGCGACGGCCAGACGCCGCACCGACCAGACGATCAGCGCGAAGCCGATCAGCGCCACAACACGCATCCCCATGACCGCGGTGAGAACGTGATCGCCGGTCACCCGCGCCACATGCTCGGCCAGCCACACGAACACCGGCCCGTACGGCGCGGGGGTGTCGCGCCACAGCGGGTTCACCCCGGCCGCGAACGGCCCGCCCAGCAGCGAAGGACCGGCCGTGTACACGTCCCATCCCCGTGCGGCCATGGCGCCCTGGGCCGCGTAGCTGTAGACGTCCCGGCTGAACAGGGGGGCGCCCAGGGCCAGCGGCGTCACCCAGTACCAGAGGGTGACCATCATCTGGCGGGCGCCGCCGGCCGAGCCGGACCGTATCAGCCGCCCCAGCCGCCACCAGGAAACCGCCAGGACGATCAGGCCGGCGTAGCCGATCGTCGCGGCCGCGAAGGTTTTCGTGGGCTGCGCGTCGAACCAGAGGGCCTGGGGTTGGTAGACCGGCAGAACTCCCGCCCAGCAGCCGGCCAGGCTCAGTGCCGCGGAGCCGCCGGCACCCAGCCACCGGTACCGCAGTACGTCGCTCGACACGGCCTCGGACGCCTGAGCCCTGCGAGTCTCCGAAATATCACCCATCGGCGCTCTTCACTCGAACGGCGAGGTGTGTCCTCCACCGGGCCCGGCCCCAAAAGTGCCGCAACCTCAGCACTTCAGCCAGGTGCGTCTGGCGTCTCCAGAGCACACCGGTTCGAGATGTCACTCGGGCGAACGGCGGGCGTTGCTCCGGCCAATCGGAGGACAACTCCCTTATCCCGCAGGTGAGTCGGCGCCACGATCAGCGGGCGAGTGGCCCGCGGGGTCACGCCGGTCACGCCGGTCCCCCTAGCTCCCTGGCCCTCCGGCCCCCTGGCCCCCCGGCCGGTTCCGCCCTGACGCTGCGTCAGGGTGCGAGTGGGGGCCGCTCGGGGTCTTTCCCGATGGGCCGGGTCCGGCCGGCGGCCAGGATCAAGGGTATGGACAAGAAGATCACGAACGGACGCCGCGGTCATCGCAGTCGTCGCACTGCCGCCGCGGCCGCCGTCACAGCAGCCCTCGCTCTGGTGACCGCCGCGGCCCAGGCGCCGGCCTTCGCCCAGGGTGCCGCCGCCGACACCCCTCCTCCCGCAGGCGCGTTCTCGGCCGGTTTCGGAGACTGCCCGCGCGTACTCCCGGCCGGCGTCGACCGGGCTCAGTGGCGCTGCGAGGTGATGATCGCCGCCGGGAGCGTCCGGCTCGGCGGAATCGACCTTCCCGAGATCAAGCCGATCACCCTCGTACACGCCGAGGGCCCCCTGCCGGACGGCACGACCGGCCAGGTCTTCGGTTCCCTACGGGCCGAGGCGACGCCGGTGCCGGGCGGACTGTTCGGCAAGGGGACGCGGTCCGACCGCCTGCCGACTCCGAGGCTGTCCCTCCTGCCCGAGTACGGGGGATACGCCGACTTCCTGGGCACCGGCGAGGACAGGGGCGCGCTGGACATGAAATTCCGGCTGGTGTCGCCGGCTCTCGCACCGGCATGCACCATGGGCACGGACCAGCAGCCCGTGAGCCTCCACCTCAAGCCGGCGGGCCCGAGCACCTGGCTCTCGGAAGACCCGCCCCTCATCGAGTTCACCACGTACGACAACACCGTCTCGGCGCCCGCGGCCACCCACTGCGGCCCCCTCGGCCTCCTCCTCAACCGCCGCTTCGCCCTGCCCTCCGGCGCGGGCGACAACCTCGCATCCTTCACGGCCTACTACACCTTCAAGAGCTACGACCAACTCCCGGCGTCCTCAGAGCATTGACCGCCGCCGGCCCCAGGGGACGGATCGCGTGGCGGCGGCGTCAGCCGAGTTGGGCGGGAGCTTCGGTGGCGATCTGCTCGAAGACGGCGGGGTCGTGGCCGAAGATCGTGTCGGGTACCGGCCAGTGCAGCACGATCTCGTCGATGCCGGCCTCTGCGTGGCGGCCGGCGAAGTCCACGAAGGCGTCGACCGAGGTGAAGGGCTCGGCGTAGTCGGGGGTGAAGCCGGTGAGGAAGATCTTCGGCACACCGGCCGGGTCGCGGCCCTCGCCGGTGAGGGCTGCGGAGACGCGTTCGACCTGGCCGCGGATGGCGGCGAGGGACTGCTCCGGGGTGCCCTCCTCGAACACGCTCGGGTCCCCGGTGGTCACCCACGCCTGCCCGTACTTGGCGGCGAGCCGCATGCCGCGCGGGCCGGTGGCGGCCACGGCGAACGGCAGGCGGGGGCTCTGCACGCACCCGGGGATGTTGCGGGCCTCCACAGCGGAGTAGAAGGTGCCGTCGAAACTGCTGTCGCCCTGGGTGAGCAGGCGGTCGAGGAGCTCCACGAACTCGGCGAACCGGTCGGCGCGCTCCTTCGGCGACCAGGGCTGCTGCCCGAGCACCTCCGCGTCGAACCCGGTCCCGCCCGCCCCGATCCCCAGCGTCAACCGCCCGTCGCTGACGTCGTCCAGCGTCATCAGCTCCTTCGCGAACGGCACCGGATGCCGGAAATTAGGGGAGGTTACAAGGGTGCCCAACCGCATCGTCGAGGTCACCCCCGCCGCCGCGGTCAGCGTGGGAACTGCCCCGAACCACGGCCCGTCCCGGAACGGCACCCGCCACGAAAGATGGTCGTAGGTGTAGGCGGCATGGAACCCGAGCCCCTCGGCCCGCTGCCACACCTCCCGGCCCTGCTCGTGCCAGCGGTAGATCGGCAGGATCACAGTGCTCAGACGCATGCTCATGGAGCCGAGCGTACGTCGGCCCGGCAGGTCGCGGCCGGGACGAAGCGCCAGGTGGCAGCGTCCGCTTCGCAGAGGGGGCGAAGCCTGAGTGTGCGTCTGTCCGATGCGGCGGCGGCTTGACCTTGCGGCCGGCGGCAGTCCGCCGAAGCCGACAGTCCCGCACCAGGAATCCGGCGCGACCACCGGCATATCCATGGATGGCGCGGCCAACCCGCGATCGATGCCCGTCCGTCAAAGCTTCCTTACTAATCGCCGAAGGTACGCTCCTCGACCAATTCGCCGTCCTCCGACCATCGCCTTAAAGCGACGACGCCTCCCTGCCGGCCACCAAATTCCTTCTCCTCGGCAAGTCGGCCATTCCTGTGCCATGAACGCCAGACGCCCTTGGGAAGTCCCCGCTCGACGGTACCCTCGAATTCGATCTCCCCGTCCGGATACCAGCCACGGGTGGGACCGTCCTCCAGGCCGTCGCGATAAGTCGTCTCGGCGACGACGACTCTCGTGCGGGGATTCTCCTCATACGTTTCACCGGTGAACAGGCGACCTTGGTAGGTGACTGACTGGTCGAGTTCGGCATCCAGTTCGGGATCATCGACGTTGACGCGGGTCATGACGTGTCTCCAGGGATGAGTATGTCGTCACTGGGCGGCCATCCGGGGAAACGGCCCGCGACACTCGTGACGTCACCCAAGACTTGGTGGCAGTTGGCACAGAAAGGTGCCGGCATCCCGCCGCGAGTGTATACGAAGTGGGTGTTCATGGTGATCTCGGGCAAGGCTGAGGCCCCGTCCGCAAGACCGGCCGCCGCGCGGTCGTGCAAGGCCATGTTGGTCGCCTTGACCTCGGCGTGACGCAAAGGAAGGTCAGGATGAGGGTAGTCGAAGGTTGGATTTCCTTCGCGGTCCGGGAAAGGGCCGGCATCATGCAGCCGGTCCACGCGGTCCTGGATCGTGGGGTGGACCTCGCTGGGATCCAACACGTCTCCCTTGCGCCCATTGATGCCTTCGTACACGTGCCCCGTCCTTCGGTCCACTCCGATTCCGATGCAATCACCCAAGTCCTTCTTGCGGAAGACACCGCCTTCGGCAATCAAGTCCTTGTAGGATTGCACCCTCATGTCGGTGACATGTTTCAGGTAGGTGGAAACCGGCCTGCCGTCGATCTTCGTGATCAGGCCGTCCTTCCGAGTGATTCTTGACTCGTCCAGGACTTCGAGAAGTTTGGCTCCCGAGCCGGCAGGAGGCAGCGGCAGGGTTTTGAATTCCTTACCCGCGCGCCAGGCATCACGGAACAGAATGGTCAATTGCTTCAGGCCGGATCCGGCCGACCGAATCAACCCGGCCAGGTTCTTGAGCCCGGTGATCGCGCCTTTGACGCCTTCGGCGCCGATGCGGAGGAGGCCGCCGGCTTTGTAGAGTTCGGCGAGTTTGCCGAGGGAGGTCAGGCCCTTGGTCATGGGGATGCAGTCCAGGGCTGCGAACAGGACGTCCCATAAGGTGGCCTTGCCCTGGATGTACTTGCTGATCGTGTCGGCGAGGACGAGCAGGGCTGCGGCGACGACGAGCCAGGCCAGCGGCCCGCCGATGATCATCACGACGATGCCGAGGATGGCCACGATCCACTTGCAGACGGTGACGATGTCGTCCCAGTGGTCGGCGACCCAGTGGACCGCTTTCTCCCACCAGTGCCGATTCTTGATACCGGCGTCGGAGGCTTCGTGGAGCTTGGTGACGGTGCGGCGGGCGGCGTCCTCGCGCAGTCCGCGGGCTTGCTCGGCAAGGCGTTTGGCCGCGTCCAGTGCCGACTGCGCCGACGTCACCGCCTGCTGGGCGTGGGCCTGCTGGGCCTTGGCGGCGGCCAGGTCGCGGGTGGCCTGCCGGACCTGGTCCGAATCCGGCGGGGGAACCGTCTTCCCCGGATTCTTCGCCGGGTCGTAGGTGCCGGCGGTGGCAGCTGCGGTATGGACCCAGTTCTGCGCACCGTTCAGGCCGCCTTGTGCGGCGGTGAGTTGGGCGTGGGCGGTGCGGCCGTCCGCCAGCGCCCGGTCGGCCTGGGACTGGGCGTGCTCCAAGTCCGGCCAGTACGCCTCCAGGGCGTCGGCCGCCAACCGGTACGAGGTGTGCAGCTTGTCCAGGTTCTTCGGCGCCGACCCGAACTCGTCCCGGAACGCGTCCGCCGACAGCCCCGCCCACGACAGGATCGCGTCCTCCGACTGCATCCCCCGCACCAGCCGCAACGCCGACTCCACATCGTCGGCGAAGTCGTGCAACTGCAGCGACAACGCCTTCACCCGCGACGGATCACCCGGCGTCGGGTCGCGGTCCAAATCGAGTATGTGCCAGTCACCAGGCCGCCCCATCCGCCCCGCTCCCCCCGGAGTTCCCCAGTCACAACGCCTATGACGCATCGCTCAGCCTAGGCAGTTTCCCCTCAGCTCGACAGAGCACTCGTCCCGGCCGAAACCGCCGATGCGGAAGCAGGCGTCCGGCTCGGCCAGGACACCGCACGCCCACAGGTCAGCCCGCGATGCGTGAACGAGGCTTGACCGAGATGACGAGGGGTCCCAACCGCATGCGTTCCGTCACGCCGGCTGCGGCGGTCAGCGTCGGCACCGCCCCGCACCAGGTCCGGTCCCGGAACGGCACCCGCCACGACAGGTGGTCGTAGGTGTAGGCGGCATGGAACCCGAGCCCGGGTGCGTGCAGAGCCCCCGCCTGCCGTTCGCCGTGGCCGCCACCGGCCCGCGCGGCATGCGGCTCGCCGCGAAGTACGGGCAGGCGTGGGTGACCACCGGGGACCCGAGCGTGTTCGAGGAGGGCACCCCGGAGCAGTCCGTCGCCGCCATCCGCGGCCAGGTCGAACGCGTCTCCGCAGCCCTTGCCGGCGAGGGCCGCGACCCGGCCGATGTGCCGAAGATCTTCCTCACCGGCTTCACCCCCGACTACGCCGAGCCCTTCACCTCGCTCGACGCCTTCGTGGACTTCGCCGGCCGCCACGCAGAGGCCGGCATCGACGAGATCGTGCTGCACTGGCCGGTACCCGACACGATCTTCGGCCACGATCCCGCCGTCTTCGAGCAGATCGCCACCGAAGCTCCCGCCCAACTCAGCTGACCCGTCTCGCCGTTGTCACCGGCTCCGAAGCACGGCCCGACCCGTCCCCAAAGGTCCGCCACCACAGGTGGTCGTAGGCGTAAGCGGTGTGGAACCCCCTACCTCGGCTCCCGCACTCAACCAAGTGCGGGCTCCCGGCACTCGGAGCCGGCGGCCATCGTTCGGGGAACCGGACGACGGAACCCGCCCCCGCTCGCTACCGTGGCGAAGGTGAGCACAATGAGCACCGCCGAACTGGACGCGCTGATCGAGGAAGCGACGGTTGACACGTATGACGCAATCGAGGCGGTCAACGGTTTCCTGGCGGTCATCGACGAACACCTGGCGGTCCCGTTCTCCACGACCGTCCTGGGCGTCGAGGTGACGGTGGTCAGGGTCGATCTCACGAACGACTTCCGTCTAGTCGCTCGTTGCGTCCGGGAGGGGTACCAGCTGGACGTCGGCTTGCTGGAACTTCCCCTGCCGGTACCGCCTCCGGAAGGAGCGCATTGGGTCGAGGCGTACCGGCGCTGGTCCGGCTGCTGAGGAAGTGGACCAGGACGAAAGCCGCAGCGAATCGGAGTGCGACATGAACACCGTCCCAGATCTCGCACATGCCCTGCGGCGCAGCGCCGAACTGAAGGAAGAGCTCGTCGCGTTCGGGGAGAGCCGCGCCTTCGACCGATTTCTCACGCCCCTCCTGTCGGAGGCCGGCGGCCCTGACGGCATGGTGGACGAAGCGACCGCGATCAGCGTCATCGACCACTTCCTGCTGCAGTACCGCCTGCCGGACGGCAACACGGTCGCCGACCGCTTCGTCGCCCGGCGAACGGCCCTGACCGATGCCGACCGGGAGACGGTCCTGGCGTGGCGCGACCCGGTAGAGGGACTCTTCGAGGTGCGGGGCAAGGACGGCGGCTCCTTGCTCCTGCTCAACCTGCTGGACGACCTGGAGTACCGGACGTACTCCAACGCGGGGCGGTCGGTCTTCCGCGCGGTGACGAAGGGAAGCTTCCTCGGCGCCCGACTGGTCGCCCTGGCGGCGGTACCCGGCGCGTGGCTCGTTTCCGGTGTGATGTCCGCCTACCCTCGGTCCAGCGCGCGGGACATCGCCGGTGCGGCGCTCGAACTGGCCACCAGCCGACCCGAACTGGTCTTCCGCAACCCCGCGAAGGTCGAGCAGGGCTGGCAGCGGATGCGGGAGGACCGGGCCGCGTTCGCCGAGTTCTGCGGCAGCGACGAACTGGTTCTTCCACCTGCCGAGGCCGAGGACCTCATCAACGCCTACTACCGCCACCGGCAGGCGACCATCGTCACGGGACAGCCCAGCCCTCCCCGGGGCAAGCGTCGCCGTAGTCCGGACCTGCCCGCCTTCGAGCTGCCGCCGGAACTCGCGGACTCGGACACCATCGGCGTCATCTACGACGAGGTCGACGGGCTCAATTTCTACGCCGACTACGGGACGCTGCTGGACCTCTTCGCGAAGCCGACCCTCGCCGGCCACAAACGGCACCAGGACCTGCTCCGCACGTACCTCCGCGAGGAGTCGATCACGCCACTGCCGATCCGCCGGCTGGCCGCCGCACACCCAGAGACCGTCGACGCGGTGTTCCGGAGACTTCTGAGGAAGCCCGGCTTCACCTGGAGCGAGCACGGTGATGCGCTGCTGCGCCGCCGCAAGCCCTGGTACTACTTGAACGAGCCCCGCCCCGGGGTATCCGTGATCGGCGACCGGCTCAGTGAGCTGCTCCGCGTCGCGCCAGGTGAGCGCGTGCGCCAGAGCGTTGATGGACACCAGCGCACATAGGGCGCCCCCTTGTGCCCGTCCTACCAAGTCAGCCCGTGACGCATGAACGAGGCTTGACCGACGTCACCAGCGTCCCGAGCCGCATCCGCTCCGTGACCCCCGCGGCAGCCGTCAGCGTCGGCACCGCCTCGAACCAGGTCCGGTCCCGGAATGGCACCCGCCACGACAGGTGGTCGTAGGTGTAGGCGGCGTGCAGCCTCAACTGCTCGGCCCGCTGCCACACCTCCCGCCTCTGCTCGGGCCAGCCCTAGATCGACCGCTTCCCCCACCGTCCGGCTCGTGCCCAGACTGGTCTCAGTCAAGGGGCGTTCACGCATCACGGGCTGACCTGCGGGAATGACGGTCAGAGGCTGATGAGCCTGACGTGCTGGCCGACCGAACGGATCAGGATCGGGACCCTGGTGACGTCGATCAAGCCAGGTCCGTGCATCACGAGCTGACCTGCGGGAATGTGCCGCGCGCACCTTCGCCGCGCCTGCGGATGTCCGATCGGCTCCATCGGGTACGTGGAAGGTGCAGCCGACGCAACCCGTCCTCCCATGGCGTCGGGTGATCGCTCTCGGGTACCGTCCGTGGACTTGTTGCTGGCGAAGACCCTGGGAGCATTCGGTGGCCGGAATATTGGCGGTATTGGCGGAAGCTCCGCCGCTCCGCAGGGCGGGGAATCTCAGTGTCGTTGTGGACGGGCACAAGGTCGGTCCGGTCCGGCAGGGGGAGGTAGCGGAATTTACTGTTGAGCCCGGTCCGCACAGCGTGCGGGTCACTGCCGGCGGCAACAGGTCGAACGCGGTGGCCGTCACGGTGACCGATGGTGAGAGGTGCCGGATCGTCAGTTCCAGCACAGGGCTCGGTCTGGTGGCGATCGTGCCTCTGCTGGGGCTCATCCTGATGTTGATCCCCGGGTCGATCTTCCGCCTGCGCCCTCACGTTCAACGTCGGGCACCCGCACCGGCGGGCCAAGGGAGCAGCGGCCACGAGGGCGGATCGACGGGTCTGTGGTGGGAGTCCGACCCCGTCCTGGCCAAGCGTTACCGCAAAGGCCAGGGGTGACCGGCTCGGCCGTTGTCTTGGCGCGGGAGTCCGGCTTCGGCTCGGGCTGGGACGGCTCAGTGGTCGGCGCTGGAAGTCCTTCGGGGTTGACTTGAAGCACTCGTCCTGTGGAGTCCAGGTAGCGGAGCGGACGTGCCAGTTGTGTCGTTGCGCGTGACGCCAGCGTGACCAGTCGGTAGACAGCTGGGAGATCCGGATCCGGACCCGGTCTGTGGCGGCGGATGTGCCCGGTTTCCGTCAGCGGTTTCCAGGCTGGTTGGCCGCTGCGGGTCAGCCGCGCACCGCAGCCAGGCACTCGTCGTACAGGTCCATGATTTCGCCCTTGCCGTCGTTGGCGACCCACGTGATCGATGCGGCATCCAGGCACGCGAACGCCGTCGCGATCACCGCGCGGGCCTTCGCGCCCTCGGTGCCGGTAGCTGCGTCCATACGGGTCTCGATGAGCGGCAGGAGATCGTCCTGGAATCGCAGTCGCTTTTCGAGCCAACCGGCACGCAACGAGGCGGTGTTGTGCAGGAGACGGAACCGCTCCAGGGCCTGTTCGCGGCTGTCGTGCAGGGTCAGTACGGCAGCAACCCCTGCGCGCAGGGCCTCCCAGACGCCGACGTCGGCCGGCAGTTCGCCGATCGTGTCTGTCAGGACCTGCCCGAAGCGGTCCTGGCTGCCGCCGAGAAGATCCTCCTTGGTGCCGAAGTAGCGGAAGAGGGTGCGCTGGGAAACGCCGGCCTCTCGGGCGATCTGGGCGATGGTCGTCTCGTCGTAGCCCTGCTCGGTGAACAGGCGCAAGGCCGTCTCGAGGATCTCTCGGGAGGCCATCTGTCGTGTCCGGTCCCACAGCGTGGTCGGAGTCTTCGTCGCTGCCTTGGCGTCCTGCTGCATAGCACCAGATTACCCAGCGCTGCCAAGGCGGCATGCGCATCCCGTGTGACAGTCACCGCCAATCTGGCATACACTGCCAGAATGAGCGGCACCGCCCGCTGCCCCACGGACAGGAGCCGCTCACGCCCCGCCCAGAAGCACGCAAAGGAGCGCATCATGCCTGCACCCACAGCTCTGATCACCGGTGGAACCAGTGGCATCGGCAAGGCGACCGCCGAACTGCTCCACTCCCGCGGCTACCGCGTCATGGTCACCGGCCTCGGCAATGTCGCCAACGCCGGACTTCCCGAAGACGTCACGGCTGTCCGGGCCGACGCACGGTCCCTGCCGGACATCGACCAGGCGATGGACCAAGCGCGCCGGCAACTCGGCTCCCTCGACCTGCTCTTCCTCAACGCGGGCATCTCCCGCCCCGGCCCGATCGAATCAACCGACGAAGACGCCTTCGACGCCCTGTTCGACACCAACGTCAAGGGAAGCTTCTTCACCCTGCAAAAGGCGCTGCCGCTCCTCAACGAGGGCGCCTCGGTCGTGTTCACCGTGGGCGCCGCCGAAGGGCTCGGGGCCGCGATGACAGCCGCCAAGGGCGCGCTGCTGCCCCTCATGCGGTCCCTGGCACTCGAACTCGCACCCCGTCGCATACGTGTCAACGCCGTCAGCCCGGGATTGATCAACACCCCTGCCTACAGCAAGATGGGTGTCTCCCAGGAAATGATCGACTCCTGGGCCCGGGACGTCCCGCTCGGCCGCGTCGGCGCTCCCGCCGACATCGCCGAAGCCGTGGCCTTCCTCGCCTCGGACGCCGCCGGCTACATCACCGGCGACAACCTCACCGTCTCCGGCGGCATCGGTGTCCACTCCAACGCCTGACGAGTAATTTGGGTCTGCCCGGAAGGTCCACCGGGCCCGAAGCCCAGTCTGTGGCCCGGGCGAGCCGATGGCCCGTGCGGGAAGCCAGCCCCCGCAACTTCGTTCTCCACCACGGATAGACGGGCCGCCCTCCTTCCATGCCCGTGTGCTCCGCCGTGCCCTTGGAACCGACCGCTGCCGAGCGCCACTGGCTCAAGAAGATGGCCTACGGCCACAAGACCCCCTACCGGGCAGGCCAGCGGGCGACGATCGTGCTTATGGCAGCACGAGGCCGCGGCAACGCCCGGATCGCCGCCGAAATCCACCTGGGCTGCCGGTTACCGGCCGAGACCGGAGTTCCGCTGTCGCGCTGGTCGTGCCGGGAACTGGCAGCCAAGCTGAGGGCGTGTCCTCAGGTCGGTGGCGCCGCGTCGCACATGGCCACCGGCGGGCACGGCGGCCGGGGTGGGCGGTGTTTTGCTTATGAGGCGTCCCATGGTGCGGGGTCGGGGTGACGGTGCCAGTACCAGGGGCGGGAGGCGAGGGCTTCGGCGGGCTGGCCGAGTGCCGTGGCGAGCAGGGTGCCGCCGTCGTCGACCGTGCGGGAGCGGTAGGTCGCGTCCAGTACGCCGAGCACGGAGCGGGCCGCGGCACGCTGATCGGCGGACAGGCCCTCCAGGGCTGTATCGAGCCGAGTACGGGTCAGCAGATCGTCTTCGTAGAGGGCGGCGGAATACCACCTGGAGGGCGGCCAGCCCTCGGCCATGCGTACGGTGAGCCGTTCCCAGGCGGACAGGAGGTCGCGTGCGGCCTGTGCCGGAGCGGACTCCCCGGATGTCGGCGCGAATCCGCTCGCGGTCACCGGCGTCGGAGCCCGCCACGCGCGGACCACGGACTCCAGGGGACCTACGGCCGCACCGGGGAAGTCCGCCAGCGGCTCCTCCGCCGCGCGTACATACCACGGGCCGTCCTCGTCGTCCGGCTCCTCCACCACGACGTGCACCAGCCGGCCGTCGGGCGCCGCCGCGAGCCGCACGTCGGGGCTGATCCTCACGGTGGGAATCAGCGCGGCACAGTCCAGGAGCCGCGCGAGCCGCAGCGCCAACTCCCGCTCGGACGGCTGAGGGCCGGCCGCCTCGACTGTGTACAAGACCAGCGACCAAGCCAACTCACCGTTCAGTGCCCCGTATTCGCAGGTGGCGAGCGCCCGCGGGTCCCGATCCTCCCAATCGTCCATCGGATGCACCCCGACTCGCGCGGTCGGAACCCCGAACGCCTCGCCCACTGCTTCGGCCAGATCCTTCGGGTCCACCGGGCGCGGAATGAGCACGGAGTAGAGCAACTG
This sequence comes from Streptomyces sp. DvalAA-14, assembly GCF_900091855.1. Lineage (GTDB taxonomy): Bacteria > Actinomycetota > Actinomycetes > Streptomycetales > Streptomycetaceae > Actinacidiphila. The sequence goes on from NZ_FMCH01000629.1 coordinate 28,966, forward strand.
CGGGTCGAAAGTCATCTGGTGTACGTCCTGTAGAGGTCGAGCGCGGTCTGGACCGCTTGGGGGTTGTTCACGAACTTGGGGTCGTTGGCGAAGGCCCTCTCGACCTTGCTCATATCGCCTCCGGCCTTCTTGATCATGGCGAGTGCCGAGTACTCGACACGGCCGATCTTCACGATGCCCGGTCCCGAGTCGGGAAAGACCGTCCCAGTGTCTTCGACACCGTACGAGCGTCCATTGACCTCGTAGCGACCCGTCTCCGCGTTGAAGCGGGCCTGACCCGCGGCTATGGCTTCGATGTCGCCGTCGACGGCCTGCCGTGCCTCCGGCAGGACGAGGCTGTTCTCGGCCTGGACGTTCTTGAGGTTGATACCGCTGAAGGTGTGCCGCGGGTGAGGCGCACGCAGGGTCTTGCCGCGCGCGGGGCCCGCGACATCCTCCCCGACCTGCCATGTTCTCCGTCCACCGCCGCCAGCCTGCGACGCCGCGGTCATCAGTGCCTTGACTCCGCCGAAGTCCGCGACCGGAATCGCGATTCCCTCCGGAGTCACCGCGACTTTGACGATGTCGCGCAGCGCGTCGGGCAGGCCCTTGACGATGATCCGCGCTCCGTTGCCGAGGCCGCGGATGGCGGCAGCCATGTCCTTGAGCCCGGTGATCGCTCCTTTGACGCCTTCGGCGCCGATGCGGAGGAGGCCGCCGGCTTTGTAGAGTTCGGCGAGTTTGCCGAGGGAGGTCAGGCCCTTGGTCATGGGGATGCAGTCCAGGGCTGCGAACAGGACGTCCCATAACGTGGCCTTGCCCTGGATGTACTTGCTGATCGTGTCGGCGAGGACGAGCAGGGCTGCGGCGACGACGAGCCAGGCCAGCGGTCCGCCGATGATCATGACGACGATGCCGAGGATGGCCACGATCCATTTGCAGACGGTGACGATGTCGTCCCAGTGGTCGGCGACCCAGTGGACCGCTTTCTCCCACCAGTGCCGATTCTTGATACCGGCGTCGGAGGCTTCGTGGAGCTTGGTGACGGTGCGGCGGGCGGCGTCCTCGCGCAGTCCGCGGGCTTGCTCGGCAAGGCGTTTGGCCGCGTCCAGTGCCGACTGCGCCGACGTCACCGCCTGCTGGGCGTGGGCCTGCTGGGCCTTGGCGGCGGCCAGGTCGCGGGTGGCCTGGCGGACCTGGTCCGAATCCGGCGGGGGAACCGTCTTCCCCGGATTCTTCGCCGGGTCGTAGGTGTCGGCGGTGGCAGCCGCGGTATGCACCCAGTTCTGCGCACCGTTCAGGCCGCCTTGTGCGGCGGTGAGTTGGGCGTGGGCGGTGCGGCCGTCCGCCAGCGCCCGGTCGGCCTGGGACTGGGCGTGCTCCAAGTCCGGCCAGTACGCCTCCAGGGCGTCGGCCGCCAACCGGTACGAGGTGTGCAGCTTGTCCAGGTTCTTCGGCGCCGACCCGAACTCGTCCCGGAACGCATCCGCCGACAGCCCCGCCCACGACAGGATCGCGTCCTCCGACTGCATCCCCTTCACCAGACGCAGCGCCGACTCCACATCGTCGGCGAAGTCGTGCAACTGCAGCGACAACGCCTTCACCCGCGACGGATCACCCGGCGTCGGGTCACGGTCCAAATCGAGTATGTGCCAGTCCCCAGGCCGCCCCATCCGCCCCGCTCCCCCCGGAGTTCCCCAGTCACAACACCAATGACGCATCGCTCAGCCTAGGCAGTTCCCCCCGAGCCCGACAGACCACTCCACCCGGCCCGTAGCCGCCCCGGCAGGAACCCCAGCTCACCTCACCAGCGGTCGCCGCGCGACCAGCGATCGAAGGGGGCCAACCGCGCGATCGCCGGGGCGACGGCGGAGAGGGCTTCCGCGAAACCCTGGGCCAGCCGCACGCACATGGCCAGCAACTCGTCGGCGGCGATCAGCTCGACGTCCGGCCGCGGCACCCAGGACGTGTGCGAGACACACGAGATGCGCGCCTGGTCTCCCTCCGGGCGGAACGTCAGCGTTCGCTCCACGCCCTGCGGGTAGAGATCGAGCTCGATCTCCCGGCCCGAGCGCAAAGCCTCGATCAGGCCGGGCAACTCCTCGACGAAGGCCGACATGTCGTAGCTGATGTCGAACGCCCAGTCGTCCCGCGTTCAACGGTGGCCCGCGAAGGCCCGGGGCGCGCCTGTCGGCCTGCCGATTGCTCCGCTGCCCAAGCTGCCGGCTCAGCGGTTGATGGTCTGGACTTCGCGGACGGTGATGTCTTGCGGTTGTCCGAAGGCTCCTTGGGGGAGGGGCTTCGGCTCCGGTTGGCCGGTGCCGGTCCAGCTGATGTGCCAGGTGACGGTCGCGGTGAGCTGGTACGGGCCGGCGTTCTGGGTGGAGCGGAGGTAGGTGACTCCGCAGGGGGGCGGGTCTGCGGCGCCGGGGGTGTACGGGGTGCCGATCCGGTCGGCGTTGAGCGGGCAGGTGCCGGTGGCTGGGTAGAGCTGGGCGTCGGGGGTGCCCGGGTCGATGCGCATGCTGACCGGGGTGGCGGTCGTGGTCGCCGAGATGCCGTAGTCGGGCAGGTAGGCGGTGACCGACACGGGGCGGAAGGTGGCGGCGTCCAGCCAGACCCAGGTGGGGACGTTCACGGTCTGCGGGCTCGGAGGGTTGATGTTCGCCGTTCCCTGCGGGATGAGGATCTGCTCGTAGGCCAGCTCGGCGAGGATTTCGGGGGTGACCGCGTTGCGGTGCCCGGGCGGTGCGGGCTGGCCCTTGTCGACCCAGAAGGGTTCGTCGGTGCAGGAACTCGCCCCCGGCTCGTCGTAGTTGGCGGGGGGCGTGTAGCCGGACCAGAAGTATCCCTGGCCGGCCTTGTCCAGGTTGAAGTTGGTGTACGGCTTGCCGTTGACGAAATAGTCCCGCTCGCCGTTCTTGAACTCCTGGCTGGGCGAGTCCTCGGCCCACACGGTCTCGGCGGAGGCTTTCATCTGCGCGGGCGTGTAGGTCGGCTGGTACCAGCAAGCGGGCGGGCTCCAGTTGCCGACGGGGGTGAGGGGGCCGACACGGCCACCGCGGCCGGGGGTGCCGTTCTTCGACGTGTCGTACTGGACACCGGCGCTGGCCGAGATCGACCCCCTGCCGGGGTCGCTTGCTCCGGTCGGCGTGCCTGTGGGTGGCGTGTTGCCGACGTTGCCGTTTCCGCCGCGATCATCTGCGAGAGCCGGACCGGCGAGGAGCGCCAGACCACTTGCCGAAGCCACGGCTATGCTGACGAGTTTTGACCGTCTCAGGGCTGGCACTGCTTGGACCCCCTGTCCGACAACACGCTGTCGGTCTGCCAGACGCCTTGGGCGTTCTTCTTCAGATGCGTGTTGTACAGGACGTAGCTGTTGGCAGACGTCGGCGTGTGTTTCGTCGGCTTCTTCGGATGCGTGATGTACGACTTGCTCTCGTCCGAGCAGTAGATCACCGAGGCCGTGTCAGCACCGAGAAGCGTGACCTTCCGCGCGAAGAAGCGCGTGATGCCGGCCCACTTGTCGCCCTTGGCGATGTAACCGTGGACATAGGTGAGGGCTGCCTCCATCCCCCTTCCGGTGCTGTAGAACGCCAGCGGTTCGGTGTTCGGGGATCCTTGGAAGATCGCGTCGTCCATCGAGTCGACCCACTGCTCGTTGTCGGCGAGGACCGAGTCCTTGGTGGGGTCACCGGTGTGCTGGTCCTCGAAAACATTCTTGGCGTAGGACGGGAAGGTGATGGTCGGCCGGCCCGGCGTGGCAGAGGCCGTGGGCGAAGCAGTTGCCGAGGCGGAGGCTGAGGTCGACGGCGTGACCGCAGCCGACGTCGGGGTCTTGTCCGAGGTGGTCGCGTCACCTCCGCCGCAGGCGGCCAGCAGCAGCGCGGCAGAAGCCGTCACCGCGGTGGTGGCAAGCGTGATCGGTACCCGCATGGTCAATGAACTCCCCGTTCGGTCGGCGGGACACCGTCGAACCGGACTCACCGACGTATCCCTCATACGTCCCGCCCACGGCCCCCTGGCACTTGGCCATCGACAGTACCGAAGTTCCGCCGCCGGGATGAGGGAAGCGCACGGGCTGATGCCGTTGCGCCCGTCAGGGGGCGTCCGGCTCGGTGAGGGCGTCCATCCGGCGGGTGGCGACCTCGCGGTCGGTGGCGGCGGCCACGAACGCGGACACCTGATCGGGGCCGACCAGGGCGCGGACGGCGGCCACGGTGGTCGGGGGGAGGGGGACCGGCACGGGTTGGTCGTTCACGGGCGGCCGGGCCGGCTGCGGCGCGGGGTCGGTGGGCGGGCCGGCGTCGCCGAGGTGACGGCGGATGTGCTCGGTGGCGCGCGTCCGCATCGCCCGGGCGAGTTCCGCGTCGACGGTCTGCTGGGCCAGCGGACGCAGCCGTCGGATCAGGTCGGCCGCTTCCGCTGCCTCGGCGTCGGTCGGCGGGTGCTGGAGGAACCGCTGGAAGACGTACTCGGTGGTGAACTCCAAGAACCGCTCCGAGATGTGCTCCACCTGCGTGCGCAGCTCGCCCAGGTGGCCGGTGATCGCGGGCAGGGGCACCCCGGCGGCGTGCAGTTCGACGGCGACCGCCAACTCCTGGGGGCTCGGCACCAGGAACTCGTCGTCACTGCCCGGCGCCGGCTCCAGCACGCCGAGCCGCAGGGCTTCCCGCACGGCCACGAGGTCGGTGACCCCGCCGAATCTCTCGACGAGCTCGGCCAGGCTGATCCTGGCCGGCTGCTCGTCCGACCAGGGCCGGTCGACCTCCCCCACCAGGCCGAGCACCCCGCCGAGTCCGGTGCCGGCGTCCCAGGCGGCCAGCAATTCCTTGATGCTGGCCAGCGTGTACCCGCGTTCGAGCAGGTCGGCGATCTGTCGCAGCCGGGCCAGGTGCGTGTCGCCGTAGACGTTGGACCGGCCGCGGCGCTCCGGCTTCGGCAGCAGCCCGCGGTCGATGTACGCACGGATGGTGCGGACCGTCGTCCCGCTCTCACGGGACAGGTCCTCGATCCGGTACGTGCGCTGCTCGGCGGCGGTGCTCACGCCTTGACTCCTCGGTCGCCCGGCTCCAGATGGTCAGGAGGAAGCGGCGCTGCCCGTCGGCTTGGCGGTGGCGGCGCGGGCCGCCGGGGATATCGCCAGGTACTCGACGGCCTTGCGCAACGAACCCTCCTGCGAGGGATGGTACGACCGGCGCAGGTAGCGGGGCATCGCGCGGTTGAGCGAAGCCCACGACGGCAGCAGTCCGCGGCGGGCCGCGGCCCGGTGTGCCCTGAAGCGGTACGCCCCGTGGTCCAATTGCGGGTCGTGCCGCATGGTGTAGCGGGCACCGGTGACCCAGAGGTAGAACAGGGTCGGCCAGGCCAGCGCCATCCCCTCGGCCCGGCGCAGGTAGCGGGCCGCGCCCCTGCCGCCGGTGTGCTGGTACATGTCGAAGGCGACCGCCCGGTGCTCGACCTCCTCGGCGCCGTGCCAGCGCAGCAGGTCCAGCATCACTTCGTCGGCGCCGACCCGGTCCAGGGCGTCGGCGGCCAGGATCCAGTCGCCGAGCACCGCGGTGAAGTGCTCGATCGCGGCTATCAGCGACAGCCGGAAGCGCAGCCACTCGCGGTCCGGCACCGGCAGGCCCCAGGGGGGCCGCTCGCCGAGCAGCACGTCGAACATCCACTCCACCCGCCTGGTATAGGCGTCGGTGTCCAGCCGCTGTTCGGCCAAGTGGTCGAGCACGTAGGCGTGCTGGACGCTGTGCGTGGACTCCTGGCCCATGAATCCCTTGACGTCCTTGAGCAGCTGTTCGTCGGTGACCAGGGGCAGGGCCTCCTTGAAGACTTTGACGAACCACCGCTCGCCGGCGGGCAGCAGCAGATGCAGCACATTGATGACATGCGTGGCCGTCGGCTCGTCGGGAATCCAGTGCAGCGGGGTCCGCGTCCAGTCGAACGACACGCGGCGCGGTGTGATGGCGTCGCTCACGAGGTGGGCCTCCTTGCCCGGGCGGTGCTTCGGATGCGTGCACGATGCGGATCGCTTGTCAGGGGCACGGAACTGTCGGACCTGCCCCCGCGGAGCTGCCGCGAACGGCCCCGGCGCCGTCCCGCTCGCCGGTGACGAAATCACCGATCCAGCGGGCCAGTTGCTCCGGGCGTGAGCGCGGCAGCCAGTGCCGGGCCGGCAGAGTGCGCCGGGTCAGGTCCGGCACCCACGCGTCGAGGTCGTCGTAGAGCCGCTCGGACAGGTACGCGTCTGCCGTCGGTGTGATGAGCTGCACCGGCACCCGGGCGTAGGCGTCGAGGCGCGGACTGCCCATCCGTCGCCGGATGTTGTCCCGGTACAGCCAGGCACCGTGCGCCGCGTCCTCCGGCAGCGAGGCCGTCGGGTAGCCGTCGGAGGGCAGCTTCTCGGCGCGGGCCAATATCCGGGGCCACCGCCTGCCGAGCGGTCCCCGCCAGGCGAGTTCCGGCAGCAGCGGGGTGTGCAGCGCGTACACGTACCAGGACTTCAGGCCCTGGCGGAGGACTTGGGCGGCATTGCGCGGGGTGGGGTGTCGCACCCGGCGGCTGATCCAGAGGCCGAAGTGGTCCAGGCTGGGGCCGGAGATCGAGGTGAAGGAGGCGAGCCGTCCGTCGGTGGCGGGGACGGTGGCGAACTCCCAGCCCTGGACCGAACCCCAGTCGTGCCCGACCAGGTGCACCGGCCGGTCCGGGCTGACCGCGTCGGCGACCGCCACGAAGTCCTCGGTCAGCTTCTCCAGGGTGAAGCCGCCCCTGAGCGGCTCCGGCGCTCCCGACCGGCCATGCCCGCGTACGTCGTAGAGCACCACGTGGAAGCGGTCGGCGAGCAGGCCGGCCACCTCCGACCAGACTTCCTTGCTGTCCGGGTAGCCGTGCAGCAGCACGACCGTCGTCGGCCGGACGCTCCCGCCCGAACCGGCCCCGGACTCCGCCTCACCTCCCGCGCCGCTCCCCGCCCGCCCCGTACCGACCAGGCCGCCACCGCGCCCCGTCGCGGCGTCGTCGACGACCCCGAACTCCGCCACGCACAACCGCACCCCGTCCGCGCCCGTCACGAAGCGCTCCCGGGCCCGCCCGGTCCCGCCGCTCCGGGTCCCGCCGCCCCCGTTGCCGTCGCCGCTCATGCCGCCCACCCGGCCCTTCCCCCGTATCGCGCGGTACTGATCCCGCCACCGCGTGCGGCCACTGCACGCCGCCACAACATGCCCTCACAACGAACCGCGTCAACCGCGACATCAGCGATGAGCTCAACCCCGACCTCAACCCCGACCTCAACCCTGACATCAATCAATGTGACAGCGTCCACTGACATGGTCAAGACCCCCATGACCGCCTGTGGACAACCCGCACGACCCCTACGGGGACGTCAGCCGCGAGTACTACCCGGATCCGGGCCTCCGGGCTGACGACCTGCTCTTGCGCCGCCCACTACGGTCATGCACGTGACAGTGATCGCTACCGAAAGCCTGAGCAAGCGGTACCCGAGGGTGACCGCACTCGACCGGCTGACCGTCGACATCACGCCGGGAGTGACCGGCTTGGTGGGCGCGAACGGCGCCGGGAAGTCGACCCTGATCAAAATCCTGCTGGGGTTGTCCCCGGCCACCGAGGGTCGTGCCGCCGTGCTCGGGCTCGACGTGGCCACCGAGGGAGCGGAGATCCGCGCCCTGGTCGGCTACATGCCCGAGCACGACTGCCTGCCGCCCGATGTCTCGGCGACCGAATTCGTCGTGCACATGGCCAGGATGTCCGGACTGCCGCCGACCGCCGCCCGCGAGCGCACCGCCGACACACTGCGCCACGTCGGCCTCTACGAGGAGCGGTACCGCCCGATGGGCGGCTACTCCACCGGTATGAAGCAACGCGTCAAACTCGCCCAGGCGCTCGTCCACGACCCGCGGCTCGTGCTGCTCGACGAGCCCACCAACGGCCTGGACCCGGCCGGCCGCGAGGAGATGCTGGGCCTGATCCGCCGAGTGCACACCGACTTCGGCATCTCGGTACTGGTCACCTCCCACCTGCTCGGGGAGTTGGAGCGCACCAGCGACCACATCGTGGTGATCGACGGGGGCCAGCTGCTGCGCGCCTCCTCGACCAGCGACTTCACCCAGGCCACCGGCTCCCTCGCGGTCGAGGTCACCGACCGCGAACAGGAGTTGCTCGGCCTGCTGACCGCCGGCGGCCTGACCGCCAAGGCCGGCGGCCACCTGCTGATGGTCGACATCGCGGACGAGGAGACGTACGACCAGGTGCGCGACGCGGTCGCCGGACTCGGCGTCGGCCTGGTCCGGATGGAACAGCGCCGCCACCGCATCGCCGAGCTCTTCACGGACGACCCGACCGAGACACCGACCGAGACACCGGCCAAGACACCGGCCAAGACACCGGCCAAGACACCGACCGAGACACCGACCGGGGCCCCGCCGGACGCCCCGGCCGGCACCCCCGGCGACGACATCACGGAAAAGGAAGGAGAAGGCCGTGACGCAGCCTGACCTGGCCACCACGCCGCCCCCGGGCGCCTCGCCCACCCCCGCCGACGTCATCCACAACATCGGCTACCGGAAGTACGACGGCCCCCGGCTCGGCCGCGCCTACGCCCGCCGTTCGCTGTACAGCCAGAGTCTGCGCGGCGCCTACGGCCTCGGGCGCAGCGCCAAGTCCAAGGTGCTGCCCATGATCCTGCTGGGCGTGATGTGCCTGCCGGCGCTGATCATGGTGGCTGTGGCGGTCTTCACCGACATGAGCAAGCTGCCGGTCGAGTACACCCGTTACGCCGTCATCATGCAGGCACTCATCACGCTCTTCGTCGCCTCGCAGGCCCCGCAGTCCGTCTCCCGCGACCTGCGTTTCAAAACCACTCCGCTGTACTTCTCCCGGCCCATCGAGCGCATCGACTACGTGGCCGCCAAGTACGCCGCGCTGACCACCGCGCTGTTCGTGCTGACCGCGGTCCCCCTCCTCATCCTTTACGTCGGCGCGCTGCTGGCGAAGCTCGGCTTCGCCACCCAGACCGCCGGGTTCGCGAAGGGGTTGCTCTCCGTGCTCCTGCTGTCTCTGCTGTTCGCGGGCATCGGCCTGGTGATCGCCGCTGTCACGCCCCGCCGCGGCTTCGGTGTCGCGGCGATCATCGCTGTCTTCGTGATCACCTACGGCGCGGTCTCCGCCGTCCAGGGCGTCGCCGCCTCCCAGGAGGACCTGCACGTGATCGGCTGGCTCGGGGTCTTCTCGCCGATCACGCTGATCGACGGCTTCTCCACCTGGTTCCTGGGCGCGACCTCCGCCTTCCCCGATTCCGCCGGGCCGCCCGACGCACTGGCCGGGGCGGTCTACCTGCTGGTCGTCGCCGGCCTCGTCGCCGGCTGCTTCGGACTGCTGATGCGCCGCTACCGGAAGGTGGGCCTGTCGTGACGACGATCGGCATCGACAAGGTCTCCCGCTGGTTCGGCAATGTGGTGGCCGTCAACGACATCACCATGACCATCGGCCCCGGGGTGACCGGGCTGCTCGGCCCCAACGGCGCCGGCAAGTCCACCCTGATCAACATGATGGCGGGCTTCCTGGCCCCCTCCACCGGTTCGGTCGCCCTCGACGGCGTGACCATCTGGCGCAACGAGCAGGCGTACCGCGAGATCGGCATCGTCCCGGAGCGGGAGTCGATGTACGACTTCCTGACCGCGCGGGAGTTCGTCGTCGCCAACGCCGAGCTGCACGGACTGCCCGACCCGGGTGCCGCCGCCCAGCGGGCGCTGGCCACCGTGGAGATGGAGTACGCCCAGGACCGGCGGATCGAGACGTACAGCAAGGGCATGCGGCAACGCGCCAAGATGGCGTCCGCGCTCGTCCACGAGCCGTCGGTGCTGCTGCTCGACGAGCCGTTCAACGGCATGGACCCCCGGCAGCGGCTGCAGTTGATGGAGTTGCTGCGCCGGATGGGCGCCGACGGCCGGACCGTGCTGTTCTCCTCGCACATCCTGGAGGAGGTCGAGCAACTCGCGCACCACATCGAGGTCGTGGTGGCGGGCCGGCACGCGGCGTCCGGCGACTTCCGCAAGATCCGCCGACTGATGACCGACCGCCCGCACCGCTACCTCGTCCGCTCCAGCGACGACCGCGCTCTTGCCTCCGCGCTGATCGCGCACGCGTCCACCGCAGCCATCGAGCTGGACCGTACGGAGAATGCGCTGCTCATCCAGGCCGTCGACTTCGCGGGCTTCACCGAGTTCCTGCCCCGGATCGCCCGCGACCACGGCATCCGGCTCTTCACCGTCTCGCCGTCCGACGAGTCCTTGGAGAGCGTCTTCTCCTACCTGGTCACGGCATAAGGAGCCGACACAGATGCCCGCCAACACCGCCGGCGCCGCGGACCCGACCGCCGTCCCAGGCCCGACCCTCTCCCCCTCCTCCCCTTCTTACCCTTCCGCTTCCACCACCCGTCCGTACGCCCCGCTGGGCCCCCGACCGCCGCTGCGCACCGGTCCCGCCTTCTTCCACCCCACCGTGGCCCGGCTGACCTACCGCGGCCTGCTCGGCCGCCGGCGCGCCCTGCTGCTGTTCGCGCTGCCGATGCTGCTGCTGATCATCGTGGCCGCGGTCCGTGCCCTGACCGGCGCGGACGACGGCACGGCGGCCGGCCTCCTGCAGGGCTTCGCGCTCAGCGCGATGGTGCCGCTGGTCGGCGTGATCGCCGGCACGGGCGCGATCGGGCCGGAGATCGACGACGGCGCGATCGTGTACCTGCTGGCCAAGCCGGTCAAACGCGGCACCATCATCGCCACCAAGCTGCTGGTGGCCATCGGTGTCACCGTCGGATTCTGCGCCGTACCGACACTGCTGGCCGGCTACATCCTCGACGGCTCCAGCCAGCACCTCGCCGTCGCCTTTGCGGTCGCCGCGGCGGTGGCGTCCGTCGCCTACTCCGCGATCTTCCTGATGCTCGGGGTCATCACCCGGCACGCGGTGGTGGTCGGCCTGGTCTACGCGCTGCTGTGGGAGTCGGTGATCGGTAACTACGTGCCGGGCGCGCGCACCCTCAGCGTCCAGCAGTGGTCGCTGGCCATCGCGCAGAAGATCGCCGACGGCGGGCAGGTCAGCTCCGATGTGGGGCTGACGACCTCGGTGGTCCTGCTGCTGGTGGTCACCGGCGCGGCCACCTGGTTCGCGGGCCACAAGCTGCGGTCACTGAAGCTGGCCGGCGACGAATAAGAAAAAGACGAATCGAGTGACGTAAGGGGAGTGACGTAAGAGGCGCCCACCCTGGAGACCGGTCCTTACCGGCGCCCTGTGAGCCCGCTCGCCCGGCGGGCTCACAGATCATCGGATAAGACTGGGAGGGATGGCCCCGAAGATACCGGAGGTCCAGGCGACCTCCCCGCCCCCGCAGGGCCGCGCGTTTCCCCCGGCCGCCAGGCGCCGCCGGTTCACCCCCGGTGACGTGCGGCGGTTCCTCGCGGGCTGGGTGCCCTCCTCGCCGGGCACCCACCTGTGGCTGGCCGTGCTGGCCGTCACCACCTGTGTGGCCGCCGGACTGTCTCCGGACCTGCGGTCGTATCTCCTGCACAGCGTCAGTACCAACCTGGACGAGTTGGCCCATCACCCGATCAGAGTCCTGGTCGCCAGCGCGCTGTGGATCGAGGCCCCGTCCAGCTTCGTCTTCTACGCCGTGCTGTTCGAACTGCTGCACGCCACCGCCGAACGCTGGCTCGGCACCGCACGCTGGCTGTTGGTCGCCGCGCTGGCGCATGTGGGCGCCACCCTCGTCAGCCAGCGAGCGGTCTTCTTCGGCATCCGCGACGACAAGCTGCCGCACTCACTGGCCCACACCATCGACATAGGAGTCAGTTATGGGCTGGCCGGCGTGGTCGGCGTCCTGGCCTACCGGGTGCCCTGGCCCTGGCGCGGCGGATATCTGGCCGGCGTGCTGGCTTTCTTCGCGTACCCGGTGATCAGCCAGGGGACGTTCACCGATCTGGGCCATCTGACGGCCGTCCTGATCGGGCTCTGCTGCTACGCGCTCACACCTCAAGGGCGAAGAGCCGGCGCAGCACCAGCGCGATCCCGTCGTCGTCGTTGGACGCGGTGATCTCGTCGGCGACGGCCTTCAGGTCTTCGTGGGCGTTGCCCATCGCCACGCCGTGTCCCGCCCACGCGAACATCGGTATGTCGTTGGGCATGTCGCCGAAGGCGACGGTGGCGGCGGCCGGTACCCGCAGGCGCCGCGCCGCCAGCGACAGGCCGGTGGCCTTGGTCAGTCCCAACGGCAGCAGCTCCACGATGCCGGCCCCCGCCATCGTCACCCCCACCAGATCACCGGCCGCCGCAACGGCGGCCTCGGCCAGAGCGTCGTCGGACAGGCCGCCCGCGTGCTGGATGTAGATCTTGTTGATCGGCTCGGCCCACAGCTCGCCGGGATCGGCCATCAAGGTGACGGGCAGCTCCGGGTGGTAGAGGTAGCCCGCGCCGACCAGGACCTCGCCCGCCAGGCCGTCACGGCTGGCGGCCACCGCGAGCGGACCGGCCTCCGCCTCGATCTTCTCCAGTGCCAGCGCGGCCAGCTGCCGGTCCAGCGTCACCGAGGTCAGCAGCCGGCGCGCGCCCGCGTCGTAGAGCTGCCCGCCCTGGCCGCAGACGGCCAGACCGCGGTAATCGAGGTCGTCCAGGACGTGCCGGGTCCAGGACACCGAGCGGCCGGTGACGACGATGTGCGCCGCGCCCGCCGCGGTGACGGCGGCGAGCGTGGCACGCGAGGCCGGCGAGACGGTCCCGTCGTCGCGCAGCAGCGTCCCGTCCAGATCGGTGGCGACCAGCCGGTACGGCAGGGGGCCCGGCTCCTGGGCGCTGCCCGCGGTCACTTGACGGCGGCGGAGATACCGGCGGACGTACCGGCGGCCGGGTCCGCCGACGGGCCGGCGGGGCCGCCGGTGGCCGGCCGGACCGGCTTCAGGAACTCCCGGCCGCCGAGATACGGCCGCAGCACCTCGGGTACGCGCACCGATCCGTCGGCGAGCTGGTGGTTCTCCAGGATCGCCACGATCGTCCGCGGCACCGCGCACAGCGTGCCGTTGAGAGTGGCCAGCGGCCGGGTGCCGTCGGCGTCGCGCAGCCGGATGTTGAGCCGGCGGGACTGGAACTCAGTGGTGTTGGACGTCGAGGTCAGCTCGCGGTACTTGCCCTGCGTCGGGACCCACGCCTCGCAGTCGAATTTCCGCGACGCCGAGGAGCCGAGGTCGCCGGAGGCCAGCTCGATCACCTGGAACGGCAGCTCCAGCGCGGACAGCCACTGCTTCTCCCAGGCCAGCAGCCGCTGGTGCTCGGCTTCGGCGTCCTCCGGGCGGGTACAGACGAACATCTCCACCTTTTCGAACTGGTGGACGCGGATGATGCCGCGGGTGTCCTTGCCGTACGAGCCGGCCTCGCGCCGGTAGCACGGCGAGTAGCCGGCGTAGCGCAGCGGCAGCCGGGACGCGTCGATGATCTCGTCCATGTGGTATGCGGCGAGCGGGACCTCGGAGGTGCCGACCAGGTAGAGGTCGTCCTTCGCCAGGTGGTAGACGTCGTCCTCGACCTGGCCGAGGTAGCCGGTGCCGGCCATGGCCGCGGGCTTGACCAGGTTGGGGGTGATCATCGGAGTGAAGCCGGCTTCGATGGCCTGCGCGATCGCCGCGTTGACCAGGGCCAGCTCCAGCAGCGCGCCCACGCCGGTCAGATAGTAGAAGCGCGAGCCGGACACCTTCGCGCCGCGGTCCATGTCGATGGCGCCGAGCCGCTCGCCCAGCTCCAGATGGTCGCGGGGGGTGAAGCCCTCGGCGGCGAAGTCGCGGGGGACGCCGTGCTGCTCGAGGACGACGAAGTCCTCCTCGCCGCCGATCGGCGTTTCCGGGTGGACCAGGTTGCCGAGCTTGAGCAGCAGTTGCTGGGCCTGCTCGGCCGCTTCGTGCTGCTCGGCGTCGGCGGCCTTCACCGCTTCGGCCAGCTCCTTGGTGCGCCTGAGCAGCTCGGCCTTCTCCTCGCCCTGCGCCTTGGGGATCAGCTTGCCCAGCTGCCGCTGCTCGGAGCGCAGCTGGTCGAAGCGGGTACTGGACGACCTGCGCCGCTCGTCGGCGGAGAGCAGGGAGTCGACGAGTGCGACATCCTCTCCACGGGCGCGCTGGGAGGCGCGCACACGGTCGGGGTCCTCACGAAGCAGGCGAAGGTCAATCACGGTCACAGGTTACCGGGGAGCGGGTCGGCGGCGCGACGCGTTAGCGGCGTAATATGCGTTATGTCCACTTCGCCGGAAAAGCTCAATAGGTCAGTGAAACGACCGAAAAAGGATCACGTCAACGCTATTGACCTGATCCTTCCTTCGAGTCAGCGGGCTTGTGGAGAACCGGAGTTGACAGGCCCTCGGAGGGCCGCCGGCGACCCTTTGCTGTGTGAGTTATCCACAGCCTCGGTGGGATTTCCACGTCTTGTCCACAGGGTGTGGGGAAGATCTGTGGAGAAGGGTCAAGATCATTTTCCGGGGTCGATGTTCGGCTATGGATTCCCCGTTGAAACCGGACTCACACTCTCTTTGGAGTGAGAAGTGTTCCCCCGGGAGGATTCATTGGGCGAATTGGGGTGACGTGCGTGAGCTGCGTCACTCTCACCCCGCTTGGTGTCTGTGTACCCATTTGTCGACTTGGTCGGCTTACTGTGTCGACTTGTCCGCAAGTTACCCACAGGCGGTGCGCGCGGCCTGTGGATAACTCGGTGGAAAACTCAGCCGCGGCCGTCCAGCGTGCGGTTCAGCCAGTCCGCCGCCTCGCTGAACTCGATGTCGGTGGTCCCCGGCGTGACCTGAACCCCCACCTCGTCCGCCCGCGGATAGGACCCGAGGAACCGCACATTCAGACAGCGCCGCCGCAGACCCATCAGCGCCTCGCCGACCCGGCGGTCGGTCAGATGGCCTTCGGCGTCGACGGAGAAGCAGTAGCGCCCCAGGCCCTCACCGGTCGGCCGGGACTCGATCCGGCTCAGGTTCACCCCGCGGATCGCGAACTCCTGCAGCAGTTCGAGCAGCGCGCCCGGATGGTCGTCGCGCAGCCAGAACACCGCCGAGGTCTTGTCCGCGCCGGTCGGGGACGCCAACCGGGCCGGCCGCCCGACCAGCACGAACCGGGTGGTGGCGTTCTTCGCGTCGCGGATGTCGGTGGCGAGCGGCTCCAGCCCGTACATCGGCGCCGCGAACTCGCCGGCGAACGCCCCGTCGTAGCGGCCCTCCTGCACCAGCCGGGCGCCGTCCGCGTTGGACAGCGCCGACTCCCACTGGGCCTGCGGCAGGTTCTCCGCCAGCCAGTTGCGCACCTGGGACTGCGCGGCCTGGTGCCCGGTGACGGTCTTGACGTCGGCCAGCTCCGTGCCGGGCCTGACCAGCAGGGCGAAGGCGATCGGCAGCAGCACCTCGCGGTAGATCATCAGCGGCTCGCCGAACGCCAACTGGTCCAAGGTGGCGGTGATGCCGCCCTCCACCGAGTTCTCGATGGGGACGAGCGCGCCGCCCGCCTCCCCCTTGCGCACCGCGTCCATCGCGGCGGGCACGGACACCATGGGTGTCAGCTCGCGGGTGGCGGACTCGGGCAGGGTACGCAGGGCCGCCTCGGTGAAGGTGCCTGCTGGTCCCAGATACGTATAGCGGCTCGCCGGCGACATGGCGTCAGCCTAATGGCCGCTCGTGAGCGCCCGGCCGCTGTTCCACGTGAAACATCGCCTGCCCGCCTGCCCGCCTGCCCGCCTGCCCGCCTCCCTGCCTCCCCCGCTACGGGCGGACCGCCCGCAGACCGCTGTCGGACAGCTCCCGGACCGCCGCCGGTTCATCCCTCCAGCAGCCGCTGCCCGACGTACTCGCCCGGTCCCGCGCCGCCCGGCACCGCGAACAGCCCGCTCGCCTCGTGCCGCAGGAAGCGGGACAGCCCGTCCGAGCCGTCCAGCTTGCGCTGCACCGGTACGAAGCCCCGCATCGGATCGGCCTGCCAGGCCACGAACAGCAGCCCGGCGTCCGGACTGCCGTCGCTGCCGATCCCGTCGTGGTACGAGAACCCGCGCCGCAGCATCGCCGCGCCACCGTTGGAGGCGGCGGCCGCCACCCTGATGTGCGCGTCGCCCGCGATGGCGAGCGAATTGTCGGCGTCGAAGGCGGCCAGATTCACCGGGGTCGTCGCCGTGCCGCCGGACAGTGGCGCTCCGTCGGACTTGCGGCGCCCGATCACCTTCTCCTGCCGCGCCACCGACAAGTGGTCCCAGGAGTCCAGCAGCATCCGGATCCGCCGCACCACCGCGTACGAGCCGCCGGCCATCCAGGCCGGTGAGGAGCCGGCGCTGCCGCCCGCGGGCACGAAGACCTTCTGGTCGAAGCCGGGATCGGTCGGCTTGGGGTTGTTGGTGCCGTCGATCTGCCCCATCAGATTGCGGACGGTCATCGGCCGGGCCGTGGCCCCGGGGGTGCGGTTGAAGCCGTTCATCTGCCAGCGCACGGAAGCCGTTCCGTGGGCGGCCTTCTGCAGCACCCGCAGCGCGTGGAAGGCGACCAGTGCGTCGTCCGCGCCGATCTGCACCCACAGGTCGCCGTTGCTGCGCCGGGCGTCGAGCGCGTCGGCGGGGAAGTCCGGCAGCGGGGCGAGGGCCTGCGGGCGCTGCCCGGTCAGCCCGGTGCGGGCGAAGAAGCTGCGGCCGAAGCCGAAGGTGACCGTCAGCGAGGAAGGTCCGGCGTCATCGGCCACCTGGTCGTCGTAGGCAGCCGGGGTGGTCGGACGGCCCTCCCGGGTCATCTCCCGCGCGGCGTCCGACCAGCGGCGCAGCAGTCCGGCCGCGGCCCGCCGGTCGGCCCCCGGCGCCAGGTCGAAGGCGACCAGATGCGCGCGGGCCTGGGCGGGCTCCACGATCCCGGCCTGCCGGGCACCCTCGAACGGGATGTGCCCGGTGCCCACGCTGCTCAGCGCGGTCGGTTCGGTCCGGGCGGCGGCTGCCGTCGCGGCCCCCGCCCCGCCGCCCACCAGGAGTCCGGCGGCCCCGGCGGCGCCCGCGGTGCCGAGCAGGCGGCGCCGGGTCACGGGAGCGGTGGGGGCACCGGTCGTCGGGGCGGCCGGGGCGCCGCTCTTCGGGGCTGTTGTGTCGTCGTTCACCGTACTCACGGGCTGACCTGCACGTTCCTGGTCTGGGTGATTTCGTCGATGTCGGAGGTGCGGACGGTCACCTGGAGCTGCCAGGTTCCCGCCAGCGGGAGTTGGACGGCGGCCGCGGTCCAGTCACCGGTGCCGGTGTGTTTCAGCGGCACCTGGATGGGGCCGAGGTGCTGGGCGGGAAGCGTGAAGGCGACCCGGACCTCGGGGACGTCGACCGGGGCGCCGCCCGGGCCGGTCAGCCGCAGACCGATCTGGTTGGCGCCGCCCGCACGGGCCGGGGACAGCGTGAAGGCCGCCGTGCCCCGCCCCTTCGGGCCACCGGTGTCGTAGGGGATGGTCAGCGCGATCCGGCCGGACGCCCCCGGCGCCGAGGAGGGCCCGGCGGGCGCGGTGGACGAGGACGCGGCCGGCGCGTCCGCCAGTCCCTTCTGCTCCTCGGCGGCCCGGCCGGGCTGGGAGCCGGTGAGCAGCGTGGTCACGGTCAACAGCGCCGCGGCCACCACCACTTCGGCCAGCACCGAACGGCGCAGCGCGCTGCGGGCCGGGTCCGCGTCCCGGACCTTGCGGGCCCGGGCGGCGCTGCGGGCGGCCTGCTGCCGGCGGAGCTGAGCGGCCCGCTCGGTGCCGGTGCCTGTGTCGCT
>NZ_FMCH01000249.1 GCF_900091855.1 Streptomyces sp. DvalAA-14
GTTTCTGCTGGGCGGCGGGATAGTCGTTCAGCAGGCGGGAGTTGCCGCCGCCGCCGCTGATCGCTCCGATCCCGTCGAACGTCCGGCCGCTTTGGCCGCCGTCCACACTGATCGACGTTTCGGGATCGGCGTGGGCCGTTGTCGTGCTCGCGGTCAGCAGCGCGGCGAGCAGCGCCAGCACCCACAGCGACGTGAGTCTCCACACGCGAGTCAGCACTCGGGGCATGGTTGACACCCTTCTTTGGAGGAGGATGGCGCTCAGTGTGTCGATCTGTTAGTTATCCGGTCAATATCAAGAATAAAAAAACATAAGCGAACAGCATCCGGTCTCTTCGATGTTCCGGGTACGGCGGACAGCCGCCCGACCCCCATGGGTCCGGGCGGCTCTCCGAAGGCTCTCAGCCGATCACGAGCCGGGCAGTGACCAGATCTGAGCGGCTGTTCCGTTGCAGTCCCACAGCTCCAGTTGGGTGCCGTCGGTGGTGGTGGCGCCGGGGTCGTCGACGCAGCGGCCGGAGGCGGGGTTGCGGTAGCCGCCGTTGTAGGGCTGCCAGGTCTGGTTGCCGCCGCCGGTGCAGTCCCAGATCTCCAGCAGCGTGCCGTTGGCCGTGCCGCCCGCGGTGGCGTCCAGGCACTTGCCGGAGATGCGCAGGGTGTTGTCCGGTGCCAGGGACCAGGACTGGTTGGCGCCGCCGTTGCACGACCACAGCTCGGCCTTGGCGCCGTTCGCCGGGTTGCCCCCGGTCAGGTCGAGACACTTGCCGGCCACGCCCGACCGCACCGGGCCGGTGCCGGCGGACCGTGCGGCGCCGGTCGAGCGGGAGGTGAGGGTAAAGCGCTGGTTGCTGCCGTCGGTGGGATTCCACTGCTCGTACTGGGTGCCGGACGCGGTGCTTCCGGCGGGGTCGTCGAGGGCGAACTGGCTGTTGCGGTTGTAGAAGGACCAGGTACCGTCGGCGTTGCGGACCGGCTTCCACTGGTCGTTGCCCTGGGCGGTGCTGCCGGCCGGCCACTGCACGGCCAGGCCGCCCGGCTTGCCTGAAGCCGCGCTGATGTTGACCAGCTGACCGCTGTGGGTGTTCTTGATCTCGTAGTAGCCGTTGCTCTCCGGGACGAAAGACCAGGACGTACTGCCGTCTGTGGTGTCCGTGCCTTGCACGATCGGGGCGGAGTTGGCGGTGGAGCTGTTCTGCACGGCCAGGGACAGGCCGCTGGTGGCGTTCTTGATCTGGTAATCACCCGAGAACGGTGACGCGGCCGTGTTCGGCAGGACCTGGAACAGGGCGACCATGCCGTTCATCTCGAAGGCGTCGGGGTTGGCGTCGTTGGTGGGCTTGGTCCAATCGTTCCAGGTGAGGTTTGCGCTGTTGCGCTCGCTCCACGCCTGGGCGGCGTTGGAGTTCATGTAGGCGCTGTAGCGGCCGCAGAGATTCGCGTCGGTGCAGAAGTCGCTCATGCCCTTGAACAGCCAGTACTGGTAAGAGCTGCCGCGCGTCCCGTTGTTGGCCACGATGGGCACGTTGTTCATGAAGTGGTCGGCGGTGCGCTGGGCGTCGTCCCGGTACGAGGTGTCGCCGGTGGCCCGGTACAGGTCGTCCGCCGCCTCGATCCAGGACCCGGCGTTGTACGCGTTGTCCGAGGTCTGCACGGTGGTGGAGCCGCTTTTGCCGTTGGGGAAGGCGACGCACTCGTTGACGACGCCGCTGGAGGTGTTGACGACGTGGCCGCGCATCCAGGCGTAGATCTGCTCGGCCTTGGTCAGGTAGGTGCCGTCGCCGGTGATCTCGTACAGGCCGACCCCGGTGCTGATCATGGGGTCGTTGCTCAGGGCGCACTTGCTGTAGTCGGTGTCGTTCTCCCAGATTCCGCCGCCGCCGTCGCCGGTCCAGCCGCGGTTGAAGGTGGAGTTCCACTGGTCGGCCGCGGTGGTGAGCCAGCTGGTGTTGCCGGTGGCCTTGTAGCCTTCCAGGGTTGCGGTGATCATCCAGGCGATGTCGTCGTTCCAGCCGTCCCAGGAGGTCCAGTTGGTGCCTTCCTTGTTCAGGAAGGTGCTCACCAGGTCGCTGACCCGCTGCCGGTCGGTGGGGGTGCGGGTGCGCTGGTACACGTCGTCGGCGACCAGGATGTCCAGGGCGCCGATCCAGGTGCCCGCCCGTTCGGTGCCCTTGCTCTTGAGCTCATCGGTGTAGTAGGTGCCGGTGTTGCCGCCGGTCACCAGGAAGTTGTCGTTCCAGCTCTGGAAGACGCTGTCCGGTGAGGGCAGGGTGGCGGCGTGCGCGCTGGGTGCGCCGGTGAGCATGCTCGCGGCGGCCAGCATGACCGTCGCGCTCGCTGCGGCGAGGCAGGGGAGTCGTCTCATCGTTCGCAGAACCGTTCTGTCGGTGGTGCATGGGGGGAGGGCCGGCCGCCGGGGCCGCAAGGGGGCGCCTTGCGGCCGCGACACCCGGGTGCGTGTCCGGAGCCGGCGCGGGAGTGCCGTGCAGGGACCGGGTGGGGATGTGTCAGGAGACCGGGAGGGTGGTCCACTGCTGGTTGGCGCCGCCGTTGCAGTCCCACAGCTCGAGTTGGGTGCCGTCGGTGGTGGAGGAGGCGGGGTCGTCGAGGCAGCGGCCGGAGGCGGGGTTGCGGTAGCCGCCGTTGTAGGGCTGCCAGGTCTGGTTGCCGCCGCCGTTGCAGTCCCAGATCTCGACGGGGGTGCCGTTGGCGGTGTCGCCGGCGGTGGCGTCCAGGCACTTGCCCAGTGCGCGGAGCGTGCCGTCGCTGCGGGCGGACCACAGTTGGGCGGCGGTGTTGTTGCAGCCCCAGACCTGCACCTTCGTGCCGTTGGCGCTGCTGCCGGTGTTGACGTCCAGGCACTTGCCGGAGATCCCGGACTTCACCGGTGCGCCCAGCGCCGCGGGGGCGTTGATCCAGCCGGCGGCGTCGGCGGCCTGCACGCCGGCGTTGAAGGCGTCGGCCATCTTGCTGTAGCCGTTGTCGTTCGGGTGCAGGGCGTCCGACAGGTCCGACGGGGTCAGCGCGCTCATGTCGACCAGGCGGACGTGCTTGCCGGCGGCCTGCTTGGCCTGGACGATGCCGGGGAGTTTGGCGTTGAAGTCCGCCCGGTACTGCTCCTCGGTCGTGGCGGTGGAGACGATCAGGGTGCCGACCAGGACGGTGGCGTCGGGGGCGTCGTTGGTGATCTGGTCGATCAGCGCGGACAGGCGGTCGGTGGCCGTGGTGGGCTGGTAGTTGCCGTTGAGGTCGTTGGTTCCGATCTCCAGCGTCACAACGTTGGGCCGGTAGGTGGCCAGCACCGAGTCGGCGATGCCGGCGATCTGGTCGATCCGCCAGCCGGAGTGGCCTTCGTTGTCCGGGTCGGACATCGGGCCGTTGCGGCCGGAGCCCACGAAGTCCAGCGCATGGCCCTCGGCGGCCAGTTCGTTCCACAGGAAGCCGCGGTAGCTGTTGCCGGAGGGGCTGCCGACGCCCCAGGTGATCGAGTCGCCCAGCGGCATCAGCCGGAGCGAGGCAGGCTGCGCGGCGGTCGGAGCGGCGGCGGCCGCGACAGCGGGCCCAGCTGCGCCCAGACCGGCCGCCGCCAAGACCGCGGCGACCAGCGGTGCCGCGTATTTCTTCATCACAGTGCCGTTCATCGGTGTTCCTCACTGGTGGGGGACAGTGGCGAGGAGTAGGAAGCGCCGACGCGACAACGTTGTCTAGCAGTCGCCGAGCGGCGCCCTCGACTCCCCGGCGAAGCCGCGACGATGAGCGGAGGCACAACGGCGGGACGGGCGGGTAAGGCGCGCAGGACGATGCGCACGCCTCTCATCATGGCGTCTCCTTGTCGGACGGCGGCAGGGGCCGCGGCCGAGGCTGAACGCCCGATAGCAAAGGCCCCGTGTGCGCACCGTGTCAACACAAACGACAAAAATGACACACGCGATCCCACGTCGGGTGAGCGGTAAAGGATCACAAATGTAGGAACCTGGGCGTTCCTATCTCTGGTCCAGGGGAGGGTCGCCCTGCCGATCGCTGCTGACAGAACCGCTGTTCAGGGCGTGTTGAGCGCAGGGTCACGAACAGCGCGGCCCTCGCCCGAAGGTGCGGGAGGGCTGTGGGTGCGAGCCGGGGTGTGAGATCCGGCTTCGCCCGGGTGCGCGGCCGGGGTGCGCGGTCCCGGTGCTGGTACCGACTCGCGCTTGTGGCGGTTGGGCGCGCCCGGGCGGCGGCGGACCGGCATCTCGACATCGCGGTAGCTCTGAGGAGGCCTTGTGCGGTCGTGGCGCTCGCGCTGGTCGAGCGGCATTCCCGGGACGCGGAGTAACCGCAACTCCGTTGTCTGGTTTCGTTTTTGTTTGCAGCGGGGTTGACCGCCAACTCAACACGACCGCACACTGTGCGCCAATCCCCCCGACTGGAAGGTGTCAGTGATGACCCGACTCAGGCGACTGGCCCCTTTGTGGGTGCTGGCGCTGCTCGCTGCTGTCCTGGCGGTCAGCAGCTTCCCGGCCCAGGCGGCGACGACCTCCATCACGGTGGACGGTTCGCAGGGCGGCCGGACGTTCGACGGGATCGGAGCGATCAGTGGCGGCGGCGGCAACTCGCGGCTGCTGCGGGACTATCCGGCCGCCCAGCAGTCCC
>NZ_FMCH01000547.1 GCF_900091855.1 Streptomyces sp. DvalAA-14
GGCGTCCGGCCGGGGTGGTGGCGTTGCCGACCAGGACGGTGCCGCGCGGCAGCCGCGCACCGAGGGCCGCGGAACCGGTGACCCGCACCAGGCGGGAGGCGAACAGCCCGCCGGAGCGCACCGCCAGTTGGTCCTCGCCGGGGCGGGCCAGCGCCTGGACCAGCAGCGCCGCGGTGCGCGCGTCGGGTGCGGCCGGCAGATCGGCGACGCCGCCGAAGCGGTGCGGGTGCTCCAGCGCGGCCACCCGGGCCAGACCCCACAGCGCCGCCTGCTCGGGGTGCAGCAGCGGCTCGGAGTCCGCGGTCCGTACCGCGCTGCCGGTGAGCAGCCACAGCGGCGCGTCCAGCGCGCCGCCCGCGTGCGACCGGATCAGCTCCAGCGTGTCCGCGGGCCGGGCCGCGGGGTCCAGCGCGAGCAGTGACAGCACGCCGGCCGGCGGCCGGCCGCCGGCCGCTGCGGCCGGGTCGGCGCCGTGCGGGACTTCGACCACCTCGGCGCCGGCCTGCCGGAGCGCGTCCACCACCAGGTCGCGGGTGTGCGGATCGGGACGGGCGGGCAGCACGGCGAGCCAGGTGCCGTCGAGCCGGGCCTGCGGAGCGGGCGGCAGCGGCTGCCAGGAGACCCGGTACCGCCAGGACTCGGCGCGTGCCTGCCGGTCCTGCTGCCGCCGCCAGTCGGCCAGCGCCGGCAGCACCGTCCGCAGGGCGTCCTGCTCCGCGCTGCCCAGCAGCGTCGCCAGCCCGTCGGGGTCGCCGCCCTCGACGGCCTCCCAGAAGGCGCCGTCCGAGGTGGCGGTGGCGGCTGCGGCGTCCGGCGTCTCCTGCGGATCGAGCCAGTAGCGCTCGCGCTGGAAGGCGTAGCCCGGCAGTTCGGCGCCCGGCAGCCCGGCGGGGAAGAACGGCGCCCACCGCACCGCGAGCCCGCCGCTCCACGCCTCGCCGACGGACAGCAGGAACCGGTCCAGGCCGCCTTCGCCGCGGCGCAGCGTGGGGGTGGCCAGCGCCTCCGCGCCGGCCTCCTCGGCGATCTCGTCGACACCGAGGGAGAGCACCGGATGCGGGCTCGCCTCGATGAAGGCGTGGTGGCCCTGCTCCAGCAACGCCCGGGCGGCCAGGTCGAAGCGCACCGGCCGGCGCAGGTTGAGGTACCAGTAGGCGGCGTCCAGCGGCGTGGCCGCGTCCAGCAGCCCGCCGGTGACCGTCGAGTAGAAGGGGATGCGGGGCGCGCGCGGCGCGACGGGGGCGAGTTCGGCCAGCAGTTCGTCCCGGGCCGGTTCGACGTACGGCGAGTGGCCGGCCTGGGCCGCCTTGAGCCGCCGCATCCTGATGCCCTCGGCCTCGCATTCGGCAGCCAGCTCCTCGCAGGCGTCGACCGCGCCGGAGACGACCACCGACGAGGGCGAGTTGACCACCGAGACCGACAGCCGCCCGGACCACCGGGTCAGCCGCTTCTCCAGCAGGTCCAGCGGCATGGTCACCGACAGCATCGCCCCGCTGGGCAGCGTGGTGATCACACGCGAGCGCACCGTGATGATGCGGGCGCCGTCCTCCAGCGACAGCGCGCCGCTCACACAGGCCGCCGCGATCTCGCCCTGCGAGTGGCCGACGACCGCGTCCGGCTCGACGCCGAAGGACCGCCACAGTTCGGCGAGCGACACCATCACCGCCCACAGCACCGGCTGTACGCGGTCGATGCGCTCCAGCAGCCGGGCGTCGCCGAGCACCTCGGCGGGCGACCAGTCGATGAAGCCGGCCAGCGCGTCGGCGCACTCCTGGAAGCGGTCGCGGAAAACCGGTGCGGCCTCCAGCAGCCCGGCCGCCATCCCGGCCCACTGGGCGCCGTGCCCGGGGAAGACGAAGACGGTACGGCCGCGCTCCCTGGCCACGTTCTGCACCACGCCGGGGTGCGCCTCGCCGGTGCGCAGCGCGGCCAGCGCCGCCAGCAACGCGTCCCGGTCCCGGCCGACGACCACCGCGCGGTGCTCCATCGCGGCCCGCCCGACCGCCAGCGTGCGGGCCGCGGCGAGCGGCGACAGTTCCGGGTCGGCCGCGAGGGCGTCGTGCAGCCGCCCGGCCTGGGCGCGCAGCGCCGCGGCGGTCCGCGCCGAAACCAGCAGCGGTACGGCCGCGGGCCGGTCCTCCTCGGTGGCGGCCTCGGCCGC
>NZ_FMCH01000256.1 GCF_900091855.1 Streptomyces sp. DvalAA-14
GGCGCCGACGGCAGGTCGGTGGTGAACGGCCGGGCGTAGAAGGGCGGTGGCGCCGCCGGGGCCTGATCCCGCGCTTCCGGGCGGACGGCCGGGGCCTGCTCGGGCCGCGGCTCCGGTTCGGGCGCCGCGGGCGGCTCCTCGTCGCGGACGACGGGCGGACGGTCGGGCAGCGGGTCGTTGAGGGGGTCGTTCAGTTGCTGCACGACAGCGGCGAACTGCCCGGTGTCCTCATAGGACATCGGGCCGTCGGCGGCACGCTCCGGGCGGAGCGTGGTCACGCCCCGGCCCTCCCCGTATGGCTGCCCGCCCCGACGACCGGGGCGAGCCCGCGGGAGCGGCCCACCGCGCCCGGATCGCCGCATTCGGCCAGCCAGTTGGCCAGCATCAGGTGGCCCCATTCGGTGAGCACCGACTCGGGGTGGAACTGCACACCCTCGACGGCGACGTCCCGGTGCCGCAGTCCCATGATGATCCCGTTCTCCGTCCAGGCGGTGACCCGCAACTCGTCCGGCAGGGTGTCCCGTTCGACGGCCAGCGAGTGGTAGCGGGTGGCGGTGAACGGCGACGGCAGGCCGGCGAAGACACCGGCGCCGTCGTGGGTCACCGCCGAGGTCTTGCCGTGCATCAGCTCGGGCGCGCGTCCGACCACTCCACCGTAGGCGACCGCCATCGACTGCACACCCAGACAGACGCCGAACAGGGGGACCGCGGTTTCCGCGCAGTGCCGGACCATGTCGACGCAGATCCCGGCTTCCTCCGGAGTTCCGGGGCCGGGGGACAGCAGCACCCCGTCGAAGCCGTCCTGGGCGTGGGACAGCGCCACCTCGTCGTTGCGCAGCACCTCGCACTCGGCGCCGAGCTGGTAGAGGTACTGGACCAGGTTGAACACGAAGCTGTCGTAGTTGTCGACCACGAGGATGCGAGGGCTCATAGGACGGCGGCCACCCCGCTGACGGCGTGGAGGCCGCTGTTGTTGTCGACGGTGACCTGGTTGAACGGCAGCAGCGGCTCCGCCCAGGGGAAGACGTACTGGAACAGCAGGTAGACGACGGCAAGAGCCAGCACGAGTGAGGTGAGCGCCCTCACATACGCGTTGCCCGGCAGATGTCGCCAGATCCAGCCGTACATGTGCTGCCTTCCTTCCGAGTCCCCGGAACAGAGTAGAGGGCGATCGCCCATGAGGGGGGTTCTGCTGGTCAAAGCTTCGGCATCGGTTCATCTGCCGCTTCGGGGCGCGCTCACGGCGGGCTCACAGGCGTCGCATAGTGGAGGTCGACCGAACCGGCGTAACCCGGCAGTGTGGTGGCGCTCCGCTCGGAGACCTTCCAGCCCAGCCCGTACGCCCGCACGTACTGCAGGTAGTTCTGGACGGCGGGGCTGGCGTCCAGCGCCTGGTGCAGCTTCTTCGGGTCGCCCACGGCGGTGACCCGGTAGGGCGGGGAGTAGACGCGGCCCTGGAGGATGAGGGTGTTGCCGACGCAGCGGACCGCGCTGGTGGAGATCAGCCGCTGGTCCATGATCTGGATGCCCCGGGCGCCGCCCTGCCACAGCGCGTTCACCACGGCCTGCAGATCCTGCTGGTGGATGACGAGGTCGTTGGGCTGGGGGTCCGGGACACCCGGGACCAGGGCCGCGGCGTCCGGCGGGGCGTCGTTGAGCGTAACCTGCACGGAGGGGCCGGTCAGCGGATCGGTGCCGACCACGGCGTCGAGGCCGTCGATCCGGCGGCGCTCAGCCGTGGACAGACCGGCGCTGCCCTGCCGGGTGAGCCGGTCGACGTCCCCGCGGTCCGCGGCGACCTGCTTTTCCAGCTGTTCGTTGTGGCTGCTCTTGCCGCGGACGTTGTCGGAGAGTTTCGGCAGCGGGTCGTCGCTGCGGATGTCCACGCCCTTGGCGGTGTCGAAACTCGTCCAGAAGATCAGTCCGGCCAGCGCGAAGACTCCCGCGCTGAGCACCCGCAGCGCTACCGTGCGGTGGGCAGGACGGGAAGAAGGGGTGGGGGAGGTGCCACCGGCGTCGGTCACCAAATACCCTGTCTCCTTAACAACCCGGGGAAGCACTACGCTAACGGACGCCCGGAAGCGCCAGTGCCGCCCCAGGTACCCCATCCATCCGCACTCCATCCGCCCGGCTAAGCCCGCGACATCCGCGCGGTTACGCAGCGCATCGACAGGAGAGTCCCTCGTGCCGAAGTCACGGATCCGCAAGAAGGCCGACTTCACCCCGCCTCCGGCCAAGACGGCCACCGCCATCAAGTTCGGCAACCGCAGCGGCTGGGTGGCCCCGCTGATGCTGGCGTTCTTCATCGTCGGGCTCGCCTGGATCGTGTTGTTCTACGTGACCCAGGGGAGCCTGCCGGTGGACGCGCTCGGCAACTGGAACATCGTGGTCGGCTTCGGCTTCATCGCGGGCGGCTTCGTCGTCTCGACGCAGTGGAAGTAGGGGTTGTCCACACGGTTATCCACAGTGGGGAAAAGGTCGGAAGATCTGTGGATAACCTCTACGAGGTTGACGCCGGTACGACCGGCGACGAGACCGGTGGCGCGTAAGCGGCCACCGGTTTTTCGTTGATCTTGCAGGGAAAACGTCGATCGGGCCGGTCCCGCACCGCCGATCCCCCGCGTTGTGCACAGGTCGCGCAGGCCCACCTACACGTTGTGGATAACGTCAGATCAACGCCAGGGACACGGCCGTTAGGACGTGACCTGGGCCACAGCGATCGCGCTGATCACCAAAGCCGCGACCAGCACCACCGCGCTGGTCCCCCACTGCACCAGTGCCCGGTGCTCGCGCGGGGCGTAGGCGAGGGCCAGGGCGATCAGCGTGCCGCCGGCCAGCCCGCCGAGGTGCCCCTGCCAGCTCACCCCGCTCCAGGTGAAGCTGAACACGAGGTTGAGCGCCAGCAGGATCAGGATCGGGCGCATGTCGTAGCGCATCCGCCGCATGAAGACCGCCGTGGCGCCGAACAGGCCGAAGATCGCGCCGGAGGCGCCGAGGGTGGGCGAGGACGGCGCCAGCAGCAGCACCGCGGCGCTGCCCGCGACGGCCGAGACGAAGTACAGGGCCAGATACCGGCTCCGGCCGAGCATCCGCTCCAGCGGTGCCCCGATCCACCAGAGCGACAGCATGTTGAAGCCGATGTGCAGCGGGGGCATCGCGTTCTCGTGCGCGAACGCCGACGTCAGGATCCGGTACCACTGGTCGGGGCCGTGGGCGACGCCGATGCACCCGTGCTGCCCCGACGGGAGCTGGCCGCAGACCGCGTACAGGTCCAGCCGGTTGACCAGCGCGTTGCCCTTCGCGAGTTCCAGCAGGAACACCGCGATGTTCAGCCCGATCAGGATCTTGGTGATCAGGAAGGGGTCGGCGGCGACGCTGCCGCCGGCGACCGTGCGCGGCTGGACCTGCGCACCGGCGGCCTGGCCGACGCACTCCTTGCACTGGAAGCCGACCGACGCGCTGACCATGCACTGCGGGCAGATCGGCCGGTCGCAGCGGGTGCAGCGTATGCCGGTCTCCCGGTCCGGGTGCCGATAGCAGGAGACCAGCTGCTGGTCCATGGTGACGTCCTCCACTCCCCTGGTGCCGACGCGCTCGGTGCGCTCGCGCGCCCCGCCCACTGGATACGTGCGGACGGGGCGCGATGTTCCCGAAGCGTACGGGATCGCGGGTGCCGAGGAGCGGAAGGTGCGGTATCAGTCGCCCCGCTTCTCCACCACGACCGTGTTGATGACCACGTCCTCCAGCGGGCGGTCGGTCCGCGGATTGGTGGGCGCGCCGATGATCCCGTCCACCACCTTCTTGCTGGCGTCGTCCGCGACCTCGCCGAAAATGGTGTGCTTGCGGGTCAGCCAGGCCGTCGGCGCGACGGTGATGAAGAACTGGGAGCCGTTGGTGTGCGGCCCGGCGTTGGCCATCGCCAGCAGGTAGGGCTTGTCGAAGGCCAGGTCCGGGTGGAATTCGTCACGGAACTCGTATCCCGGGCCGCCGGTGCCGTTCCCCAGCGGGTCCCCGCCCTGGATCATGAAACCGGAGATGACGCGGTGGAAGACGGTGCCGTCGTAGAGCTTGCCGTTGGACGGCTTGCCGGTGCGCGGATCGGTCCACTCGCGGGTGCCCTCGGCGAGCCCGACGAAGTTTTCCACGGTCTTGGGTGTGTGGTTCGGCAGCAGCCGGATCACGATGTCGCCGCGGTTGGTCTTCAGGGTGGCGTAGAGCTGCTCGGCCACGATCTACCTTCCATAGTCCTCGCTGACGGGGACAAATCCTTTCACGGCCCGGTCGCCACGCGCCGGGTTCCCGCGGATCACAGGCCCCTGGTCTGCCGGGAAAGGTCGCACTGACCCATATGCCGTGCCGCGCATGCCGTACTGGCCCCGGACAGGCATGATTTCAAACCGGGTGGACAGGCGGAAACCGTACGCCACCGAGGAGGAGGTTCCTGTGACCCGCATCGACAGCGTGCGCCACGCGGCTGACGTGACCAAGGACAGCGTGCGGCACGCCGCGGAGGTGGCGGCACCGTACACGAGCACGGCCAAGGACGGTGCCGTGCACTACGGCAGGCAGGCCGGTGTCTACGGCAGGCAAGTCGGAGCGATGGCGAAGCAGCAGTACGACGCGAAGCTGGCAGACCGTGTCGAGCAAGTAGTGGAGCAAGTACGCGAACAGGCGGCCGCGGCCGTGCCGCCGAAGGCCGCGAACGTGGTGGAGACGGCGGCGAAGCGCACCCGGAAGGGTGCCAAGGCCGCCGCCGAGTACACCGCGCCGAAGGTCGGCACCGCCGTCGCGGCCACCCGCGCGGCGGCCGGTCCGGCCAAGGACGAGGTGGTGCTGCGCGGCGGCGCCGCTCTGCACGCCCTGCGCGGCCAGGTGTCCGCGGCCGACATCGACCGGCTGGTCCGGCGCCGGACGCGCCGCGCCCAGACCGGCCGGGTCTTCCGCGGGCTGGTCATTGTCGGCCTGGCCGGCGGCGCCGCGGTCGCGGCGTTCAAGTGGTGGAGCAAGCAGTCCAACCCGGACTGGCTGGTGGAGCCGTCGCAGGCGACGGACCCGCTGGAGGACGCCGACACCGCGGCGATGAACGGCAGCGGCACGCTGACCGTGGTCGATCCGCTGGAGGAGACGCTGGCCGACGAGAGCGGTTCGGTGACCGGCTCGGTCAACGGCTCGGTCAACGGCTCGAACCCGGACCGGGTGGACGGTCTCGACCCGGAGGTGGAGGCCAAGCAGGCGGACGCCGATCACCGGGACGACGAACGCTGAGTCCGACACCTGGCCTCTTCGTACGGCGGTGCCGCAGCGGGGCGGGGAGAACCTCCGGGTTCTCCCCGCCCCGCTGTGCTTGCGTTCTCCGGCCGCCGGCCTTCCGGCCGGAAGGACGCCTGCCCTCACCCGATCAGGCGACCTGCTGCCCGGCCGACGTCCGGTCGGGCAGGTCGGGTTCGGCCAGCACCGCCGGGACCGTCCTGAGCGTGCGCAGCGCGGCGAACGCGCCCAGCGCCATCACGGCGGCGGCGATCAGGGTGGTGGTGTGCAGGCCCGCGGTGAAGGCGTGCCGGGCGGCGTCGGCCACCTGCTGTCCGGTGGCGCCGGGCAGGTTCCCGGCGACCTGGACCCCGCCGGTGACCGATTCGCGGGCGGCGGCGGCCTGTTCACCGCTCAGCCCGGCGGGCAGCGTCATATCGGCCCGGTAGACGGCGCCGAGCACCGAGCCGAGGATCGCGATGCCCAGGGCGCCGCCGAGTTCCATCGCCGTCTCCGAGATCGCCGCCGCGGCGCCGGTACGGCTCCTGGGCGCGGTGGCCAGGACGGTGTCCGAGGTGATGGCGAAGACGAAGATGAGGCCGACGCCGTTCACGATCAGCACCGGCAGCAGCCGCCAGTAGTCGGTGTGCGGGGTGACCATGCCCAGGCCCGCTGTGCTGCCCGCCATCAGCAGCAGCCCGAGCGCGACCGTGCGGGCCCGGCCGATCCTCGTGATGAGCGCGGTGGCCAGCGGCGCGGCGAACGCGGCGGACAGCGGGCCGGGCAGCAGGGCGAGGCCGGCGGTCAGCGGGGACCAGCCGCGGACCACCTGGAAGTACAGCGAGCAGCCGAGCGACAGCGTGGACGAGGTGAACAGCGCCACGGTGTTCGCGGTGATGGCGCCGGAGAAGGCCGGGGAGCGGAAGAGCCGCAGTTCCAGCAGCGGTTCGGCCAGCCGGGTCTGGCGGCGCAGGAAGGCGGTCAGGGCCGCGGCGCCGAGCGCGGCGACCGGCCACACGGCGGGATCGTGCACGCCGTCGCGGGCCCCGGTCTTGACGGCCCAGATGACCGCGAACAGCCCCACGACGGACAGCGGCACACTGACCAGGTCGAGCCGGCCCGGGTGCGGATTGCGGGACTCGGGCAGGATCAGCGCGCCGGCGATCAGGACCAGGGCCATCACCGGCACATTGATCAGGAAGACCGAACCCCACCAGAAGTGGTCCAGCAGCAGACCGCCGACGACCGGTCCGAGCGCGAAGCTGGCCGCGCCGACGCCGCCGCTCACCCCGACCGCGGTGGTCCGCTCCCTGCTGTCGGTGAAGGTACTGCGGACCAGGGACAGTGTGGACGGCATGATCGTGGCGCCGGCCAGGCCCAGCAGCGCCCGGGCCGCGATCAGTGTCTCGGCGTCCGGCGCGTACGCGGTGAGCGCGGAGGCGGCGCCGAAGCCGGCCACCCCGATGAGCAGCAGCTTCTTGCGGCCGACGCGGTCGCCCAGATGGCCCGCGACGATCAGCAGGGCGCCGAGCACCAGGCCGTAGACGTCCACGATCCACAGCAGTTGGGTGGCGGACGGATGCAGTTGCCGGGCGAGCGAGGGGACGGCGTAGTTCAGGACGCTGTTGTCGATGCCGAGCAGGGCGGCGGCCACGCAGCAGATGGCCAGTACGGCCCAGCGGCGCGCACCGGCCTCGGGCGGGGTGTCGCGCACGTTCGCGGATGGTGTCGTCATGCCCCGCAGCGTGGACGCGACCGCTGACCGCGGGCTGACGGCGGCCGCACCGCGCCCGCACCGGCGGCCGCCCGGGTGCCCCTCGCCGCGCCCACACCCCGCTTCCACTCCACGGGAGACCGCACCGCAGGGGCTCTCACCCAGCGCCGAGGAAGTCCGTGAGCGCCGCCATCGCGTCCTCCCGCGACCAGTGCGCCGTGCCGGCCAGCGCGGCCCGGTAGTCGGTGGCGCCCAGTGCCCGGCGGGCAGCCGACGCCGACGCGTCGGCGTCAGGACCGTTGGGCGGGCTGCCGCGCAACGCCCGCGCGGCCCCGAGGAGGAGGGCGGCCCGGCGCGGGTCGCCCTCCAGCAGCGCGAGCCCGGCGGCGGCTTCCGCGGCGGCCGAGGCCGCCAGCGGGAACCAGGTCACCGCCGCGTCAATGGCCACCGCCTCCCGGAAGCGGGCACGCGCGGTCGCCGGATCGCCCTCGGCCACCGCCAGCCGGGCCATCGCGACCAGCACGGACGCGCGGGTGCCGTTGCCGGAGAACCACCCGACCGGGCATTCGGCCAGTGCCTGCCGGTACAGCTCGCGGGCGCCCGGCAGATCCCCGCCCAGCCGGGCCGCCTCGCCCAGTCCCAGATGGGCCAGCGCCAGCGTCTCGGGAGCGCCCGCCCGGCGGGACAGCACGACCGCCCGCTCGCAGGAGACGGTGGCGGCCGCGTGGTCACCGGCCCGCAGGCTGTACGCGGCCCGGCTGCACAGCAGTTCGGCCATGTCCAGAGCCGAGTCCAGCTCCGCCGCGAGCACCAGGGCCCGGCCGAGCAGGACCACCGCCTCCCGGGGTTCGCCGCGGTAGTCGGCCAGGTCCGCCAGGACGTTCAGACAGGTGATCATGCCCCAGCGGTCGCCGACCCGGCGGAAGCCGTCGAGCGAGATCGCGCACTCACGACCCGCCAGCTCCGCGTCCGCCGAGACCATCCAGGACTGGAAGCCGAAACCGAGGCGGAACAGCGCCCGGTACCAGGGATCGTCGTCCCCCTCGGCGAGGAACTCCTCCAGCGCCGCCAAGGTGTCCACATCGCTGTCCGGCACCCCGGCGAACGGCGCCCACAGCAAGGTGAGCACCGGAAAGCGCCGGGCCAGCCGGTTCATCGCCTCCACCACCCGGGTCGCGGCGGCCACATGGCCGGCGAACTCCGCCGTGTCGGAGAGCGTGCCGACTACCGCCATCACGCAGAGCGCGTACTCCTCCTCCATGCCCCGGGGCGGGTTGGGCCCGAGGGCCGCCAGCACCCGCCGGGCCGGCACCACGCCCTCGTAGCGCACCCCGCGCAGCAGCCAGTACGAGGACATCGCCGCGATCAGCCGCATCGCGGTCGGGACGTCCCCGGCGTCGAGGCTGCGGTGCAGGGCCGCCTGGAGGTTGTCGCGGTCGCCGGCGAGCAGCCGCAGCCATTCCAGTTGCTCGGTGCGCCGCAGATGCGGGTCGGCGGTGAGCGCGAAATCCAGGAAGTACGCGGCGTGCGCGCGCAGCGTCGTGGCGCTCTCCCCGGCTTCGGCGAGCCGCTCGGCGCCGTAGGCCCGGATGGACTCCAGCATCCGGTAACGGATCCGGCCCGCCCCCTGCGGCTGTTGGGCCACCACCAGGGACTTGTCCACCAGCGCGGCCATCAGGTCGAGCACGTCGTCCGGCTCGATCCCCTCGCCGTCGGCGCACACCGCCTCGGCGGCGGCCAGGGTCCAGCCGCCGGCGAAGACCGAGGCGCGGCGCAGCGCGGCCCGCTCGTCGTCGGGCAGCAGGTCCCAACTCCAGTCGACGACCCCGCGCAGGGTGCGCTGCCGCGGCTGGGAGGTGCGACTGCCGCCGGACAGCAGCCGGAAGAGCGCGTCCGGCCGGACGCCCGGGCGGTACGCGGCCTCCTCGTCGGGCGACGCGCCGAGCCGGTCGGCGATCTCGCTGACCGACAGCGAGCGGAGCCGGGCCGCCGCCAGTTCGATCGCCAGCGGCAGGCCGTCCAGCGCGGCGCACAACCGCAGCACGGCGTCCATGGTGGCCGGATCCGCGGTCGGGTCGAAGTCGGGACGCACCGCGGCGGCCCGCTCGACGAACAGCCGTACGGCGGGGGAGGCGAGGGCCGCTTCCCGTCCGGTGCCCGGCGGCGGCAGTGCCAAGGTCGGAATCGGGCACAGCGCCTCGCCGGCGATTCCGAGGCCCTCCCGACTGGTGGCGAGGACCCGCAGCCGCGGCGAGGCTACCAACAG
>NZ_FMCH01000472.1 GCF_900091855.1 Streptomyces sp. DvalAA-14
TCGACTCCACCGGGAAGGTCGTGCACGGTCTGACGGCGCCGGACGGGAAATTCCTGGCCAACGGCGCGACCCAGCTGGTCGACGGCGTGCTGATGTACGGGTCGATGACCGAGGGCGGGGGCTTCCTGTCCGAGGACGGCAAGACCTTCGTGACGCCGTCCGGTGTGGTCGAGCACGGGAAGACCACCGACGACGGGCACTTCCTGACTCCGCGGGTCATCGACGGCACCACGTACTGGGGCGGCGACACCACCGACAACGGGTGGATCTCCCAGGACGGCACGATCTACATCGACTCCTCGGGAACCGTCGAACACGGCATCAGTACGCCGGACGGCAACTTCCTGAAGGACGGTACGACCCACACCCTCCCGAACGGGACGGTGATCTACGGCTACAACGACGGCCCCGACTTCTACTCCGCCGACGGCAAGACCATCGTGCTGGCGGACGGCACCGTGGTGACCGGCACGCTGGACACGACCACCGGGGTCTTCACCTCCACCGGCGGCCAGGTCTACGTCCTCACCGACTCCGGGATCGAGTCCGGCACCCTCCAGTCCGACGGATCGATCGCGCTGGCCGACGGCCAGACCTTCATGACTCCGGCGTCATGGACCAACGACCTGAAGGAACTCGCGGACGCCATCACCTTCGTGCAGGGGAAGGCCGACACGATCGCCGACCAGATCAGCACGATCACCACGCAGTACTCGACCCTCGAGGAGATCTGGGCCACGCCGGCCGGTCAGACCTTCACCGATGTGGCCACCCGGGTCAACTCCGCCATGCAACAGCTGCAGACACTGCTGGGCGACACCACCGACCGCATGCAGATGACGCACGACAACTATCAGCAGGCCGAAGAGAAGAACACCGCGAACAATGCTGCCGGAAAATAGGCTGGGGGTAAACAAGACATGGCGGGCACCGCGCTTCCCGACAATTACAACTCGGTCACGCTCCGGGTGGATCCCGGGGGGATGAGTTCCATCCTGACCACGCTGTCGACGGCCGTCGGGGAGATCAACACCGACATCGGCGACATCATGACCCGGTTGAATTCCCTCAAGCTCACCTGGACCGGTGACTCGGCCACGGTGATGAACGATTTCAACTCACGCTGGTACAAGGCGGTGACGGACCTCTACGGCACCCAGATGGACCCGGCCATCGGGATTCTCAACATCCTGACCAGCGGGCTCGCACAGGCGGTTGAGAACTACAACGAGTGCGAGCAGAACGTGGCCAATATGTTCGACCAGTTCGAGAAGACCCTCACCGCGGGCACCGGTGGCGACGGCGGGACTCCGGTGGACGACCCGTACGGAATTCCCGAGAAGAACTACCACACCACGTCGATCAACGAGACCTTCTGAGGCCTGGTTCAGATGTCCGACACTGCTTCCGCCCCCGCGCCGGCCTACGGCGGCGACGTCTCGTGAGCTCGGGCTATCGCGACGCCGTCCCGTGGGACCCGAATCCGGTCATTGAACTGGGCAACGCCTGGATCACCTTCGGCGACCAGCTCTACGAGCAGTATCAGGCAATGGAGAACGCCCAGTTCAATCTGATCAACGGGGCGTGGATGGGCACCGCGGCGACGGCGATGACCGTCGCGTTCTTCAACCAGTCGGACGGGTCCGACGCGATCGGGAACTACGGGCTCCAGCCGAACATCATCCAGGTGTGCCTGGACAGCTGGGACATGGGCGAGGCCATCAACTACTTCGCCCTGTTGCGCAGTCAGCAGCAGAAGACCGAGGCCAAGGAGGAGTTGGCCGCCCTCATCGCGACGCTCCTGGGACTCGGCCTGTCCATTCTCGCCGGGCTCGCCAGCGAGATCTTCGGGCTCATCGCCAGTCTCATCGGGAGGCTTGTCTCCTCCCTCATCGAGATCGGCGGGATGGTCGGCGAAGCGGTCGCGACCCTGGCGGGTTTCGCCACCAAGATCAGCACCTGGGCCAGCGAGGCCACCTCCGCCGCCGGGGCCGCGTACCCCTGGACCTCGACGATCGCCTCGCTCGCCTTGAACATCAGCAAATTCGGCATCGAGTTCACCTCGATCAGCGCCCTCAGCACGCTGGGCGGAAACGCGGCCGCCGGACTCACCACCGACTGGAAACACTGGAGCCCGGTCCCCACGACGGCCGAAGGCTGGGCCGAGTTCATCGAGATGGGCCTGATCCTGGCGCCCATCACCGCGATCGGGATCTTCGGCGCCAAGGGCCTCATCAACAAGGTCAAGCCGTCCGACGGACCGCTCAACATCCCGAAGCCCGACCCCATGGCCAAGGGCGCGCCCAACGTCAGTGTCACCGGCGGCTTCGGCGGCAACATCACCGCCGGGGCGCGGAACGGCCCCAAGGTCACCTCCGACATCGTGGCCCCGAACACGCTGATCACCAACAGCGGAAAGACCGTCGTCAACTCGAAGACGCTGAGCAGCAACTCCTCGGTCGTCCGTACCGACGACTCGCACTCCGTCGTCACCGACAGCTCGACCGGCGGGCCGAAGGCCACCGTCAACTCCGGTCCTGCCCTGAACAAGGCGATCACCGATCCCACGCCGGCGCCGACCCCGACCCCGAGGCCGACCCCGGCGCCGAAGCCGACCGGGCAGAAGGTGAACCTGAACGACGTCAACCCGCCCCGGACCAGGACCGAGCCGGGTCCGCAGCCGAAGCCGGATCCGGTCGTAGCGAAGCCGGATCCCACCCCGGGACCGGATGCGAACGGTGTACGGAATCCGTTGTCCGGCGGCGACAAGACCCCGATCACCAACCCGCTCACCGGCCCGGACAAGATCGTCACATCGCCCCCGGTCCGCACCTCGGACGCACGCGGCGGCACCAATCTCGACCCGACGCCCAACGGCTTCGGTGCGAAGTCCACCGGACGATCCCCGATGCCCCATCCGTCGCAGGAGGTGGCGGCGCGGGCGATCGGCGCGCAGGCGCAGGGCCTGGCCGGACAGGTCCGGGCCATGCAGCCGCCGCCCGTGACGAAGACGGGCGGCGGCGAGCCGCTGCCGGGCGCCGGCCCCAAGGTCGATCTGTCGTCGCCGCCGCGCACGTCGCTGTCCTCCGAGGGCGGCGGGCCCCTCGGCAGCGGCACGCACGGGTCGATTCCGTCGGACCTGGTGGTGAAGCCGGCCGACGACGCGCGCCTGACGGATGTGACGGGCACGCAGGGGTCGAACGTCCCGGCCCACGGGGCCGGCGAGGTCGCGGCGAACGCGGTCGGCGCGCAGGCCCGGGCGGTCGGCGACACAGTGCGCTCCGGCGGGGTGAGCGCCAAGGGCGTGGAGGGCGGCGAGCCGCCGGCCACCACCGCTCCGAAGGTGGCCGACACGTCGGCGGCGGGGGCGGACAAGGCCGCGACCGGCGCCCTGCACGACATCAGGGTCGCCAAGTCCGCGCTGGCCGCCAAGGAGGACCAGCTCGCCGCGGCGGTGAAGGCCGACACCCAGGCCAAGCTGAACGCGGACGCCAGGGCGGCCGAGGAGGTGGCCCGGGCGAAGCTGTTCGAAGCGGC
>NZ_FMCH01000250.1 GCF_900091855.1 Streptomyces sp. DvalAA-14
CGCCGGGCCCGCCGCCTCCTCGCTCCCCGCGCTGCGCGAGGCCTACCGGGCCGCCTCCGAGGTGTACGAAAAAGTCGGCGTCGGCGCCGATCTGCGCGCCGAACAGGCCCGCGCGGAAAGCACGGAGAACGCCGCCCTGGCCGAACTCGAACGCCTCACCAACAAGGTCCGCAGCCGCGCCGCCCAGCTGCTCGAAGGCCCCGACGGCGCCGACGGCCCCTCCCGGCAGGCCGCAGCCGCCCGCGCCGAACAGCTGGTCCACACCCTGGAATCCCGTCAGTCCAGCGCCAGTGAGCGGCTCGGACGGCTGCGGGGCGAGGCCGAGCGGCTCGCCCCGGCGACCGGGGACGCGCACACCGAGCTGCCCGAGGAGCTGCGGCCGCGCGACGCCGACCGGGCGCAGGAGCTGCTGCGCGCCGCGAACGCCGAACTCGCCGCCCGGACCGAGGCGCTGGACCAGGCCAGGGCCGCCCATGAGGACGTGGTCCGCACCCACCGCGCCGCCGAGGACGCGGCCGGCGGCTTCGACGAGATCACCGCGATGCTCCGCGACCTGCTCCGGGAGGGTCCGCAGGCCCCCGCGCAGGACGAGGAGCCCGAGCCCTACCCCGGCAGCCCGCAGGACGCCCGGCAGGCCGCCGCCGAGGCCCGCCGCGGTCTGCGCGGCTGCGCCGCCGACCTGTCCGCCGCCGAGACCCAGCTCCGCGAGGCCGCCGACGTACTGATCCGGCATGCCAACGCGGTCCGCTACGAACAGGTCCGCACCCCGGCCCGCCAGCAGATCAGGGAACTGCCCGCCGCCGCGCTGCCCGACCACGCGGCGGCCTGGGCCGCGGCGTTCGCCCCCCGGCTGCGCGTACTCACCGACGAGCTGGAGCAGTTGGAGCGCAACCGGGACAGCATCGTGGACCGGCTGCGCGGCCTGGTGGAATCCTCGCTGGCCACCCTGCGCTCCGCCCAGCGGCTGTCCCGCCTCCCGGAGGGCCTCGGCGAGTGGTCGGGCCAGGAGTTCTTGCGGATCCGCTTCGAGGAGCCGGACCAGACCGTGCTGGCCGACCGCCTCGGCGACGTCATCGACGAGGCGACCCGCGCCGCGGTCCGCAAGAACTCCGACCTGCGCCGGGACGGGATGACACTGCTGCTGCGCGCGGTGGCCGCCGCCCTGGAGCCGCGCGGCATCGCGGTGGAGATCCTCAAGCCGGACGCGGTGCTGCGCGCCGAACGCGTCCCGGTCGGGCAGATGGGCGACGTCTTCTCCGGCGGGCAGCTGCTCACCGCGGCGATCGCCCTCTACTGCACCATGGCCGCCCTGCGCAGCAACGACCGCGGCCGCGACCGGCAGCGGCACGCCGGCACCCTGTTCCTGGACAACCCCATCGGCCGGGCCAACGCCACGTATCTGCTGGAGCTCCAGCGGGCCGTCGCCGACGCGCTCGGGGTGCAGCTCATCTACACCACCGGGCTGTTCGACACCACCGCGCTGGCCGAGTTCCCGCTCGTGGTGCGGCTGCGCAACGACGCCGACCTGCGGGCGGGGCTGAAGTACATCAGCGTCGAGGAGCACCTGCGCCCCGGCCTGCCGGTGCCCGACCCGCACGGGGAGCCGGTGCACGGCGAGATCACCGCCACCCGGATGTTCCGCCGGCCCGC
>NZ_FMCH01000213.1 GCF_900091855.1 Streptomyces sp. DvalAA-14
GGAGGTAGAAGTCGGTGTGCTTGTCGGCGCCGTCGTACTGGTTCTCCCAGTCGTCGACGAAGATGCCGCTGTGCACGTACCGCACCCACGAACCGCCGCCCTCACGCGGCTCGATGAGGTGTTCGAGCTGGTTGAAGGTCTGCTGCGGTACGCCGGCCGGGCTCTCGGTCCGGCCGGTGAGGTGGCGCGGCGGGTCCCAGGCGGTGACGGTGCCGCCGAAGGGGGCGGCGCCGCCCTCCCGGGGCTCGTACTCCATCGGCCACAGCCACCCGGCGGTGCCGGCGGTGACGGCCTCCCACACCTGCTCGGGGCGGGCCTCGACCTCGAATTCGCGGGCGATCTCGAACTGGTGGGACATGGTGCTTCACTGGCTCCTTACGGCACGAGGTGGTGGTCAGGGGCGCTGCGGCGCGTAGACGACATGCTGGACGCCGGAACCGAACGTCTCGGACGCGACCAGGCGCAGCGGGATGGTGGGCAGTCCCTCCTGGAACAGCCGCTTGCCGCGGCCGACCACCACCGGATCGATCAGCAGCGCGATCTCGTCCACCAGGCCGCCCTGAGCGAGCAGCCAGTGGACCAGGGTGGCGCTGCCCATCACGGTGATGTCGCCGCCGGGCTCTTCCTTCAGCCGGGCGATCGCGCCGGCCGGATCCTCGGAGACGACGGTGGAGTTGTTCCACTCGGCCTTGTCCAGGGTGCTGGACACCACGTATTTGGCCACGCTGTTCATGAAGTCGGCGCCGGGTTCGCCGGCCATGGCGGGCCAGGCGGCGGCGAAGCCCTCATAGGTGGTCCGGCCCAACAGCAGCGCGTCGGACGCCTGCATCCGGGCGGTCACCGCACGGGCCATGTCCTCGTCGAAGTACTGGTTGTGCCACTCGTTCGGCGCCTCCATCACGCCGTCGGCGGTCAGGAACTCGACGACGACCAGTTTTCTCATGATGACTCCTCGATCTGCGGGATCGCCCCGGGCGCCGCGATGTCGGCGGGGGCCGCGGCGTCGGCGGGGGCTTCGATGTTCGCGGGTGCGTCGGCGTTCGCACGTGCGTCGGCCTCGGCGGGCGCTTCGGACTTCACCGTCGGGTGCAGGGCGACGACGATGCGGTGCGGTCGGCCGCCGGCCGCGTCCGGCTGGTGGTACTTGGCGACCAGGGCAGTCACACCCCGGGTCAACTCCTCGACGAAGGCCGCACGTTCGGCCGCCGAGGCGAAGCGGACCTCGCCGTCCAGCGCGTAGGTGGCGACCCGCTGCCGGGCCCGGTCCGCGCCGGTGATGAGCATGCCGACGTCCCGGACCAGCCGGGCGGAGACGGCCAGCAGCCAGCGTGCGGAGAGCTGGTCGCGGAAGCGGGCCGGGTCGGGCTGCACCGCGGCCAGCGCGATCGGCGAGATCACGTAGGACGCGGCGGTCGCCCGCATCAGCCGCTCGGTGACATTGCCCTTGCGCCGCTCGCCGGACAACTCGACCAGGCCGTGCTTCTCCAGCGCCCGCAGGTGGTAGTTCACCTTCTGCCGCGGCAGACCGACCCGGGCGGCCAGCATGGTCGCCGAGGCGGGGCCGGCGGCCAGTTCGGCCAGCAGCCTGGCCCGTATCGGATCCAGGGAGACCGCCGCGGCCTCCGAGTCCTCGATCACGCTCACGTCCAACATGGCTTCAGGCTCTCACCGAACACTTTTTTTTGCCAGGGCGAAACACTTGTCGGTGGGGGTGGGGCGGGGTCGCCCCGTGGGCCCGCTCGGGTGGGTGTGCTGGGGTCGCGGCCGGACCTTCGCCCCGATGGGGGCTGGGCGCGCAGTTCCCCGCGCCCCTGCGGGGCTAGGCCGGCACCGGGCGGGCGCAGTGTGGGGCCGCCGAACGTGGGGAAAGCCGCCGTCGCGGCCGGACCCTCCGCACGATGGGGCTGGGCGCGCAGTTCCCCGCGCCCCTGCGGGGCACGCACGGGCGCGGTGCGGGGCCTGGGTCGTTCCCGGGCGGGTCCCGCAACGCAAGGCGGGTGGGGGCTAGTTGCTCGAGTGGGGCTTGGATGGTGGGGCGAAGGTGCGGATGGCGTCGGATACGACGGACTCGAGTCGGGCGTGGTGGGCGCCCTTCCAGTAGGCGCGGCCGCAGCGTGTGCATGCGGCGAAGGCGTCGTACGACTTCTGGGTGCCGTCCTGGAGGCGGTCGCCCAGGGATTCCTTGTCGGCCGGGCGCAGGAGGCCGTTGCAGGCGACGCAACGGGTCCAGGGGTGGAGTTCCGGGGCGAAGCGCCGCAGGATGTCGGGGAGTTGGCGGGCCGGGCGGTCGCTGTAGACGTAGGCGCCGGCCCACAGTTCGCGGCGGCGCAGCAGGCCGCGGTCGCGGGAGAGCAGCACGCGGCGCTCCTTGGCGGACAGCGCGGCCAGCGCCGGGTCGCCGATGTCCTCGTTCTCGTAGGCCGCGTCGATTCCCAGCAGCCTCAACCGCCGGGCGAGCGTGCCCAGATGGACGTCGAGCAGGAAGCGCAGGGGTGCGCCCGGCACTTGTTGGGGCTCGCTGACGGCCCGCACCGTCACGTCCTCGCCGTCGGCGGGCACGTGGCCGCGGGCCACCTCCCGCCCGTCCACGGTCAGTCCGCCCACCTCGGTGAGCGGCACACCGAGGGATTCCACCACGTGGCCGAGCGAGGACGCGCCGTCGGTGACCACGTCGGTGGACTCGCGGCGGCGGTCCGCGGCCAGGAAGACCCGGAGCTCCACCGGGACGCGAACGGTGATGTGCGGTCGGTTCACCGGCTCAGCATGCCATCGGCCCGCCGCCTGCGACCACATGGTTTCCCGTGCGCCGGGACCCGGCCGCGCGCTGTGTCCGCCCCGGAATCGGCGGGCTAGGCGTGCTGTCCGGGGAGGTCGTAGGTGACGGTCACCGGGGCGTGGTCGGACCAGCGCAGGTCGTAGGCCGCGGCGCGTTCGACCACGGCCGCGGTGGCGGTGCGGGCCAGGCCGGGGGTGGCGATCTGGTAATCGATGCGCCAGCCCGAGTCGTTGTCGAATGCCTTGCCGCGGTAGGACCACCAGGTGTACGGGCCGGCCGTGTCGGGGTGCAGGTGGCGGACCACGTCCGTCCAGGGGGTGAGGACCCGGCTGAGCCAGGCGCGTTCCTCGGGCAGGAAGCCGGCCGACTTCTGGTTGGCCCGCCAGTTCTTCAGGTCGGCCTCCTGGTGGGCGATGTTCCAGTCGCCGCAGACCAGGGCGTGGCTGCCGCCCGCGGCGGCCTTGGCGTGCAGATCGGTGAGGTGGTCGTGGAAGGCGTCCATGAAGCGGACCTTCTCGGCCTGCCGCTCGGTGCCGACGTCGCCGGACGGCAGGTAGAGGCTG
The DNA here is from genome assembly GCF_900091855.1 of Streptomyces sp. DvalAA-14. Taxonomy (GTDB): domain Bacteria; phylum Actinomycetota; class Actinomycetes; order Streptomycetales; family Streptomycetaceae; genus Actinacidiphila. The sequence continues at coordinate 3,340 of NZ_FMCH01000213.1, forward strand.
CCGACGGTGAGCCCGGGGCCCACCTCGGGCAGGTCGATCTCCAGGTAGCGGCCGGACGCGTCGAACTCCGCCGAGCCGATACCGACCCGGACGTCGGCGGGCGCCCGGCGGCTGAAGACGGACACTCCGGCCCGGCCCTTGGCCGCCGCGGGCGCGTGGTAGGCGTGCCAGCCACGCGGGTCGCGCAGCTCCACCGGGAGCTGGTCCGGCTCGGCGCGGACCTCCTGCAGGCAGACGACGTCGGCGGGGGTGGACTCCAGCCAGGCCAGGAAGCCTTTCTTGGCCGCGGCGCGCACTCCGTTGACATTCACGCTGGTGACGATGATGGACACGCCCTGGACCCTACCGGGGCCCGCGCAGCGCAAGACACCCCACCGCCGTACACACGTGCGAATATCGTACGATGTTGGGCGTGGAGATCAGAACGACGCGCTATGACGCCCCCGACGCGGTGCAGCTCAACGACCTCGTGCAGCAGGAGTACGTGCGGCGTTACGGGGACGGCGACATCACCCCCATGCACCCGGCGCACTTCGAACCCCCGCAGGGCCTGTACCTGCTGGTCTACGACCCGGCGGGCGCCCCGGTGGCCAGCGGCGGCTGGCGGGCGCAGGACGGCTCGCCGGAAGGCTTCGAGGACGGGGACGCCGAGATCAAACGAATGTTCGTGGTGCCGGAGGCGCGCGGCAAGGGGCTGGCGCGGGCGCTGCTGGCCGAGCTGGAGGCGACCGCGGCGGCGGCCGGGCGGACCCGGATGGTGCTGGAGACCGGGCTGAAGCAGCCGGAGGCGATCGCGCTGTACCGGTCCTGCGGCTATTTCCCGGTACCGAAATTCGGCGTCTACCGGCACGACGAGCTGAGCGTGTGCATGGGCAAGGGGCTCGACCGCGGACCTCCGGGTATAGCGGGGGCGGGCCGCCGGCCGGGCTCGGGGGCGGAGCCGGACCGCTCAGCGCCGGCCGCGCCGCCGGCCGCCGATCCGCAGCGACAGGCCGATCAGCAGGCCGACGACGAAGGCGATCAGCAGGGCCGCCCACAGGCGCATGGTGACCTCGGGGATGATCAGGCGGATCCTGACCTTCCGGGTGTTCTCGAAGATGAAGATCGCGGCGAGGGCGATCAGCACCAGGGTGGCGATCCTGGCCGGCGTCATCAGCTCGCGGAAGGATCGACCGCCGACCTTGTCGGAACTCATCGCGTTCACCTGCTCCCGGCTGAGCGGTAACCCCTTGCGCCCATCATCGGCGCAGCAGCGGCCCCGCGGGCCGCGAGCGGCGCCGAACGGGTGAGTCCGCGCGGGGCCCGGGCGCTCGCGGGGGCCGCGGAGCGGCGCTACGCCAGCAGCTCCTCGTACACCGCGATGACGCTGCGTGCCTGCTGCTCGACCTGGTCGGCGACCGGCACCCAGCGGGGCCGGTAGGCCCTTTCGTACGCCTCGCACCACTCGTCGACCAGCCGGGTGACCGGCGGCTGGTCGGCGATCCGGCGCAGCATCGCGGCGGCGCGCAGCGGGATGCGCTGGGCGTAGACCTCGATGCTCGTGACGCGGGCGGTGGTCATCGGGGGCAGCGGGGCCGCGTCGGGCGGGCGGACCGCCGGATCCCACTCGGCGGCCAACCGGGGTCCGATGGCGACCAGTTCACGGACCGTGCGCAGCAGCGGGCCGCCGGCCCGGATCAATTGCGGGTCGATACGGCGCAGCACGCGGGCCACCATCGGCAGGTCGCGGCGCAGGGCGGCGCCGGCCTTGCGCAGGGCCCGGTCGGGGGCGGGGTGCGGGGTGGTGTCGGCGCTGCGGTCGCAGGCCCACATGGGCACCTCGATGATCGCGGTCACCCCGTCGTAGCGCTGCGCGTGCGCCCAGGTGGAGTGCGCGCCGTCGCCGGCCGCCGGATCGGAGGTGGGCGGCATCACATAGACGCCCGGGCCCGGGCTCGGCCACTCCAGGGCGTCGGAGGAGCCGCTCTCCAGCGGGATGTCCAGCTCGGCGGCCGACTTGCCGATCCGCTCGGGGACTCCGGGGATCTCGCTGGTGAGCTGGACGAAGCTGCCGCCCACGTCGATGCCGTGCAGCGAACACTGGAGCACCGGGCGCAGCCCGTCCAGCACGCCGACCAGCGCGCGGGTCTCGGGCAGCGCCGCCCCCGCCACCGCGCCGTCGTGGGGCAGCCACTCGGGCTGCTCGGCCGCGCAGGGCCGGAAGAAGTGCTCGTAGTGGCCGCGCAGGGTGTAGGGCCCGGGCAGCCACGGGTCGTTGAGCGCGGCGCCGTCCGGGTCGATGCACAGCAGGAAGTGCCAGGCGCTGCCGTCGTCGTCACCGCGCTCGCGTTCGGCGGCGATCTGCCCGGCCAGCCGCAGCACGGTGGCGCCGCCGACGGCCGCTTCGTTGGCGTGCGGGCCGGCCACCACCAGCACGTTGCGCGGTCCCTGACCGACCGTCAGCATCAGCAGCGGGCGGCCCGCGCGGGATCTGCCGACCGTCCGCAGGCGGCAGGTCTCCGAATACCGCAGCGTCAGCGCCCGGGCACCCTCGGTCACCTCTGCCGTCGTCGGATATCGCTCTCTCGTCACCGCAATCCCCCTGGGCGCCGGAGCACGGAGTGCCGCGACCGCCTTACGACCTCGGAGTCGATCCCGTTAGTAGGTCACGGCCCCGGGAGGGTGTCAACGGTGCTACTGGCAACTTTCTGCCCGTCGTTCCCGAACGTCACGGCGGTCGCGGACCGGACCACCGGCCGTACGGCAGTTGAGCGAGGACGCCGGCGACGGCTGCCGCAGAGGCACTACGCAGCCGCCGGGAATGCGCGGCCGGGTCCGCCGCGGGAAGCGGGCGGCCGCGGCGGTGCGCGGCCCGGGGTGTTGTTCGCCACTGCGGCACAGGGCCCGGGCGGTCGCCGGGGAGCGACTGCGCCCGCCGCCGACGGGCCGTGCGGGGGGTGTGCGGTGCCCGGCGCATCCTTACGGAATGCGGACGGCAGGGGGCGATGCCTACCGGATCATGGTGACTGTCAGTGGCGGGTGACAGACTCGACCGCATGAGCAGCGCAGCCGTATCCGTACCGCCCGGGGATCTGCCGCCCGGCCGCCGACGCATCCTCGTGGTGGACGACGACCCGACGGTCGCCGAAGTCGTGGCCGGGTATCTCGACCGGGCGGGCTTCGACGTGGAGCGGGTCGCGGACGGGCTGTCCGCGGTGAAGCGGGCGGCGGCGGTCCGGCCGGACCTGGTGGTGCTGGATCTGATGCTGCCCGGCATGGACGGCCTGGAGGTGTGCCGGCGGATCAGGGAGGACGGGCCGCTGCCGGTGGTGATGCTCACCGCCCGCGGTGACGAGGACGACCGCATCCTCGGCCTCGAGGTGGGCGCGGACGACTACGTGACCAAGCCGTTCAGCCCGCGCGAGCTGGTGCTGCGGGTGGAGTCGGTGCTGCGGCGGGCGGGCAGCACGCCGGCGCCCGGCCCCTGGCTGCGGTCCGGCTCGCTGGCCCTGGACCCGGCGGCGCGGCGGGCGCTGCACGGCGGGGCGGAGCTGCCGCTGACGATCAGGGAGTTCGACCTGCTGGCGTTCTTCCTGCGGCACCCGGGCCGGGTGCTGGGCCGCGAGGAGCTGATGCGGCGGGTGTGGGGCTGGGAGTTCGGCGATCTGTCGACGGTCACCGTGCATGTGCGGCGGCTGCGGGAGAAGGTCGAGGAGGATCCGGCCCGGCCCCGGCTGATCAGCACCGTGTGGGGTGTGGGCTACCGCTTCGACCCGGAGGGGGCGGACCCGTCCGGTTCCGGCGGCGGCGAGGGAGCCGGGGGCCACGAGGGAGGGCCGCAGTGAGCTGGGTGGGCACGGTGCGCGATCTGCTGGCCATCGCGGCCTACGCGGCCGTCGGTGCGGCGGCGGCCGGCCTGCTCGGCGCCCTGGTGCTGCGGATGCTGCGGCACCGCTCGGTCACCTTGTCGCTGGCGGTGGTGGCGGGGGTCACCGTCGCGGCGATGCTGGCCGGCACCTTGTCGGTGGCATGGGCGATGTTCCTGTCCGAGCACGACCTGGGGGTCGTGACGACGGTGTGCGCCATAGCCGCCGTGGTGTCGCTCGCGGTCACGCTGCTGCTGGGCCGGCAGGTGGTGGCGGGCAGCCGGGCGCTGGCCGAGGCGGCCCGCGCGTTCGGTGACGGCGACGCCTTCGCCGCGCCGCCGGGCCCGCCGACCGCCGAGCTGGCCGATCTGGGCCGGCAGCTGGCGACCACCAGCGCCAAACTGGCCGCGTCCCGGGAACGGGAGCGGGCGCTGGAGGCGTCGCGCCGCGAACTCGTGGCGTGGATCTCGCACGATCTGCGCACCCCGCTGGCCGGGCTGCGCGCCATGACCGAGGCGCTGGAGGACGGCATCGCGGTCGATCCGGCGCGCTACCACCAGCAGATCCGGGCCGAGGTGGACCGGCTCAGCGACATGGTCGGCGACCTCTTCGAGCTGTCCCGCATCCAGGCCGGGGTGCTCGCCCTGACCCCCATGCGCATGTCCGTCTACGACCTGGTGGGGGACGCCATCGCCGGCGCCGACCTGCTGGCGGCCGAGCGCGGGGTGCGGCTGGTCGGGGACGGGGTGGAGCCGATACCGGTGGAGGTCGACGGCCGGGAGATGAGCCGGGTGCTGGCCAATCTGCTCACCAACGCGATCCACCGCACGCCCGCCGACGGCACGGTCGCCGTGTCGGCCCGCCGGGACGCCGAATCCGACTCCGTGGTGCTCGCCGTCACCGACGGCTGCGGCGGGATCCCGGTGGACGATCTGCCCCGGGTCTTCGACACCGGCTGGCGCGGCACGGGCGCCCGGACCCCGCCGGCCGGCGCGGGCCTCGGGCTGGCCATCGTCCGCGGCATCGTCGAGGCACACCACGGCCGCGCCGCCGTCCGCAATGTGCCCGGCGGCTGCCGCTTCGAAGTGGTGCTCCCGGCCGCGCCCAGCTGAGGCCCGCGCGGGCCGGGACGCCCGGTCCGTCAGACGAGCGCCGGCACCTCCAGGGTGAGGGTGGCGGCGTCGGCGTCCAGGACGGCGGGCACGCCCAGCGGGATGGTCAGCGTGGACGGGCAGTGGCCGAAACCGAACTCCTCCACGATCGGCACGCCGAGACCGCCGAGCCGGTCCAGCAGCAGCGCCCGGACCTCCGGGTAGGGCCCGCACTCCTGCCAGGAGCCCAGCACGATGCCGGCCACGCCGTCGAGCCAGCCGGCGCGCAGCAGCTGGGTCACGATGCGGTCCAGCCGGTACGCCTCCTCGCCGACGTCCTCCAGCACGAGGATGCCGCCGGCCGCCGACCGGCGGCCCCGGGGCGTGCCCAGGTCGGCGGCCAGCAGACTCACGCAGCCGCCCAGGGTGACGCCTTCGGCCCGGCCGGGCACCAGGGTGCGGGCGGTCGGCGAGGTCAGCGTCTGCGCCTGCTCCGGGGTGAACAGGGTGCGCCGCAGATGGTCCTGGCTGGGGTCGTCCTTGACGAACGCCTCGGTGGCGGCCATCGGACCGTGCAGGGTGGCCAGGCCCAGCCGGGTGGCGAATGCCTCGTGCAGCGCGGTGATGTCGCTGTAGCCGATGAAGGCCTTGGGCGGCGCCGCGCGCATCGCCGGCCAGTCCAGCAGGTCCACCATCCGCTGCACCCCGTAGCCGCCCCGGGCGCACAGGACGGCCGCGAGGCTCGGGTCGCACCAGGTCCGGGTCAGGTCGGCGGCGCGTTCCCGGTCGCCGCCGGCGAGGTAGCCGAAAGGGTGCTCGTCCAGCACGTGCGGAGCCACCACGGGCTCCAGACCCCAGCCCCGGAGGATGTCCGCGCCCGCGTCCAGACGCTCGCGCGGTACCGGTCCGCTGGGCGCGACGATGCCGATCCGGTCGCCGGGTACCAGCCGCCGGGGGCGGATCAGCCCGGGCACGGGCCGTGCCTGTCCGCGCACGGGGTCGGCACTCATCGGGCCCGTGCGCGCGGAGCCGGCGCTCACGAGGTCAGCTCCAGGACCGGGACGCCCGCCGGGGTGAAGCCGAACACCTGGCCGTAGAGGGAGAGTTCGGCCTCCAGGGCGGTCACCATGGTGTCCAGCCTGCGGAAGCCATGGCTCTCGCCCTCGAAGGTGAGATAGGCGTGCGGGATGCCCCGCCCGGCCACCGCGGCCAGGAAGCGCTCGCACTGCACGGGCGGGCAGATGGGGTCGTCGAGGCCCTGGAGCAGCAGGAAGGGCACCGTGACCCGGTCGCCGTGGCTGACCGGGGACCGGTCCCGGTAGCGGTCGGGGACCTCGTCCACCGGTCCGACCAGGGACTCGAGGTACTGGGACTCGAAGTCGTGGGTCTCGCCGCCGTTCTTCGACCAGCCGGTGAGGTCGAGGATCGGGTAGATCACCGTGCCGCAGGCGTAGGTGCCGGTGGAGGTGAGCGCCGCCGCGCTCGTCCACCCGCCGGCGCTGCCGCCGCGGATGGCGAGCCGGGCCGGATCGGCCGCGCCCTCGGCGACGAGGCCCTCGGCGACCGCGGCGCAGTCCTCGACGTCGACCACGCCCCACTGTTCGCGCAGCCGGTTGCGGTAGGCGCGGCCGTGACCGGTGGAGCCGCCGTAGTTCACCTCGGCGACGCCGATGCCGCGCGAGGTGAAGTAGGCGACCTCCAGGTCGAGCACCATCGCGGCCCGGCTGGTGGGGCCGCCGTGCACCCACACCACGTAGGGGGCGGGGCCGTCGGCCGAGGGGTCGGGGCGGTCCGGATGGCGCGGCGGATAGATGTGGGCGTGCACCTCGCGGCCGCCGGGTCCCTGGAAGACCCGGTGGGCGGCCCGGGGGATGTAGGCCGGGTCCACCGTGTCGTGGTGGGCGGCGCCGATCACCCGGGTGCGGCCGGTGGCCGCGTCGAGCTCCACGATCTCGTAGGAGGTGGCGGCGCTCGCCGCGATGCCGATCACCCGGCTGCCGGTGGCCGCGAGGGCGGGCGCCCACTCGCTCCAGTGGCCGGGCGGGTCGGTCACCTGGCCGGTTGCCGGGTCGAGCAGGCCGAGCCGGGGGGCGCCGACGCCGTGCAGGACGGCGACCAGGCCGTGGTCGAGCGGCGCGAACCAGCGCTGGCCGAGCTTCCACAGCGGCCCGCCGAATTCCTCGGCGCGCGGGCAGAGGTTGACCGCCTCGCCCGTCGCGGGGTCCACCCGGTGCACATTCCACCAGCCGGTGCGGTCGGTGGCGGCCAGCAGGGTGCCGTCGGTGGCCCAGTCGGCCTGGGCCACCGACTCCTCGGGCCCGCCGATGAGGGTGCGGGCGGCGCCGAACACCCCGGTGGCCGGGTCGAGGTCGGCGATGCGCAGTTCGGTGCCGTCCCACGGCATCCGCGGGTGGTCCCAGGCCAGCCAGACCGCCCGGCGGCCGTCCGGGGAGAGCCGTGGGCCGGTGACGAACCGGTGGGCGGCGGCGGCCAGTTCCCGTACCGCGGCGCGATCGCCGGCCGCCGAACCGTCGAGCGGCACCGCGGCCGGCACCCGCCGGACATCGGTCGGCAGTCCGCCGGTGAACTCCTCCAGCACGCCCCAGACCTCGCCCCGGCCGGGGTGCACGGTGAGGTCCGCCCAGCGCAGCCCGTCGCCGACCGGGGAGAGCGGGCTGAGCGGATAGGGCGCGCTCTGCGGCCCGTCCGGGCGGAAGGCGTAGAGCCGCTGGTCGCCGTGGTGGACGAAGACGATCAGCGGCGCGCCGTCGACGATGGCGCCGGCCCAGGGGGTGCCGCCGTACTCGATGACGCGGCTGCGCACGTTCCACGGGGCGGGCAGCGGGCACTCCTCGGTGCCGTCGGCCCTGCGGCGGACCAGCGCGCGGCGGCCGGCCTCGGCGGGCCGGGGCGCGGTCCACCAGACCTCGTCGCCCACCACGCCGACGTACTCGGGGTGGCCGTCGTGGGCGGCGGCGATCGCGGCGTCCACCGGCGAGGGCCAGGTGCCGTAGGCGGTCTGCTGCCCGGCAGGGGTGATCACGCGCCGACCTCCCCGTCCCGCGCGCCGGAGGCTCCCGCCGCGGCCGGTGCCTGGGCGGTGCCGGCGCCGCGCATGAAGCGGTCCAGCACCCGTACCCCGAAGTGCAGCGCGTCCACCGGCACCCTTTCGTCGACGCCGTGGAACAGCGCCTGGTAGTCGAAGCCGGGCGGCAGCTTGAGCGGCGAGAAGCCGTAGCCGGTGATGCCGAGCCGGGAGAACTGCTTGGCGTCGGTGCCGCCCGACATGCAGAACGGCACCACGTGCGCGCCCGGGTCGAAGTGCTCCAGCGCCTCCCGCATGGCCGCGTAGGCGGGGGCGTCCACCGGCGCGGTGAGCGGCACCTCGTGGTGGTAGTACTCCCAGGCGACATGGGGCCCGGTGAGCCGGTCCATGGTGCTGGTGAACTCCTCCTGGCCGCCGGGCACGATCCGCCCGTCGACGAAGGCGCCGGCGACACCCGGAATGACGTTCACCTTGTACCCGGCGTCCAGCATCGTCGGGTTGGCGCTGTTGCGGACGGTGGGCCGGACGAAGGCGGCGGCCGGGCCGATCCGGTCCAGCAGCGCGTCCACGTCGTCCAGGTCGGCGGGCAGCCCGTGCACGGCCGCCAGTTCGGTGAGCGCGGCCCGCACGGTGTCGGTGATCCGGACCGGCCAGCGGTACTCGCCGATCCGGGCGACGGCCGCGGCCAGGCGGCTCACCGCGTTCTCGTCGTTGACCTTGGAGCCGTGGCCGGCCCTGCCGTGGGCGGTGAGCTTCATCCAGGCGGTGCCCCGCTCGCCGGCCGCGACCGGGTAGATCCGCAGGCCCTCGCCGGCGTGGAAGGTGTAGGCGCCGGATTCGCTGATGGCCTCGGTGCAGCCCTCGAAGAGGTCGGCGTGCTGCTTGACCAGGTACCCGGCGCCGTAGGCGGCGCTGTCCTCCTCGTCGGCGGTGAAGGCGAGCACGATGTCGCGGGCCGGACGCTGGCCGGTGCGGACCCAGGAGCGGACGGTGGCGAGCACCATCGCGTCGGTGTTCTTCATGTCGATGGCGCCGCGGCCCCAGATCACGCCGTCGCGGATCTCGCCGGAGAACGGCGGCACGCTCCAGTCGGCGGCCTCGGCGGGCACCACGTCGAGATGGCCGTGCACCAGCAGTGCGTCGGCCGCCGGATCGGTACCGGGAATGCGGGCCACCACATTGGCCCGGCCCGGGGCCGACTCCAGGATCCGCGGCTCGATGCCGGCGTCGGCGAGCTGCTCGGCCACGTATTCGGCGGCGAGGCGCTCCGTGCCGTCACCGCCGCCGCGGTTCGTGGTGTCGATCCTGATCAGGTCGGAGGTGAAGCGCACCGCTTCGTCCAACGCCCGGGCGTCGACGCCTGTCGGCGGCCCGGAAAGGACGGTCTTGTGTCCGGCCTGCTGCTGCTCAGCCATACTGCTCCTCCACGGCCTGCGAAACGAGTGTGGTGACGGCCTTGAAGGCCCGGATGCCCTCGTACATGGTCGGCAGGGTGTAGGACACCCGCCGCTCCCCGCTGCGCTCCACGCCGGGCACCACGGCCGCCGCTCCGGCCAGGTGCACCGCGTCGAACTCCAGCTCCACGGTGAACGGTCCGGCCTGCGCCGGTTCGTGCCGCACGGCCAGCGCGGCGGCCTCCTTGGCGGCGGCGCGGATGTGGGCGGCGGTGCGGGCGGGCGGGCGGCACACGGCCGCGTACCGGGAGACGTAGTCCTTGACGGCGACGGTGCGGGCCTGCGGCGCGTACCCCTGGGCGTCGACGCCGGTGCGGTCGTCGCCGGTGACCAGCACGACGGGGACGCCGTACTCGGCCACGACCAGGGCGTTGAGCCGGCCCTCGCTGGCCGGGGCGCCGTTGACCCACACGCCGGTGATGGAGTTGGCGAGGTAGGTGTGGGCGAGCACCCCCTCGGTGCCGGCTCCGGTGTGGTAGCCGACGAAGGCGATGCCGTCCACGTCGCCGTGCTGCACGCCTTCGACCATGGACAGGTCCTTGTGGCGGCCGGTGAGCATCTCGGCGCGCTCGTCCAGCTTCTCCAGCAGCAGGTTGCGCATGGTCCAGTGCGCCTCGTTGACGAGCACCTCGTCCGCGCCGCCGTCGAAGAAGCCTTGCACGGCGGCATTGACGTCCGAGGTGAACATATGGCGGCAGCGCTGCCACTGCTCGCTGCCGGGCAGCACGTCGGCCGGCCAGGTCACACCGGTCGCGCCTTCCATGTCCGCGGAGATCAGGATCTTCATGCCGAGCACGTTACGCGGCGGCGGGACACCGCTGCCAGGGGTGGCGGGCGCCCTGTGGATAACTTCAGTGGTCTAGACCTCAATGGATCAGTCCGCACACGGCACGACCAGCGGTTTCGCCGCCGCCCCGACCCGGATCCGACCCGCTTCGAACTCCCCGATGTCCAGCGGCTGTTCCACCGCGGCCGGCCGGCCGCGCACACCGGCCCGCCGGGGCTGCCACCGGTCGTGTCCCGCCCTTCATCGCGGATTCACACGGTCATGGCAACGGCGTGGTCGGACTCCGTTACCGGGGTAGGCAAAGCAGGAAACCATGCGCACGCCCGCGCATAAGCAACCGAACCGGCCGTGCTAGCGTCCAAACTCTCTGTTCGAACCTTGCTCCGGAGCCGGGTTCGATCCCGCCGGACGGGACCGGCCGGGATGCTCAGTCTCCGCAACCGGAAGAGGCCACGTGACCACCTGGCAGCCCGCGCGCTTCGCCGTCGTCCATGGTCCGAGGTCCCTGATCCGGCGGGTCGACCCGCGTCACCCCATTCTCATCGCCACCGCCCTGGCCGCGGTCCTGCACCTGCTGTGGGCGCTGTATCTGGCCAAGGACTCCGGTGACATGGCCGCGCAGTACGCCTGGACCAATTTCATACGGGCACACCCGTCGGCCTCGTACAACCTGTCCTGGTACGGCGGGATGCACCCGGCGTCGTACAGCATCCTCTCGCCGTACATCATGGCGGCGCTCGGCGTGCGGACCACCGCGGTGCTGGCCGGCACCCTGTCGGCCACGCTGGCGGCGGCGCTGCTGCTGCGGGCCGGAGTGCGGCGTCCGCTGCTGCCCGTGCTGTGGACGGTGTTCGCTCTTTGGTGTGATGTCGTCTCCGGGCGGGTGACTTTCGCGCTCGGCATGCTGTTCGCCCTGGTGGCGACGGTGCTGCTGTTCCCGGCCGAGCGGGCTCAGCGCGGCCACTCCTCCCGGCTGGCGGTGGCGACGGCGATGGGGGCGCTGGCCACCATGTGCAGCCCGGTGGCCGGGCTGTTCCTGCTGGTGGTCGCGGCGGCGCTGTTCCTCACCAAGCGCCGCAAGGACGCCTACATCCTGGCGGCCGGCCCGCCGTTGGTGGTGGGCGCGACCTCGCTGCTGTTCCCGTTCTACGGCGTGCAGCCCTTCAAGTGGTATTTCGCGATCATCCCGCTGGCCGTCTCGCTGGTGATCGCCAAGGTGGTGCCGAGATCCTGGCGGTCGATCCACCTGGGCGCCTCGGTGTACGCGCTGGGCGTCCTGCTGACCTGGGTCGTTCCGTCACCGATCGGCAGCAACGTGGAGCGGCTGGCGCTGCTGTTCGGCGGCACCGTGATGCTGATCGTGGCGATGGGCAGCACCTGGGGGACGCGGCGCACGGTCGCGGTCTGGCTGGCGTTCGCCGGAGTGGCGGCCTGGCAGATCACCAAGCCGATCGTCGACCAGGTGACCACCTCGGCGCTGCCCTCCCAGGTCAAGCACGCCGCGCCGCTCATCTCCGAACTGCGCGGCGTCCGGGCCGACCGGGGCCGGGTCGAGGTGGTGCCGCTGCGCTCGCACTGGGAGGCGTCGGCCCTCTCGCCGTACGTCAATCTGGCCCGCGGCTGGAACCGCCAGGCCGATGTGGAGCGCAACCCGCTGTTCTACGACGGCACCCTCACCCCTGACGCCTACCGGGACTGGCTGCGGCGCTGGAGCGTCAACTACGTCGTGCTGCCCGCCGACCGGCCGGACAACGCCGCGGTGGCCGAGGCGAAGATAGTGGCCACCGGGCAGAGCTGGCTGCATCCGATCTGGCACGACGCGAACTGGCAGGTGTTCAAGGTGACCGGCGCCGAGCCGCTCGCCGATCCGCCGGCGGTGGTGGACGAGGCGGGGCCGGCCGAGCTGACCGTCACGATGCCCCGGGCCGGCTCGGTGCTGCTGCGCATCCCGTGGTCCCCGGTGCTGGGCATCGAGGGCGCCACCGACGACAAGCACGGCTGTGTGACCGCCGACGGCGACTGGACCCGGCTGTACGCCCCGAGCGCCGGCAAGTACCGGATCGGCGGCAGCTACGCGCTGATCCGCGGCACGCAGTGCGACAAGGACGAGGTCAAGGACGACGACGGCGCGCGGCCGACCCCCTTCGCGTCGGCCGCCGACCGCTGACCGCCCGCCCCCTGCTTCCCCCGCCCGCGGGCCGGACCCGAAGTCGCCGCGCGGGCACCGGCCTCGGCCTCCTCAGTCCTCGTGCCCGAGCTGGATGTCCCGTTCGGTACGCCCGCCGCCGGCCACCTGGAGCACCGTGGCCACCGGCGGATAGCCCGCCGCGATGACCGTGTACTCGCCGGCCGCCAGGTCCACGAACCGGAAGTGCCCGTCCGCGCCGGTGGTCACCGAGTCGACCACGTTGCCCGCCGCGTCCAGCAGCGTGGCCCGGGCGTCCTCCACCAGCCGGCCGCCCGGGGCCCGTACGATTCCGCGCAGCATCGCGCCACCGGCCAACTCCACGTCCTGGCGGGTCTCCCGGGACGCCTGGACCGACACCGGCAGCGCCGCCGGCCGGAAGGCGGGCGCGCTGGCCGCCAGGGTGTACTCCCCCGCGACGAGTTCGGTCAGCGTGTACAGGCCCTCGCGTCCGCTGCGGGCGCTCGCCACCACGTCGCCGCGCACGTCGGTGAGGGTGACCACCGCGTCACGGACCGGGGTGCCGTCGGCGGTGCGTACGGTGCCGGCCAGCCGGCCGGCGCCGCCGAGCACCACGTCGAGCTCCACCGGGTGGTCGCCCACCGTCACGCTGACCGCCTGCGGCTGGTGGCCGCCGGCCGCCGCGATCAGGACGTAGCTGCCGCCGCCGGGGGTGCTCAGCGCGTACCGCCCGTCCTCGCTGGTGGCGCCGCGGCCGACCTGCCGTCCGGAGACGTCGATCAGGGTGAGGGCGGCGCGGCCGACGGTGGTGCCGTCGGAGTGCTGGACGGTGCCGCACACCGCCACCCCGCCGAGCTGCGGTCGCCGGGCGCCGGGCAGCGCGTCGGGACCGGCGGAGCCGTTGAGTTCGGTCAGGATGCCGCCCGCCTGGCTGGGCAGCGGCCCGTAGGACGAGTCGAAGGCGGGGTCGTACGCGGGGTCGTAAGCCGTCGGGGCGGCGGGGCCTTGCTGGGACACCAGAGGTTTCTCCTTGAGCAGGAACGCGAAAAGGAAGCCGAGGACGAGGACCGGGACCAGGTAGAGGAAGATCCGGGGCATGGCGTCGGCGTAGGCGTCGACGTAGCCCGCGCGGACCGGTCCGGGCAGGGTGCGGACCAGTTGCGGGGTGACCGACTGCGGGTCGGGCAGCCGGACGCCGTGCGGGAGTTCGGCCGCCAGCCGGGCGGTCAGCCGGTTGGCGAACAGGGTGCCGAAGACCGCGGCGCCGACCGAACCGCCGATCTGCCGGAAGTAGTTGTTGGCGCTGGTGGCGGCGCCGACGTCGGCGGGCGGCACCGAATTCTGCACGGCCAGCACCAGGACCGGCAGGATCAGGCCGATGCCGAGGCCGAGCACCGCCATGTAGACGCTGTACTCGGCCCGTGAGGTGTGCGCGTCCAGCAGCGACAGCAGATACATGCCGATCGCGGACAGCGCGCCGCCGACGACGGGGAAGACCTTGTAGCGGCCGGTGCGGCTGATCAACTGGCCGCCGACGATGGAGGCGAGGACGACCCCCAGCATCATCGGCAGCATCAGCAGCCCGGAGCCGGTGGCGCTGGCGCCCTCCACCATCTGCAGGAAGGTCGGCAGGTAACTGGCCGCGCCGAACAGGGCGACGCCCACGACGCCGCCGATCAGCGCCGCGGTGACGAAGACGCCGTCCCGGAACAGCCGGAGCGGGATGACGGGTTCGGCGGCCAGGCGCTCGGTGAGGACGAAGAGCAGCCCGCACAGCAGGGCCCCCGCGCCCAGGCCGAGGATCTCCCGCGACCGCCAGCCGTAGGTGGAGCCGCCCCAGGTGGTGAGCAGCACCAGGCAGGTCGACCCGGCGGCCAGCAGCAGGGCGCCGAGCACGTCCAGCTTCGGCCGGGTCGCCGGTTTGGGGAGCTTCAGAACGGTGCTGATGACGCCCAGGGTGACCAGGCCGAAGGGGATGTTGATCGAGAAGCACCAGCGCCAGGAGGCGTGGTCGGTGAAGAACCCGCCGAGCAGGGGCCCGGCGACCGAGGCGACGCCGAAGGCGGCACCGATCAGGCCCATGTAGCGGCCCCGCTGCCGGGGCGGCACGATGTCGGCGATGATGGCCTGCACGCCGATCATCAGCCCGCCGCCGCCGATGCCCTGGATGGCCCGGAACGCGATCAGTTCGTCCATGGTGCGGGACCAGGCGGCCAGCGCGGAGCCGGCCACGAAGGTCAGGATCGCGAACTCGAAGACGATCTTGCGGCCGAACAGGTCGCCGAGCTTGCCGTAGATCGGCAGGCCGATGGTCGAGGCCAGCAGGTAGGCGGTGACGACCCAGGACATCTTGTCCAGGCCGTGCAGTTCGCCGACGATCTTCGGCAGCGCGGTGGCGACGATCATCTGGTCGAGCGCCGCCAGCAGCAGGGCCAGCATCAGGCCGACGAAGACCAGGCGGAGGCGGCGCGGGGTCAGCTCGCCGGCCTCGCCGGCCGCCGCGCCGGCCGGCTCGCCCGGCCGCCGCACCATCTGCTCCCGCCGGGCCGTCCGCCTGGCCCTCTGCCGGGGCCTCCGTCCGGCCCTCCGGCGGCGGAGCGTCCTCGGCCTCCGCCGCCCCGCGCTCGATCAGGGTGCCACTCACCGCTGCCCGCTCCCCTCGTCCCGCCTGCCTCGCCACCGTGTCCCGCATGAGGCGACAACGACGCATGGACGCGACGATTCTCAGGAAGTTGGCAAAACCACCCTTACCAGTGAATGTTCCGCGGAACCGGGCCGGGTTGGTTGGGCCGGGGGGCGCGGGGCGGGGCGGGCCGGGCAGGACCGCGTCAGGCGGCCGGCTGCTCCACCTGCGCCGCCAGCGACGCGAGCACCTCGTCGTAGATCCGGCCCAGCCCCTTCGGCGCGAAGGTGCGCTCGAAGAAGCCGCCGACGCCCCCGGCGCCCTGCCAGGTGGTGCCGACCACGACCTTGCTGCGGCCCTCGCCCGCCGGGGTGACGACCCAGGTGGTGACGAGCGTGGAGTTGCGGTCGGTCTCGACGAGCTGCCCGGGGGTGGGGGCGGTGACATCGAACAGGCAGTCCCGGACCCGCTTGCTGGTGGCCTGGAGCTTCCAGTGCACGAGGGTGCCGGCGCCCTTGCCGCCCTCCCGGACCTCGTACTCGCTGAACTGCCCAGGGAGCAACCGGCCGCGGGTCCCGGCGTAGTCGGCGAGCGCGTCGTACACCCGCTCCGGCTCCGCCTCGACGATGCGCTCCGTGGTGGCCTCGACCAGCGCCATGACTTCTCCTCGGTTCGGTCTGCGTAACGCGCCGCGGCGTGCGTGTCGCGTGTCGCAAAGCCAACCACACTCGCTTTTCGAATTTATGTTCTATTGTGGGGCGAGAGGACGGGGACCGACCGGAGGAGGGCGCGATGCGCTGGGACCAACTGGGCCGCAACGACTCCGAGGGCGCGCTGTTCGGTACGGACGTGGTGACCACCCGTACCTTCGACACCCCGGGCTTTCGCGGCATCACCTTCCACGAGGTACGCGCCCGCACGGTCCTCAACCGGGTGCCCGGCGCCTCGCGGATGCCGTTCGAGTGGACGATCAACCCGTACCGGGGCTGCAGCCACGCTTGTGTCTACTGCTTCGCCCGCAAGACCCACAGCTACCTCGACCTCGACACCGGGCACGACTTCGACTCGCAGATCGTGGTGAAGATCAACGCACCCGAGCTGCTGCGCCGCGAACTCGCCTCGCCGCGCTGGCAGGGCGAGCACGTGGCCATGGGCACCAACGTCGACTGCTACCAGCGGGCCGAGGGCCGCTATCGGCTGATGCCCGGCATCCTGGAGGCGCTGCGCGACCGGGCCAACCCGTTCTCCATCCTCACCAAGGGCTCGCTGATCCTGCGCGACCTCGAACTGATCCGGCAGGCCGCGACCGTGACCGACGTGTCCATCGCGCTGTCCATCGGGTTCGTGGACAGCGAGCTGTGGCGCAGCGTGGAGCCCGGCACGCCCTCCCCCGACACGCGGCTGGCGGTCTGCCGCACCTTCGCCGAGAACGGCATAGCCCCGGCCGTCCTGATGGCCCCGGTGCTGCCCTTCCTCAGCGACTCCCCCGAGCAGCTGCGGGCCACCGTCCGGGCGATCGCGGCGGCGGGCGCGGGATCGATCACCCCGCTGGTGCTGCATCTGCGGCCGGGCGCCCGCGAGTGGTACATGGCGTGGCTGGGCCGCCACCATCCGCATCTCGTGCGGCGCTACGAGACGATGTACGCGGGTGGGTCCTACGCGCCGAAGTGGTATCAGCGGCAGGTCACCCGCCAGGTGCACGAGTTCGCCACGGAGTTCGGCTGCGGGCCGTCCCGGGCCGGCGGGGCGCGGCGGCTGCCGGTGGAGCAGGACGCGGTGGCGGTTCCCGGCGCGGGCGGCGGCGACGTTGCCGGCGCCGGCCGTGGTGCGCCGCCGGAGGGTGTGCAGCTCACACTGCTGTGATCGACGGGGCCCGCCCCGCGACGGCTTCCCTCCCACGCCGACGAGTGGCCGGCGACCGGCCGTTCGCGCGGTTCCCCGCGGGCCGGCGACGCCCGCAACGGCTTCCCATGCATCCCGACCGGCGGCCGGTGACCGGCTGGCCGCGCAGTTCCCCGCGGGCCGGCGACGCCCGCAACGGCTTCCCATGCATCCCGACCGGCGGCCAGTGACCGGCTGGTCGCGCAGTTCCCCGCGGGCCGGCGACGCCCGCAACGGCTTCCCATGCATCCCGACCACCCGCCGGTGACCGGCTGGTCGCGCAGTTCCCCGCGCCCCTACGGGGCACACCCCACGCCGAGAGATCACCGCGGCCCGGCGAAGCCCGCAACGGCTTCCCAGGCATCCCGACCACCCGCCGGCGACCGGCCGGTCGCGCAGTTCCCCGCGCCCCTCGCGGGGCCCGGCAACGCCCGCAACGGCTCCCCATTCATCCCGACCATCCGCCCGGGCCCGGCAGACCCCACGCCGGGCGGGTGCGGGGCGGGGCGGGGGCGGCGCGCGGCTGGCGGGGGATTAGGGTCGGATCGTGGTGGGCGTGCGGGGGATGGTCGAGGGGGATGTGGTCGCGGTCTCCGCGATTCGGGTGGCGGGCTGGCGGGCGGCGTACGCCGGGCTGGTGCCGCAGAGTTATCTGGACGCGATGGACGTGGCCGAGGACAGTGCGCGCCGGCGGGCGTTGCTGGCGGCGGGTGCGGGCCGGGTACGGAATCTGGTCGCCGTGGAGGCGGCCGGCGACGGGGCCGAACACGTTGTGGGGTGGGCGGCCTTCGGGCCGTGTCGGGGGGAGCCCGAGGACAGCGCGACCGGTGAGCTGTACGCCCTGTACGTACGCCCCGACCGGATCGGCACCGGGGCCGGCCGGGCGCTGACCGCCGCGGTGATCGGGCAGGCGGCCGAACACGGGCGGCGGGACCTGGTGTTGTGGGTACTGGCCGACAACTCGCGGGCGCGGCGTTTCTACGCCCGGGCCGGCTTCAGCCCGGACGGGTCCGAGGCGACGGACACCTACGACGGGGTGCCGCTGCGCGAGGTGCGCTACGCGCGGGGGCTGCGGGAGCTGTAGCCGGCCGAGCCGCCCGCTCACTGCTCGTCGGCGGCGGCACCCCCCAGGGCTTCCAGGCCCTGCGCGCAGGCCCGCGCGATGTGTTGGTGGGCCGGCCCCGGTTCGGCGCGCAGCCGCCGGAGCGTCTCGGTGAGGGCCGGTACGGCTTCGGGGGCGCGCAGATCGACCAGCAGGTCGATGGCGGGCAGTGCGTAGGCCACCCGCAGCGGATTGGTGGCCAGCGCGGCGGCGGCCCGGCCGGTGCGCGGGTCGCCCAGGCGCAGCAGCGCCCTCGCCGCCTGGCGGGCCAGGGCCTCGTCACGGTAGTTGAGCAGCAGGGCGAGGGTCTCGAACGCCCGCCGGTCCCCCGCCTCGGCCAACTCCACCGCGGCGGCCTGGCGTACCTCCAGCGGCTGCCCGGGGGCGGTGAGGACAAGGGCCAGTCGGTCGCGTGCGGCGGAGTCCATCGGTTCACTGTAGGGCTGCGGCGCCGGCGGAACGGTTCGGCGCCCCGCTCATCCGTCCACCGGTCCGGATCAGATGCGCGAGGGGGCTGGCGGCGAAGTTACTCGCCGGTTACCCTCGGGGTGCCAGGTGTTCGTCGGTCGGTGACGCGACTGCGGGCACCCGCAATTGGCACGTCGGTTCGGCATCGCAGGCGGGGCCCCGGGACAGGGCCCGCCACCGTTCGCGCGGGCGCGCGGGGACAACTCCCGCGAAGGGCCCGCGACTCCACCTCCTCAAGCCGCTGAGGCGCGCGTCAGCGCCCCGCGGTTCCCCAAGCGTCTGGAGTCCCGCGATGGACCGTCCGTCCGCACCCGCACCCGCGCCCGCACGCCCGGTCGACCGTTCCCCCGACCCGTCGACCGCCCCCTCCCCCGCACCGCTTTCCGTCGTGGCCGTCGTGGGCCTGGGCACGATGGGGACCGGAATTGCCGAAGTCCTCACCCGCGGCGGCCACGAGGTGATCGGGATCGACCTCGGCGACGCCGCCGCCCGCCGGGCGGTCGCCGCGCTGGAGGCGTCCACCGCGCGGGCCGTCGCGCGCGGGCGGATGTCCGCCGCCGAGCGGGCCGACGCGCTGGCCCGTTTCCGTACCTTTCCCGAGCTGGAGGCCGCCGCCGCGGCCGATCTGGTGATCGAGGTGGTCAACGAGCACTACCCGACCAAGCGCGAGGTGTTCGCCGCCCTTGACCGGATCGCCCGGCCGGGCGCGATCCTGGCCACCGGCACCAACGCGCTGTCGGTGACCCGGCTGGCCGCGGAGACGGCCCGTCCCGACCGGGTGCTCGGACTGCACTTCTTCGCCCCCGCGCCGGCCATGAAGCTGGTGGAGGTGGTCTCCACCGTGCTCACCTCGCCGGCGGCGACCGCGGCCGTCACCGCGCTGGTCCGCGCGCTCGGCAAGGAGCCGGTGCCGGTGGGCGACCGGCCCGGATTCATCGCGGACGGGCTGCTGTTCGGCTACCTGAACCAGGCAGCGGCGATGTACGAGTCCGGCTATGCCACCCGGGAGGACATCGACGCCGCGATGCGGCTGGGCTGCGGCCTGCCGATGGGCCCGCGTGGCGCTGCTGGACCTGATCGGTGT
>NZ_FMCH01000252.1 GCF_900091855.1 Streptomyces sp. DvalAA-14
TCGCCGGGGCCCGGCGGCGGCTGCCTCATCTGTGCGGGCGGGACCCGCAGGCGCTGGACGCCGACGGGATCGCCCGGGCCGTGGTGGAGTCGGTCGCCGAGAACACCTCGGACGCGGTGGTGGGCGCCCTGGTGTGGGGCGCGCTGGGCGGAGTGCCCGGCCTGGTCGGCTTCCGCGCGGCCAACACCCTGGACGCCATGGTCGGTCACAAGTCCCCCCGACATCTGCGCTTCGGCTGGGCCGCGGCCCGGCTGGACGACGTACTGGGCTACCCCGGCGCCCGGCTCACCGCCGTGCTCGCCGTGCTGGCCGGCGGCCACCCCCGCTCCGCCGTCCGCACCTGGCGGGCCGACGCCGCCGCCCATCCCAGCCCCAACGCGGGCCCGGTGGAGGCGTCCTTCGCCGGCGCGCTGCGGCTGCGGCTGGGCGGCACGCTGTCCTACGGCGGCCGGGTCGAGCACCGGCCGGTCCTGGGCGCGTCCTTCCCGCCGCCGGGCGTCGCCGACATCTCCCGGGCGATCCGGCTGTCCCGCCGGATCGGCGCGCTGGCCCTGGCCGTCTCGGTCGCGGTGTCCGCCGCGGTTCCGGCCGCGGCCGCTGCCGCCGGGTCGGCGGCCGGCCGGGCACGGCGGGCCCGCCGGTCCGGACCGCGGTCCGCCGACCAAGGGGGCGCGCGGTGAAGGGACTTCTGGTCGCCGGGACCACCTCGGACGCCGGCAAGAGCGTGCTCACCGCCGGGATCTGCCGCTTCCTGGTGCGCCGCGGGATACGGGTGGCGCCCTTCAAGGGGCAGAACATGTCGCTGAACTCCTTTGTGACCAAGGAGGGCGCGGAGATCGGCCGGGCCCAGGCGATGCAGGCGCAGGCCGCCCGGGTGGAGCCGTCGGCGCTGATGAACCCGGTCCTGCTCAAGCCGGGCAGCGACCGGAGCAGCCAGGTGATCGTGCTGGGCCGGGCGGTCGGCGAGTTGAGCGCCCGCGGCTACCACGGCGGCCGGCAGCGGGAGTTGCTGGACACCGTGGTGGGCTGCCTGGAAGAGCTGGGTACGCGGTACGACGCGGTCATCTGTGAGGGTGCCGGCAGCCCGGCCGAGATCAATCTGCGCCGCACCGACATCGTGAACATGGCCCTGGCCCGACGGGCGGCCCTGCCGACCCTGATCGTCGGCGACATCGACCGCGGCGGCGTCTTCGCCTCCTTCTTCGGCACCACCGCCCTGCTCTCCCCCGAGGACCAGGCCCTGATCTGCGGCTATGTCGTCAACAAGTTCCGCGGCGACCCGACACTGCTCCAGCCCGGCCTGGACATGCTGCGCGGACTCACCGGCCGGCCGACCCTCGGCGTACTGCCCTGGACCCCCGGTCTCGGCATCGACGAGGAGGACGGCCTGCGGGTCTCGCTGCGGGGCGCCGTACGGGAGTCGGCGCTCAGCGCGCCGCACGGCGCGGACGTGCTGCGGGTCGCCGTCGCGGCCGTGCCGCTGATGTCCAACTTCACCGACGTGGACGCCCTGGCCGCCGAACCCGGCGTCGTCGTACGGTTCGTGGACCGCCCGGAGGACCTGGCGGACGCCGACCTGGTGGTGCTGCCGGGCACCCGGGGCACCGTCAGGGCGCTGGAGTGGCTGCGCGCCCGGGGCCTGGCACGGGCCGTCGAGGAACGGGCGGCCCGGGGCCGTCCGGTGCTGGGGATCTGCGGCGGCTACCAGATGCTCGCCGAGGTCATCGAGGACGAGGTGGAGTCGAGGGCGGGTACCGTCCCGGGCCTGGGACTGCTGCCGGTCCGGATCCGCTTCGCCGCCGAGAAGACCCTGGCCCGTCCGGCGGGCACCGCCCACGGCGAGCCGGTGACGGGCTACGAGATCCACCACGGCGTCGCCGAACCCACCGGCGGGGGCGAGGCGTTCCTGGACGGCCGGCGGGTCGGCGCGGTGTGGGGCACGCACTGGCACGGCTCGCTGGAGAGCGACGGCTTCCGCCGGGCGTTCCTGCGGGAGGTGGCCGCCGCGGCGGGCCGGCGGTTCGTACCGGCACCGGACACCGTCTTCGAGGCGCTGCGCGAGGAGCAGTTGGACCGCCTCGGCGACCTGGTCGAGGAACACCTGGACACCGCCGCGCTGCTGCGGCTCATCGAGGACGGCGCGCCCGCCGGCCTCCCCTTCATCGCACCGGGGGCACCATGACCACCGTTCTGCTGCTGTCCACCGCCGACACCGATCTGCTGGCGGCCCGCGCGGCCGGGGCCGGGTACCGGATCGGCAACCCGTCCCGGGTGGACCCCGACGCCGAACTGCCCGCCCTGCTCGCCGGCGCCGATGTGGCCGTGGTGCGGCTGCTGGGCGGGCGCCGCACCTGGGAGCGGGGCCTGGACGTGCTGGCCGCTTCGGGCGTGCCGACCGTGCTGCTCGGCGGCGAATCGGTGCCGGACGCCGAGCTGATGGCGCTGTCGTCGGTTCCGGCCGGGGTGGTGGCCGAGGCGCTGCGCTATCTGGTCGAGGGCGGTCCGGCCAACCTCGCCGAGCTGGCCCGCTTCCTGTCCGACACGGTGCTGATGAGCGGCGAGGGCTTCGAACCTCCCCACTCGATGCCGGAGTTCGGCGTCCACGGCGACCGCGCCGCCGAGCCGGGCCGGCCCACCGTCGCGGTCCTGTTCTACCGGGCGCACCAACTGTCGGCGAACACCGCGTTCGTGGACACCCTGTGCGAGGCGATCGAGGCGAAGGGCGCCAACGCCCTGCCGGTGTACTGCGGTTCGCTGCGGGGCGCCGACGACGGGCTGTACGAACTGCTGGGCCGCGCGGACACGATCGTGACGACCGTGCTGGCGGCGGGGGGCACCGTCGCCTCGGAGGCGACCGCGGGCGGCGACGACGAGGCGTGGGACATCGGCGCGCTCGCCGAGCTGGACGTACCGATCATCCAGGGCCTGTGTCTGACGTCCTCGCGCAAGACCTGGCAGGAGTCGGACGCCGCGCTGTCCCCGATGGACGCGGCGATGCAGGTGGCGATCCCGGAGTTCGACGGCCGGCTGATCAGCGTGCCGTTCTCCTTCAAGGAGACCGGCGAGGGCGATGTGCCGGTCTACGCGGCCGACCCGGAGCGGGCCGCGCGGGTCGCGGGCATCGCGGTCCGCCACGCCGCCTTGAAGCACAAGCCGAACGCCGACAAGCACATCGCCCTGGTCTTCACCGCGTACCCCACCAAGCACTCCCGGGTGGGCAACGCGGTCGGCCTCGACACGCCAGCCTCCGCGGTGGGGTTGCTGCGCGCGCTGCGGGACGCCGGCTACGTCACCGGTGACTTCCCGGAGGACGGCGACGAGTTGATCCACCGGCTGATCGCGGCCGGCGGCCACGACGTGGAGTGGCTGACCGAGGAGCAGTTGGCGAGCGCCCCGGCCCGGGTGCCGCTGGCCGACTACCGGCGCTGGTTCGCCATGCTGGACGAGGACTTGCGGGCGGGCATGCTGGAGCACTGGGGCGAGCCGCCCGGCTCGCTCTACATCGACGGCGAGGACATCGTGCTGGCGTCGCTGCGCTTCGGCAATGTGGTGATCATGATCCAGCCGCCGCGCGGCTTCGGCGAGAACCCGATCGCGATCTACCACAACCCGGACATGCCGCCCTCGCACCACTACCTGGCCGCGTACCGCTGGCTGGAGGCCGCACCCGGCGCGGGCGGCTTCGGCGCCGACGCCATCGTCCACCTCGGCAAGCACGGCACGATGGAGTGGCTGCCCGGCAAGGGCCTCGGCCTGTCCGCCGGCTGCGCGCCGGACGCCGTCCTGGGCGACCTGCCGCTGGTCTACCCGTTCATCGTCAACGACCCCGGCGAGGGCACCCAGGCCAAGCGCCGCGGCCACGCCACGGTGGTGGACCACCTGGTGCCCCCGATGGCCCGCGCCGACTCCTACGGCGACCTGGCCAAGCTGGAGCAGCTCCTCGACGAGTACGCCATGGTCAACGATCTCGACCCGACGAAGGCGCCGGCGATCCGCAGCCAGATCTGGACCCTGGTCCGGGCCGCGGAACTCCATCACGACCTGCACGTCGACGAGCAGCCCGGCGAGGACGACTTCAACGACTTCGTGCTGCACGTCGACGGCTGGCTGTGCGAGATCAAGGACGTCCAGATCAGGGACGGCCTGCACATCCTCGGCGGCGGCCCGGTCGGCGAGCCGCGGGTCAACCTGGTGCTGGCGGTGCTGCGTTCGGCCCAGGTGTGGGGCGGTGTCGGCGCCGCCTACCCCGGACTGCGCGCCGCGCTCGCCGCGCATTTCGGCCTGGTCGAGAAGGAGTTGCTGGCCGAGCCCGGCGCACGGCTCGCCGTCCCGGCAGCGCTGACCGCCCTGGCGGACGGCCCGGCCCGTACCGCCTCCGACGCGGTGGACCTGCTGGAACTGCTGGCCCGCCGGCTCGCCGAGGCGATGGAGGCGCTCGGCTGGGCGCCCGGGACGGCCGGGGACGTGGTGCGCGGCGCGCTCGGCGGGCGCGACGTCCCCGACGCGGTCCGGGTGCTGGAGTTCGCCGCGGCCGAACTCGTACCGCGGCTGGTCCGCACCACCGACGAGATCGACCACATCGTGCGGGCGCTGCGCGGCGGCTATGTGCCGGCCGGCCCGTCCGGCTCCCCCACCCGGGGCCTGGTCAACGTGCTGCCCACCGGCCGGAATTTCTACTCGGTGGACCCCAAGGCCATCCCCTCCCGGCTGGCCTGGGACGTCGGCACCGCGCTGGCCGATTCGCTGCTGGCCCGGCACCTGGCCGACACCGGCGCGTACCCGGCCTCGGTGGGCCTCACCGTGTGGGGCACGTCCTGCATGCGCACCCAGGGCGACGACATCGCGGAGATCCTCGCCCTGCTGGGCTGCCGCCCGCTGTGGGACGACGCCTCCCGCCGCGTCACCGGCTTCGAGATCATCCCCGCGGAGGAGCTGGGCCGCCCCCGGATCGACGTCACCGTCCGCATCTCGGGCTTCTTCCGCGACGCCTTCCCGCACGTGGTCGCCCTGGTGGACGACGCGGTTCGGGCCGTGGCCGAACTCGACGAGCCCGCCGACACCAACTACGTCCGCGCCCACGCCGACGAGGACACCGCCGTCCACGGCGACCGCCGCCGGGCCACCGCCCGTATCTTCGGCTCCAAGCCGGGCGCCTACGGGGCCGGCCTGCTGCCGCTGATCGACGCCCGCAACTGGCGCTCCGACGCGGACCTCGCCGAGGTCTACGCCGTGTGGGGCGGCTACGCGTACGGCCGCGGCCTCGACGGGCGGGCGGCCCGCGGCGACATGGAGACGGCCTTCCGCCGCATCCAGGTGGCGGCCAAGAACATCGACACCCGGGAGCACGACCTCGTCGACGCGGACGACTACTTCCAGTACCACGGCGGCATGGTGGCGATGGTCCGCCACCTCACCGGCACCTCGCCGGAGGCGTACGTCGGCGACAGCGCGCTCACCGACCAGGTGCGGACGAGGACGCTCGGCGAGGAGACCCACCGCGTCTTCCGGGCCCGGGTCGTCAACCCCAAGTGGATGGCGGCCATGCGCCGGCACGGCTACAAGGGCGCCTTCGAGATGGCGGCGACGGTCGACTACCTCTTCGGGTACGACGCGACGGCCGGGGTGGTGGACGACTGGATGTACGAGAAGTTGGCGTCGGAGTACGTCTTCGACGCCGAGAACCAGGAGTTCATGAAGCGGTCCAACCCATGGGCGCTGCGCGGGGTGACCGAGCGGCTGCTGGAAGCGGCGGACCGCGGCCTGTGGGCCGAGCCGGACCCGCGGACGCTGGACCGCCTGCGCGAGACGTACCTCGCCCTCGAAGGCGATCTGGAGGGGGAGGCATGAGGTCCGCGGCCCGCTTCAACGGTCAGGTGGAACAGGAAAGTTGCCGCACAACGAAAGGCGAGGCCCGGTCGTGAGTACCCCGTACCCGTTCAGCGCCCTGGTGGGGCAGGAAGAGCTGCGGCTGGCGCTGCTGCTGAACGCTGTGAGCCCCGCGGTGGGCGGCGTGCTGGTGCGCGGCGAGAAGGGCACCGCGAAGAGCACCGCGGTCCGCGCCCTGACCTCGCTGCTGCCGGCGGTCGCCGTCGTCCCCGGGTGCAGGTTCTCCTGCGACCCGGCGGCCCCCGATCCGGGCTGCCCGGACGGCCCGCACGACCCGGCGGTGCAGGGTTCGGTCCGGCCCGCCCGGATGGTGGAGCTGCCGGTCGGCGCGTCCGAGGACCGGCTGGTGGGGGCCCTGGACATCGAACGCGCCCTTGCTGAAGGCGTGAAGGCATTCGAGCCGGGCCTGCTCGCGGCGGCCCACCGCGGCATCCTCTACGTCGACGAAGTCAATCTGCTGCACGACCACTTGGTGGACCTCCTGCTGGACGCCGCCGCGATGGGCGCCAGTTACGTCGAGCGCGAGGGTGTGTCCGTGCGGCATGCCGCCCGCTTCCTGCTGGTCGGCACGATGAACCCTGAAGAAGGCGAGCTGCGCCCGCAGTTGCTGGACCGCTTCGGTCTGACCGTGGAGGTCGCGGCGTCGCGGGAGACCGATGAGCGGGTGGAGGTGGTGCGCCGCCGGCTGGCGTACGACGCCGATCCGGCGGGTTTCGCGGCCCGTTGGGCCGCCGCCGAGCAGGAGCTGCGCGAACGCATCGTCGCCGCGCAGCGGTTGCTGCCCGAGGTGCGCCTCGGTGACGGCGCGCTGCGTCAGATCGCCGCGACCTGCGCCGCCTTCGAGGTGGACGGGATGCGCGCCGACATCGTGATGGCCCGCACCGCGACCGCGCTGGCCGCCTGGGCCGGCCGGACCGTGGTGCTGGCCGAGGACGTCCGGCAGGCCGCGCTGCTGGCGCTGCCGCACCGGCGCCGCCGCAATCCCTTCGACGCGCCGGGGCTGGACGAGGACCGGCTGGACGAGGCGCTGGAGCGGGAGCGCGGCGAAGGCGGCGACGACCCCGACCCGGATCCGGACGGCGGCCCCGAGGGCCCGGAGGGGCCCGAGGATCCCGGGGGCGGCGGCCGGCCACCGCAGCCGCCCGCCGAG
>NZ_FMCH01000253.1 GCF_900091855.1 Streptomyces sp. DvalAA-14
CGGCCCGACCCGCAGCCGCCCGCCGCGGGCCGCCCGGGATCAGCGCCCCGGCCCGCCGTCGTCCAGCGGGATCAGCGCCCCAGCCAGCCGCCGTCCACCGGGATCAGCGCCCCGTGCACGTAGTCGGCCGCCGACGAGGCCAGGAAGACGGCGATTCCCCCGAAGTCCTCGGGTGTGGCCCAGCGTCCGGCCGGGATGCGGTCGAGGATCGCCTGGTAGCGGTCCGGGTCGTCGCGCAGCGCCTGCGTGTTGTCGGTCGCCACGTACCCGGGCACGATCGCGTTGACGTTCACCCCCCGGCCCGCCCACTCGTTGGCCAGTGCGCGGGTCAGACCGGCGAGGCCGGACTTCGCGGCGGTGTAACCGGGAACGTTGACGCCGCCCTGGAAGCTGAGGAGCGACGCGGTGAACATGATCTTGCCGTAGCCCCGCTCCAGCATCCCGCGGCCGACCTCGCGGGTGAGGGTGAACTGGCTGCCCAGGTTCACCGCCAGCACGTGGTCCCAGTCGCTGTCGGAGTGCTCCGCGGCCGGCGCGCGGGCGATGGTGCCCGCGTTGTTGACCAGGATGTCCACCGGGCGGTCCAGATTCCCGAGCCGGGCCGCCAGGGCGGCGACGGCGGCGCGATCCGCGAAATCGACCCGCAGCGTCCGGTAGGAGCGGCCGAGCGCGGTCACCCGCTGCTCCACCAGGCTGCCGGACTCCTCCAGGTTGGCGCTGACCGCCACGATGTCGGCGCCGGCGGCCGCCAGCGCCTCGGCCATGGCCAGGCCGATTCCGCGGCGGGCGCCGGTGACCACGGCCAGCCTGCCGCTCAGATCGAACGCCGAGCGCTGCGTGGTGCTCATCGGTCCTCTTCCTCTCCCTCTTCCCCCGGTGCTCCCCGTTCCTGCCGGTCCTCCGCGTCCTCCGCGCCGCCGCACCGTATGAGGACCTTCATCACGCCCGCGCCCGACTCCAACGCCTCGAAGGCCGCGGCCGCCCGGTCGAGCGGCTCGATCCGGGTGATGAGCGTCGCGGCCGGGATGGCGCCCTCGGTGAGCAGCCGCACCGCGGTCTCGAAGTCCTCCCGGTCGTACAGCCGGGCGCCGATCAAGGTGAGTTCGCGCCAGAAGAAGCGGTGCAGGCTGACCTCCCTGGGCGCCGGGTGGATGGCCACCTGGATCAGGCGACCTCGGGTGGCCAGCAGGTCGACCGCCGTCGTCACACCGGCGGCGGCGCCCGAGACCTCGAAGGCGGCGGCGGCGCCCGCGCCGTCGGACCACCTCGCGACGGTCTGCGCGAGGTCCTCGCCGCCGGGCGCGGTGTTGGCCAGGCCCAGCGCCCCCGCGACGGACCTGCGGTACGGGTCGGGCTCCACCAGCAGGACGTCGGCTCCCGCGCGGCGCGCGACGACCGCGATGAGCAGCCCGATCGGACCGCCGCCCACGACCAGGACCTTCTCCCCCGGGCTGACTTCGGCGCGGCGCACATCGTGCACGGCCACCGCGGTGGGTTCGACCAGCGCGGCGTGGTCGAGCCGCAGTTCCTCGGGCAGCCGGACCAGCGTCCCGGCCGGCACGGTCCAACCGGTCTGCAGGCAACCGGGCGCGTCGAGGCCGAGGAAGACCAGCTGATGGCAGATGTGGGTGTGGCCGGCCCGGCAGGCCGGGCAGTCACCGCACCAGGACAGCGGCATGACGGTGACGTGGTCTCCGGGCTGCCACATCGTCACCCCCGGCCCGATCTCGGCGATACGGCCGGACATCTCGTGGCCGATCACGGCCGGGGGGCCGACCCGGCTGTCCATCGAGCCGTGGTAGACGTGCAGGTCGGTGCCGCAGATGCCGGTGTAGGCGACTTCCACGCGCACCTGGCCCGCGGCCGGCGGCGACGGGACGGCCTCCTCGACCACCAGGGTCCTGGCCGCGGTGTAGGCGACGCGACGTGCGCTCATGGGTGGGACTCCTCGGTCAGGTGCCAGATCTCTTCCAGGTCGGACCAGTTGCCACCGGTCCCGGTGTCGGGCCACGGGTGCTGGCACGGGTCGGTCAGCTCCCACCAGCGGCGGGTCTCCGGGTCGTCGCCAACGGCGGCCATGTCGGCCGCGAAGTCCTCGCCGTGGTACTCGAAGTAGCTGAACAGCGTGTCGCCGCGCAGGAAGATGGTGTAATTGCGGACGTTCGCGGCGCGCAGCGTCGCCTCGACGCCGGGCCAGACCTCGCGGTGCAGCGCGAGGTACTCCTCGCGGCGTTCGGGCCGCAGCCGGATGGTCTGGGCGACGCGTTTCATGCGGGCTCCTCGGGTGATGGGTGTCGGCTGGCGGGAGCCGCCCGGTCCAGCCGGTAGGTGCGGATCGCGTTTGCGCGCAGAACGGCGTCGGCGGCGTCGGCGGGGAAGCCCGCGAGCGCGGCACGAACCAGGTCCAGCCAGGTCGGATACGACGTGGCCAGGGTCATCACCGGCCAGTCGCCGCCGTACAGGCACCGGTCGGGGCCGAAGGTCTGCAGCGCCTCGCGGAGCAGGGCGAGCAGTGGTTCCGGCCCGGTTCCGGGGGCGGCCTCGGTGGCCAGCCCCGACAGCTTGCAGACGACGTTCCCGGACCTCGCCAGCCGCCCGACCGCCTGCCGCCACGACGCGCCGGGGCTGGACGGGGACGGCTTGCCGAGGTGGTCCAGCACGATGACCTTCGTGGCCAGCGCGTAGCCGGCGCGGTCCACGCCGTGCAGGGCCTTGCCCAGGACGGTCTCGGCGCGGGTGGCCCCGTAGTAGGGCGACACGTCGAAGAAGGTGACGCCGAGGTCGAGCGCCGTGCGCACCGCGTCGATGCCGTCGCGCTCGCCGAACACGCCGCGGACCCTGCCCAGCGGCGACGCGCCGAAGGCGAGGTCGGAGATCTCGATGCCGGTGCGGCCCAGCGGGCAGCGCCTCACGAGGCGGCCCCGATCCCAGGGGCGTCGAACGGCGTCCGGTAGGAAGGGGCCTGCGAGCGCAGAGCGAGCCGGAGGGTGAGGCGGATCCTGCTGGAGCGCGGCAGGTCCACCTGCAGCCACGGCCCGCCGACATCGCGCGAGGCGGACCCGACGACGGGGGCGCGGTGACCGTAGTCGTAGAGGCCGCCGACCCAGCCCGGGTCCTCGCACACGGTGTACTCGACGGATTGGATGGTGTGCTCGGCGAACGCCCCGGCCTGCACGGTCACCGAGTGCGCCGTGCCGGGATCGAGGTTGACCAGGTCCACGACGGTGGCTTCCGGGTCGATGCTGGAGACCAGAGCCGCCACCGACGGGGGCAGGCCGGGCCGGCGGGCGTCGGCGTCGGCGTCGTAGTAGCGGACGCGGGCCTGTTGCAGGCCGCCGTTGTAGACCACTTGGGGGCCGCCCCAGGTGAGCTGGACCAGGGCTTCGGTGACCACCGGGTTGGACTGCTGCCACAGGTGGATGTCGGCCTCGGGCACCTCGGTGCCGCGGTAGAGCTCCATCCGGGTCAGCCGGTGGCGCACCTGTGCCTGCGCCGCGGCCAGGATCCGCTCGGGGTAGTCCGGGTCGTCGCCGGCCAGGAAGGCCAGCCAGGGCTCCTCGTGCCCGGCCTCCTCCTTGCTGCGGAACGACCGGACGGTGCGCCAGTCGTATCCGCTGGCCGCTCGCAGCCGCTCGAGCCGCTCGCGGTCCGCCGCCGAGGCGGAGTGGTGCCACAGCGCCGTCGGCACCGCCATGAGCATCGGGTTGTAGTCGAACCATCCCCCGTCCGCGTGGCGGAACGGCACGTGCAGGGTGGGGGTGTGCACGTCGTCGCCGAGCTGCACGGTCCACTTGGACGGCAGGCTCGAATCCGCCTCGGTGAACATCATGACCTTGCCCTGCGCCATGATCCCGTCCAGGGCGGGCCGCACCATGTCCAGGTAGCCGTCGTCGCCGGTGGCGAGCGCGCCGGCCAGCGCCGCGACGACGGCGGCGTGGCCGACGCTGTACCAGCCGTGCGGCCACGACCATCCGTAGTGGCCGCCGTACCAGCGTCCGTCCAGCAGACCGCCGACCGTGCCGTCGGGGGCGACGTTGTCGGGTAGGACGCCGCCGTTGGCCGCGGCGCGGTCGCGCCAGGCACCGACGTACTGCTCGATCCAGTCCCGGTACCGGTGGTCCCCGGTCAGGATCAGCGCGTTGAGGGCCAGTCCGGCGGCGGCGAGGTTGACGGCGGTGTCGCCGCTACCCATCCGGTCGCGCATCTCGGCGCCGAGGCGCGGGTCGAGGTCCCGCGGTGGCTCCGCCTCGCCGGCCGGCCGGATCCATTCCAGCGGGAAGCCGTACGTCTCGGCTTCTTTCGGCAGCCAGGGGTAGGAGGCGCCGTCGAACAGCCCCCCGCGCTCCGGGTCGCTGCCGTTGTGCGGCCGGCGGATGACGCGGCGCTCGGCGTCGTAGTTGCCGTAGCGGGGATCCACATAGAGTTCCGCGAAGCGCAGCGCCCGCTCGGTCCAGCGTTCGGGGGCGGCCATGCACAGGAAGTAGAAGAGCAGCAGGCTCTCGCCCTGGTGGAACCAGTCGTACCCGCGCTCGTACTCGTCCTTGAGCATGCCCAGTTCCGTGAGCTGCTGGGTGACTCCCTCCCAGTGCCGCTCCGACTCGGCCAGCAGGTCGTCCGCCCCGCCCAGCAGGTAGAGCTGCGGCCAGTTGAAGAAGACCTCGTAGAAGTCGTCCACACCATCGCGCGAGGTCAGCTCGCCGTCGTACCGCAACCGCCCGTCGGGTCCGGTGAAATCCCGGGCGAACCCGCGCCAGGCGTGGTCGAGCAGGTCGAACAGCTGACGCTGTGCCGTCGCCCAGCCGGGCGGTTCGAGCAACGGCACCGAAGCCGTGATGATGGCATGCACGGGAGGAACTCCATTCTGGCAAGGCAACGCCGCCCCGGGCCCGGGCGGCCAGGTGCACCGCGCGGGGACGACCGGGTGCGGGCGGTCAGTCCTTTGTCGCGCCGGCGAGCATGCCGGCGACCAGGAACCGCTGGGAGAACAGGAAGACGACCAGCACGGGGATGATCGCGAGCAGGGTGGCCAGGGCCAGTTCGGGGCGGTGGACGGCCAGGTTGCCCACCGTGGGGTTGAACTGGGGCACGTCGTCCAACAGCGTGCCGAGCCCCACCTGCACGGGGAACTGGCTGCTCTGCGGCAGCATCACGTAGGGCAGGTAGTAGTTCGTCCAGTTCGCCACGAAGCTGAAGAATCCGACCAGGGCGATCACCGGAGCGGCCAGCGGCAGCGCGACCCGCCGGAAGACGTCGAACTCCGAGCAGCCGTCGAGCCGTGCCGCGTCCAGCAGTTCACGCGGCATCGCGGTGCTGAAGTAGATGTACGTCAAGTAGACGCCGAACGGGTAGAAGGCGTAGGGAAGGATGATCGACCACATCGAGCCGATCAGGTGGAACGCGTTGACCTCCAGGAACAACGGCACCACCAGCGTGGCGTTGGGCATCAGCATCACCACGAGGGTGGCGATCAGCAGCGCCCGGCGGCCGCGGAACTCCGTCATCGCCATCGCGTAACCGGCTGGCACCGCCACGCACACGGTGATCACCAGGGCAAGGAACGAGTAGACGGCCGAGTTGCGCAGCCAGGTGAAGATCACGTCGCTCTGGTAGCCGGTCAGCGCCTGCCAGTTGTCCCGCAGCGCGTGCAGGGAACCGAAGGACAGCGGATTGGTGTGCACTAGTTGGTCGTCGGTCTTGGTGGCAGCCAGCACCAGCCACACCACCGGAAGGACGAAGAACACCAGGAACAGCACCAGAACCACGGCGGACAGCGCGCCGGAACCGCCGCTCCTGGTCGCCCCCCGCCTGCCCCCGCGGCGTTGCCGGATCGAGTCGCGGGCGGCACCGGGCATGGTGGGGAAGGCCGCGCGCCTGGCATCAGTCTGCATCGAAGAACCCCGATCTGGCGACGAAGACTCCCGCGACGACCAGGCCGACCAGCAGCAGCTCCACGGACACAGCGGCCGCGGTGTTGACGTTGTTGTTCTCGAAGGCGAAAGCGTAGGAGAGCTGATTGAGCGAGTAGTCACGTCCGGCGACCCCGACGCTGGCCTGGGACAGCAGTTGGGGCTCGACGAACAGCTGGGTGCCGCCGGCGAAGGCGAGAATCACCATGTAGACGATCCACTTGCGCAGCATCGGGATCTGGATCCGCCGGGCGGTCTGCCAGGGCCCGGCGCCGTCGATCCGCGCTGCCTCCAGGATGTCGCGCGAGATGTTGTTCAGCGCGCCGTACATCACCACGATCCAGCCGCCGGCGCCGGTCCAGAAGGCGATCAGCGCGAACAGGACGGGCAGGTGGCCGGGGGCGATGACCTCGGGGAAGGTGTGGAAGCCCATGGCCCGCAGGAGGAAGCCGATCGGGCTCACGGCCGGGTCGAGCAGGAACAGCCAGACCATGACGCTCGCCGCTCCGGCGAGGGCGCCCGGGATGTAGTAGACGAAGCGCAGCGCCCTGCTCACCCCCTGGGAAGCGACGCGGTGCAGCAGGAGCGCCAGCCCGACCACCAGCACCACCAGCGCGGCCAGCCAGAAGACCAGGTAGAGCGCCACATGCTCGACTGCCGGGACGAAGCGGAAGTCGCCGGCCGCGGAGCTGAAGTTCGACACGCCGCTGAACGTGCCGCCCGCGTTGGTGAAGGCGAAGTAGATCGCGTATCCGGTCGGCACCACGCCGAACGCGATCAGCAGCACCACGTAGGCGCCGACGAAGGCGTGACCGGCCCGGAGCGGCCCCAGCCTGTACCGCCGGGTCGGGGCCCGGTTGCGGCCGACCGCCGTGGACGGTGTGCTCACTTGGTCACCTTGTAGCCGTCCGCGCCGGCGTAGTTCACGATGGCGCTCTTCCAGGCCGGCAGCAGCGAAGTGATGGTCTTGCCCGCGGTCAGGCCCGGGGTGATCGCGGCGGCCCAGACCGCTTCCTGGCTGAACTGGCCGTACCCCCAGCCCGGCCACACCTGGTCCGCCGCCGCCTGCAGCGAGGCGGCGATGTCGCCGGCGAAGTATCCGGAGGCGTTCTGGTTGGCCAGCCACGCCTTGGCCGCCGGCGCGTACGCGGGGTAGCCGGGGGCGACCTTGCCCTGGTAGTCGTTCGACGTGGTCACCCATGTCATGAACGCTGTTGCGGCTTTGAGGTTGGCGCTGTGCGCGGACAGCAGCCAGGTGCCGCCGCCGACGTTGCCGACCGCCGGGCTGGAATCGCCCGCCCACTGCGGCATCGGAGCGACCGCGATCTGGTGCGCGGGGGTCTTGAACGTGCCTTCGAACAGCGCTCCGCCGTACCAGGACGGGCCGGGCATCATGAGGAGCCTGTTGGCGGCGTTCTTGTCGAAGTCCGAGCTGAAGACGCTGCTCTTGGAGAGCGTCTTGTTCGTGATCAGCGTGTCCAGCAGCGAGGCCATCCGCGTGCAGTTGGCGCTGGAGGTGTCGACGGTGACGGCCTTGGGCGCGGTGATCTGGTTGGCGCCGCACTTGCCCGACCACATGTAGATCTCGGGCGTGAAGGTGTCGCCGGCGGAACCCACCAGGTAACCCGGGTGCTCGGCGGCCACCTTCTTGCCCAGGGCCTCGTACTCCTCCCAGGTGGTGGGCACCTGGTAGTCCCACTGCTTCATCAGCGCGGAGTTGTACCACAGCACGGTCTGGGCCAGGTCGTTGCGCAGGCAGTACTGGGTGCCGTTCACCGTGCAGGGGTCGTTCGCGCCCTTCGACCAGCCGGCGAGCGTCGCGGCGGGTATCAGGCCCTTGTTCAGCGGCGCGGCGAAGCCCGCGTCCACCGCCCAGGTCGTCTCGTTGTTCTGCGAGCTGAAGACCACGTCGGGCCAGCCCTTGCGGGTGCGGTTGAACAGGCTCACCTTGGTGCGCAGGTAGTTGGAGCCGTTCGCGTCTCCGTCGTAGGTGACGATGTCCATCTTCACCGACGGGTTCTGCTGCTGGTACAGCTTCGCCGCCGCCAGCCGCGAGGAGTCCACCCACACCGTCAGGGTGCCGCCGGTCTGCTTCACCGGATGGAAGCCGCCGCTCCGGCTTCCGTTGCTCGTCCCACCGCCGCAGGCGGTCACACCGGCCAGCAGGAGCGCGCCGGCCGCGGTCAGCAGCCCGGCACGTCGCCGGCCTTCTCTGGTCTCTCGCACGCCAACCGCGCGGACTCTCGCTGTCATGGACGACCTCGCTACGTTGTGGTGCCCGTTCGGACCAACGGGCAGCGGATGTGCTTCCGGCGACTGCGAACCGCGGCGCCGGCAGGGGCGACGAGGGGCGACGAACCCCGGGTCGGCATCTCACGGGGAGGGGCACCGCGTCTTGGTGACACATAAGACGCGGCCGAACGGGTCGCAGTCAACGGATGGGCATGCTTATTTTTCAAGATCTTTTTACGCGCTGGACTCATGACTGTTACCTTTTGACCCGGTTCACCCTTTTAGTACGCTAAGTAGCGCAGAATGAGTAGCACTTATTCCGATGCCATATAGGGCCGGTGTATGCTCTTCGACAAGCAGATGGGAAGGCCACGCGTTCTGTGCGGCCCGCGACGAAGGGGGACGCCTGTTGGACGGCAAGCCCGCACCGGCGGCAGACGGCGTCCCGGCGCAGCAGCAGGCGCAGTCCGCGGGCCCCTACCGGCCGGGCTACGAACTGGTGGCCGAGCAGATCCTCCAGCTGATAGCGGAGTTGGGGCTGCGGCCGGGCGACCGGATGCCCACCGAGAACGAGTTGGCGTCACGTCTGAGCACGAGCCGGACCGTGGTGCGCGAGGCGGTCAAGATCCTCTCGGCCATCGGCCGGGTGCGCGCCCAGAAGGGCCGCGGCCTGTACGTGGCCGACGACGAGGGGATGCTCGGATCGTCGCGCTGGGGAAGCTTCTTCCTCCCGACCGACCTCGATCACGTCTACACGCTCTTCGAGTTCCGCAGGGTGCAGGAAACCGCGGCCAGCCGGCTCGCCGCCACCCGCGCGACCCCGGCCGAACTGCGGGCCATCGAGGCGGCGGCCGACACCTGCCGGGAAGGCCATCTGACGGGACAGCGCGAGCTGTTCGACCGCGGGGACGACGACTTCCACATCAGTATCGCCGCCGCCTCGCACAACCCCTTCCTGGTCGCGTCGGTCCGCGAGGCCCGCCGCCTGCAGCACCAGTCCAACATCATCGGGCTGCACGGCGGGATCGGCGGCCACGCCGAGGAGGCCGTGGCCGAGCACGCGGCGATCCACCAGGCGATCCGGACCGGTGACGCGGAGGCCGCCGCCCACGCCGCCACCGTCCACCTGGACAAGACGCTTGAGGACTACCGCCGGGAGATCCAGCGCCGGGTCTTCGGTTAGCGGTCCGGCCGCACCCGGCCGGACGGCCGTCCCCGTGACGCGCGA
The DNA here is from genome assembly GCF_900091855.1 of Streptomyces sp. DvalAA-14. Lineage (GTDB taxonomy): Bacteria > Actinomycetota > Actinomycetes > Streptomycetales > Streptomycetaceae > Actinacidiphila. The sequence goes on from NZ_FMCH01000253.1 coordinate 9,367, forward strand.
CGAGACACCCTGCCCGTGCCGAACCGCCGCCGGCGCCGGCCTCACCGGCTGTGGCGGCCGGGCCGGCCCATCAAGGGACCC
>NZ_FMCH01000255.1 GCF_900091855.1 Streptomyces sp. DvalAA-14
CGGTAGTGAGGTAGTACGCGTGGTGGCCGCCGCGCCCGTGCGCCGCCGCCAGCCCGAGCGCCACCAGCGCCGTACAGACCGCGGGGCGCGCCGACAGCCGCCCGGTGGCCGGATCGGACTCCGCCACCGCCCCGCGCTGAGCTGCCGAAAGCGCCTTCGCCATAGCGCGGACTCTACTGCCCGGCACCGACACGCCATCCACCGGTCAAGATCCGCATTTCCCGGTGGATATCGCGGAGTTCGCGAGTGCGGGGCCCGGTGCAATGCGCCGGTGGATCAAGGTGTACGGTCCCGGTCTCGCGCATATTCAGGCGGACGGGAAGCCTCGTCCGGGAAGTTCCGGAAATACAAGGAGGATTCATGAGAATGACGCGTGAAAACCGCAGACGCTCGGCAGTGATAGCCGGCGCCGGATTGGCCGCTCTGGCCGGTGCCGGCATCCTCGCCGTCCCCGCCTCCGCGCACTCCGGCGTCTGGTCGGTCACCTGTGACTCGGTGTCGGTGCATCTGAAGGACTACAACGCCCGCGTGACCAACTCGGTGACGCTGTCCGTCGACGGCGGCGCCGTGCTGGCCTCGAAGGACTCCTTCGGCGGCGGCTACGACTTCTCCGGCGCGCTGCCCGACCACACCACCGCGCTCACCGTGCACCTCGTGGTGACGGCCGGCGACAGCAAGCAGTACAACATCGACCAGCGCAAGACGTCCGAGCCGTGCGAGAAGCCGCCGACCACGCCGCCGCCGACGAGTCCCGGCTCGCCGCCGCCCACCACGCCGCCGCCGACCACGACCGCACCGGCCCCGCCCACCGGGTCGACCACCCCGCCGCCCGCCCCGCCCACCGCGACGGCGACCACCAACGCCCCGGTGGTGGCGGGAACCAGCACCGCGCAGGCCGGCGGGAACCTGGCCGAAACCGGTAGCTCCAGCGACACCCCGATGATCGCCGGCATCGCGGTGGCCGCGGTGGTCGTCGGCGGCGGGGCCCTGGTGTTCGCCCGCAGGCGCCGTTCGTCGTCCCACCGCTGAGCGTCCGCCCTCCGCCCACAGGGGTCCACCTCCGCCCGCAGCCGGCCGCAGCCGCCCGCAGCGGTCCGCAGTCGTCGCACCGGGGGTCCGGCGGATGCGGAGAAGGGCCCGTACCGCCGTGCGAACGCACCGGTGCGGGCCCTTCCCCCGGCCCTGCCGCCGACAGCCCGCCCCTCTTTCCGCCGCATTGGCGCTCCGCCGCGATCGAGCACCGTATTGATCACGTTATCGATCACTGTATTGATCATCCGCGGGGCCGCCGACGCGCGCCGAAAAACAGCCGCACCGAAAAACAGCCGCGCCGACCGCCGGCCGGATCTTCCCCGACTGCGCCGGGGGATTGTCCGGAACGGTTGTCGGCGCCGAATGTGCGACACGCCAGGAGTCCGGGAAAAGCACGGGAAAACCCCGCCCTTTGCCGGGGCCGGCCGGCCGCCGGCCCAACTCCTGCCGGGTCGTCCCCGTACCGGGCCGTCGTCGGTCGGGCCCGACCTCGCGGTGAAGTGCCGCAGCCGCCGTCGCGCGCCCGCCGCGGATGACGGGCAGCCCGTAGGATCGGAGGATGGATCTTCGATGGCCGCGGCGCAGGCGGTGGTTGGCCGCGGCCGGGGCGTTCGCCGTGCTGGTGGCCGGGTCCGTCGCGGTCGGCACCGCGAACGCGGCCGGCGGGCCGGCCGTCCATCGCAGCGACGCCCTGCTCAGCGGGGCCGGCGGCGTACGCCTGGACACCTCCTTCTTCACCGCCGGCGGCCCCGGCCGCCGCCCCGCGGTGCTGCTCGGCCACGGTTTCGGCGGCAGCAAGGACGACGTGCGCGGCCAGGCCGAGGACCTCGCCCGGCACGGCTACGCGGTGCTGACCTGGTCGGCCCGCGGCTTCGGCCACTCCGGCGGCCGGATCGGGCTCAACGCCGAGGACGGCGAGGTCGCCGATGTCAGCAAGCTGATCGATTGGCTCGCCACCCGCCCCGAAGTACGCCTCGACGCGCCGGGCGACCCCCGGGTCGGTATCTCCGGCACGTCCTACGGCGGCGCGATCTCGCTGCTCGCGGCGGGCTACGACCACCGGGTGGACGCCATCGCGCCCCGCGAGACGTACTGGAACCTGTCCGACGCGCTGTTCCCGAACGACGTCTACAAGAAACTGTGGG
>NZ_FMCH01000178.1 GCF_900091855.1 Streptomyces sp. DvalAA-14
CGGCGTCCTGAGCGCCGGCAACCCGGCCGGCCACGCCGCCGTCCCGGCCGCGGCGCAGGCCGTGGACACCTCGCACCCGACCCGCACGATAGGCAACGGCACGGCCGCGAGCTGCACATCGGCCGCCGTGGTGGCAGCCGTCGCGGCGGGCGGTGTCATCACCTTCTCCTGCGGCCCCCAGCCGGTCGTGATCACCATGAACGCCACCGCCAAGGTGCGCAACGCCAGCGCCCGGGTGGTCCTGGACGGCGGCGGCAAGGTGACGCTCAGCGGCGGCGGGCAGCGGCGGATCCTCTACATGGACACCTGCGACCAGGCCCAGGGCTGGACCACCTCGCACTGCCAGGACCAGAGCGAACCCGAACTCACCGTGCAGAACATCACGTTCGCCGACGGCAACTCCACCGGCGACACGGCCGAGGGCGGCGGCGGGGGCGCCGTCCTGGTCCGCGGCGGGCGGTTCAAGGCCGTCAACTCCCGCTTCGTGCGCAACCGCTGCGACACCACCGGGCCGGACCTCGGCGGCGCGGCGATCCGCGTGCTGGACCAGTACCAGGACCAGCCCGTCTACATCACCGACAGCACCTTCGGCGGCGCGCCCGGGCAGGGCGGCTCCTGCTCCAACGGCGGGGCGCTCAGCAGTATCGGCGTGTCCTGGGTGGTGCTCAACAGCGTGCTGACCTACAACTCCGCGATCGGCAACGGCGCGAACCCGGCCCGCGGCGGCACTCCCGGCGGCGGCAGCGGCGGCGCGATCTACACCGACGGCAACCAGTACACCGTCCGGGTCGACGGCTCGGTCATCAGCCACAACGACGCCAAGGAGGGCGGCGGCGCCCTCTTCTTCGTCAGCAACGACCACACCGGCACGCTGACCATCCAGTCCTCGACCCTGCATGCCGACCCGAGCCACGGCTTCGCCACCGCGGGCTTCCCCGGCATCTTCTTCATCGGCGCCGGACAGCCGAACGTGACCGGTTCCTCGCTGGGCTGAGCCGGCCCGCGGTGTCAGGGTGTGGGGATGCCGGCCGGCCGGTGCGGCCGGCCGAACCGCACTGGCACGCCGGGGGAGTAGAGCACACTCACCGGGTCGCCGAGCGGTCCGCCGATGCCGGCCGCCGCGACCAGGTCCTCGTCCAGCGTGAGGAGTTCGGCCCGGTGCAGCGGCCACCGGGGATGGGCGTTGGGGACGTACACCGAGCGGCCCAGCAGCGCGTTGTGCATGCCCCAGCGGGCGGTCAGGAAGTGCTCCAGCTCCGTCGGCCGCGCGAGCGGTTCGCCGATCCGCAGCGAGATCCGGGAGTGCGCGCCGCGCGGGCCCGGCCAGCGGCGGGTGCCCGCGTAGGTGACGACGTCCCGTTCGCGCCGGATCGACATCCGCGACCACACGTACGGCAGCCGGAAGACGCCCCGCCCGACGGCCACCGGGATCAGCCGGGCCGCGTCCAGGGACCGGAACACCACACCGCGCCGCCCCTGGCGGTCGACGGAGTACAGGCGCACGTTCGTCTCCGGGAAGGTGCCCAGGTACGGCACCCCGGGCAGCCGGAACCAGCCCACCCGGTGCATGCGGAAGGCGACCAGGCCCACGTAGGTGACCCCGTCCAGCGTGTCCGGCCGCACTCCCGGCGGCAGCAGCCCGGCCACCCGCGACGGCTCCACCGGCCAGTGCACGAAGGCCAGGTCGAGCCACCACTGCGTCATCAGCGGCCGCACCACCACACCGGCCGGCGCGTCGACGGCGATGGGGCCGGGATCAGGAGCGGGCATGCGGCCAGCATTCCCCATCCGCGCCGGTCCGACGAGACCGGCAAGCTGCTTGCCCAGGCGGACTGGGCAAGCAGCTTGTACAAGTAATCTGCCCAAGAAGCTTGTCGATTTGCTAGGCTTCGGGCATGAGCGGAAACGAGGGATCCCCGGACACGGCGGTGTCCGCGCGCCGGCTGAGCATCGCGATCACCCGGCTGCGGTCGCGGCTGCGGGCGGAGGCCGGCCTGCACGCCACCGGCCTGTCGATCTCGCAGCTGGCCGTACTCCAGCAAGTGGTGGACGACGGCCCGGTCACCGCGGCCTACCTGGCCGCGGCCCAGCACGTGAGCCCGCAGTCGATCGCCCAGAATCTGGCCGTCCTCAAGGACGAGGGCCTGGTGCGGGCCGGCCGCGATCCCCAGGACGGCCGGAAGATCCTCATCACCGCCGCCGACTCCGGCCGCCGGCTCCTCACCACCCTGCAGACCTCCCGCAAGGTGTTCCTGGCCGGCGCGATCGACGCCCTGGTGCCGTCCGAGGAGCGGCCGGACCTGGACAAGGCCATCGAACTGCTGGAACGCCTGGCGGCGGCCGACCTCGGCGACCGGCGGGACGGCACCGCGTGAAGCACCCCGTCCGGCGCCCGGCCGAGCTCCCGGCGGGGCGTCCCGGCACCTCCGGCATACGGCCCCGCCCGCCCGGGCGCGACGTCTCGGCCGGCGCTGATCCGTTCGGGTGGGCCTTCGTCACGCCCCTGTTCATGGGCTCCGCGCTCAACCCGGTCAACAGCTCCCTCATCGCCACCGCCCTGGTGCCGATCGCCGCGGCCCTGCACGTGTCGGTGGGCAGCACCGCGGTGCTGGTGTCCGCCCTCTACCTGGCCAGCGCCGTCGCCCAGCCGACCGCCGGCAAGCTCGCCGAGGAGTTCGGACCGCGCCGGGTCTTCCTCACCGGCATCGTGCTCGTCCTGCTCGGCGGCGTCCTCGGCGGGCTGGGCCAGAGCCTGGCCGCGCTGATCGCGGCGCGGGTGCTGATCGGCGTCGGCACCTCGGCCGGCTACCCCTCGGCCATGCTGCTGATCCGCCGCCGTGCCGCGTCGGCCGGGATGAGCGCGCCACCCGGGGGAGTGCTCGGCGGACTGGCCGTCGCCGGTATGGCCACCGTCGCCGTCGGACCGCCGATCGGCGGGCTGCTCGTCGGGGCGCTCAGCTGGCGGGCCGCCTTCCTGATCAACATCCCGCTCGCCCTGGCCGCGCTGGCGATGACCGCGTACGGGATCCCCCGCGACGATCCGCCGGCCGGCCGCCGCACCGCCCGCGAGGTGGCCGCCCGCCTCGACGTGGCCGGCATCGCCGGTTTCGCCGGGGCGATGACCGCCCTGCTGGTCTTCCTGATGGCGCTGCCGCACCCGAACTGGACCGCCCTGGCGGTGTCCCTCGCGCTGGGAGCCGTTCTGACCGGCTGGGAGCGCCGCACCCCCACCCCGTTCTTCGACGTGCGCCAACTGGTGTCCAACGGCCCCCTGACCCGCACCTACCTGCGCGCCGCGCTGACCCTGCTGGGCGTGTACACGGTGATGTACGGCCTCACCCAGTGGCTGCAGGCCGCCCGCGGCATGTCGTCCGTGCAGGCCGGCCTCTTCCTGCTGCCGATGGGCGCGGTGTCCGCGCTGGTCTCGCGCCCGGTGTCCCGGCGCAATCTGGTCCGCGGCCCGCTGGTCACCGCCGCCGCCACGATGCTCGTCGCCTCGACCGGCATCCTGCTGCTGACCACCCGCAGCCCCGCGGTGCTGATCGTGGGCGTGAGCCTGGTCTTCGGCATCACCGTCGGCACCCAGTCGGTCGGCAATCAGACCGCCCTCTACACCCAGGCCCCCGCCGACCAGTTCGGCACCGCGTCCGGACTGTTCCGG
>NZ_FMCH01000257.1 GCF_900091855.1 Streptomyces sp. DvalAA-14
GCGCAGCGCAGCGGCCGGTTCGGGCAGCGCGAGGGCCGATGAACGGCGTCCTGCGGGGCGATATCCGACGCACACTATATGAGACAGGCTGTCTCGGCTGGCGGATTCCGGCATCCGAGACGCAGGTAAACAGGCTTGTAAACTCTGCGTGTTGGGGCCTCCGCAGTCCTGCTCGCCCGAGATCATCGGGCTGTGCTGACCTACCCCGGGGATCGTCTGGCCCCGCCGTGGCCGGACGATGCCGAACCCTCTGTTCGCCGCCCTCCCGCCTCCCTCGTCCCCGCCGCATCGTCGCCGCCGGCAGCGGAATCGGTAGTGGTGCCGCCGGCGCCGCTTGTGCCGCCGGCCTCGCCGGTGGAGGCGGCCGTGCCGGCCGCGAAGGTCGGGTGCGGGCCCGGGCCGGCCGCGGCGCCCGAGCGGCGGACGAGGGCGAGAGCGAAGGCGAAGCCCGAGCGGGTGTTCGTCGAGCCCAAGGGGTGCCTTTACGCGCTGTCACAGCCGCCGCTGATGCTCTTCCTGTCCGTGATCGGCGGACTGATCGGCGGGGGCGCCGCCTGGGACCTGCTGTTCACCTGAGTCGGGGCGGGCAGGCGGTCGGGCGGGTCAGGAGGCGTTGGCCTCGCGCCTGCGGGCCCGGTACGCGGCGACGTGCAGCCGGTTCCCGCAGGTGCGGCTGTCGCAGTAGCGGCGGGAGCGATTGCGCGACAGGTCGATGAAGGCCCGGCGGCAGTCGGGCGCCTCGCAGCGCCGCAGCCGGTCCCGCTCGCCCGCGACGATCAGGAAGGCCAGCGCCATCCCGCAGTCCGCCGCCAGGTGGTCGGCCAGGGAGGCGCCGGGCGCGAAGTAGTGCACGTGCCAGTCGTAGGCGTCGTGGTCGGTGAGCCGGGGCGTGGTGCCCGCCTCGGCGATCATGGCGTTGAGCAGGTGCGCCGCGGTGGGGTCGTCGTCGACGGCGAAGACCTCGGTGAAGCGGGTGCGGACCGCCTGCACGGCGTTGACGTCGCGCTCGTCGAGCCGGCCCACCTCGCTGATCCGGTTGCGCTCCACGAACCCCCGCAGCGCGGCGACGTCGGCGATGCCTTCGCGCCCCTCGATCTGCGGCTGGGTGTTGACCAGGTCGACGACGCTGTCGAGCGCGCACCTGGTGTCATGGTTGATCAGCACGGAATCGCTCCCTGCCGGCGGGGTCCGCTGGCTGCGGTTCCGGTGACTCTAGCGCGCGAGAGCCGTCACCGTGAGGTGTGGTCCCCACGCTGGCGGCTCTCACGAACGCGGTGGCCGGCTGCCGTACCGGGGTCTGGTGCGGCGGCCGGCGATCCGGGCTGTCCCCCCGAGTAGGACGGCCGCGGACGTCGGGATACGGGGTCAGCTCTCCGCGAGGATGTGCGAGAGCTCCGTATCGAGATCGAAGTGACGGTGCTCGGTGCCCGGCGGTACCGCGGCGTCCGTCCGCTTCAGGAAGGACTCCAGGGCCCGGGCCGGGGCTTCGAGCAGGGCTTCGCCCTCTGGGGAGCTGAGGGCGATGCACACGACGCCCTGACCGTGGCTGCGGGACGGCCAGACTCGGACGTCGCCGGTACCGGTGGGGCGGTGCAGCCCCTCGGCGAGCAGATCGCGGGCGAACACCCATTCGACCGTCTCTTCGGCACCGGTGTGGAAGGTGGCGTGCACGGCATACGGATCGGCCGTGTCGTACCGCAAGCCCGCGGGTACAGGCAGTGAGGATTCGCTCGACACGACGAGGCGCAGGTGCAGCTCGCAGCTGACCGTGGTGTTCATAAGCGCCATGGCCTTTCGCTCAGTGTGCGCTCGGGGATTCGCACGTCGGCGAAATCGACTTGCCACCTGAGCGGGCGTTGTAAACCCCTCTGAGCGGTTTGTGAAGCTTCTGGTACTTCGTACGGCCTAGTGTTTCGCCCCGTGGAGCACCCAATCGAGTGACGGTCATGCGTCCGGTATGTTTAGAAATGCGACTACGGAGGGTAATGGAGGCTGCAAAGCCGTGGCCCACGCTCCTGGCCCGGCGGGTCGCCTTCGGGGTGCGGCCCGCCCGCGATGTCCGGGGGCCGTCCCCGGGCTGGCCGGACGGTGGCCGGCGGAGGTGCGGGGCGTGGCCGGCGGGCGATCGGTGGTCATGCGCCCTGATCGGGTGCGGTATCGTTGTCGGCACGCCGGGGCGATTAGCTCAGCGGGAGAGCACTTCGTTCACACCGAAGGGGTCACTGGTTCGATCCCAGTATCGCCCACCGCGATCATCCCGCTCGTCCCTCGGTCCGCAAGGGCCGGGGCGAGCGCGATGATTTCCCCGGCAGCGCCGTCCGTCCTTCGACGGGCGGCGTTTTCGTGCGCCGAGGTCGTCGCGCGACGGGTCCGGCGGCGCCCGGCCCGCCCCCAACCACGCGTCCGGCGCGCACACTTGGGGCATGGACCGCTGGAGTCACTACCGATTCCGTACCGTGTGGCACCTCGACGCGGCGCCCGACGCCGTCTACCGCCTGCTGGAGCGGCCCGACCTGTACCCCGAGTGGTGGCCCCAGATCCGCGAGGTGCGGCAGACCGGCGACACCAGCGGCGACCTCCGCTTCCGCTCGGTCCTCCCGTACGACCTGCGGGTCACCGCCCGCTCCACCCGGCAGGACCCGCGGCGGCGCGTCCTCGAAGTCGCCATGGCCGGCGATCTGGAGGGGTGGGTGCGGTGGACCGTCCTGGACGCCACGGCGGCCGCGGATCCCCAAGGCGCCCACCCCGGCACCCGGTTGGTCTTCGAGCAGGAGGTCGTCGTCCGCAAGCGCCTGATGCGCCTGCTGGCCGTCCCCTGCCGCCCGCTCTTCCGCGCCAACCACGCCCTGATGATGCGCGGCGGCCTGACCGGCCTGCGCGCCCGCCTGGCCGCCACGCCCCGGCCGGACATCGCGTTTGAAGCCGAGCCGGGTTGACCGGTATGGTTCACGACGTCCCGGGCGATTAGCTCAGCGGGAGAGCACTTCGTTCACACCGAAGGGGTCACTGGTTCGATCCCAGTATCGCCCACCACAGTTTGACCATGGGAACCCGTTACCTTCCAGGGGCCGTCCGCCAGGGCGGCCCCTGTTGGTTGCCCGGCAGCGCCCTTCCCCGGCCGGGGTGGTTCGTGGTGCCGTCACAGCGGACGTCGTCGCTTGTAGATCGATGGCGCTTTCGGCGCCCCCGTCACCCCAACGCGATCGTGCACCACACGACCTTTCCACCGGCGGGCAGCAGGTAGTAGTCCCACTCCTTGGAGACGGCCTCCAGGATGAGCAGGCCCCGGCCGCTCTCAGCTTCGTCGGAGGCCTGGGTGGGGACCAGGGGCGGTCGGCTGTCGGGGTCGGCGACCTCGGCGATGAGTTGGGCGTTGTCATGCCGAAGCGTCAGCGTGACGCGTGCTTCGGGTGTGCCCGCGGCAACGTGTCGCACGGCGTTGGAGACCAGCTCGCAGACGGCCAGTTCGGTGATGTCGATCTGTTCGTCGGCCACTTGCCAGGCACTCAGCACGTCGCGCACGTGGTGACGTGCCCACGGGGTCGCCTCGGCGCGAGCAGCCAAGTCCAGTGTGCTGACCATCGCTTCAGCCATCATGGTCGGCCGTCCCGGGGGTCAAGGCGGCGATGAACACCGTGCCCTTGATTTTCTCCTGGCGGGCCCGGTGAATGGCTTCGTCGTCCATGCCGTCGAGGAGACGGAAGTAGCCGTAAAGGCGTGGTCGGATTGCGGCTGTTGTCATGCTGTTGCTCCTGTGCCTGAGGGACGAGCCCTAGGGAGCGTGGGCGGAAGTACCAGCTGGGCGTCATGGCGCCGCTGCATGGGTGGATATGCGCGGGACGTATGGACTGCCGGGCACCGCCTGGCTACTGTCCGTAGGCTTGGCCTTTGGCACTGGCGCATGGCGGCCTTGGGGTACGGAATGGCACAGCAACAGGTTCGGCACTGCTCGTGCGGTACGCGGCTGGCCCGCGACAACCGGGGCGCGTTATGTGCTTCCTGTCTGCGCCGACGGGAAACCGCGTCCATTGCCCAACCGCCGGAGGTGCCCGAGGAGTTCTGGCAGGACGACCGGCTCCGCGAGGCCCTGGCAGGTTGGCACATGGGCCAGGTCTTCTATGCCTATCGCGTTCACCCGTGGCACAGCCGGGTCGTATCGCAGGAGACGCTCGCCGGGTGGCTCGGGCTCACCCAGGCGCAGCTCAGCCGTATCGAGAGCGCCAGCACTGCACCGCAGGACCTCGGCAAGCTCATGAGCTGGGCGCATAGCTTGCGCATCCCGGGCTACCTACTGTGGTTCAAACTGCCAAGCGAGAAGCCTGCGGAAGCCGCCGAAGCACCACCAGCAGCAGTGACAACGCAGTCTCCAGGCGACGCGCTCTTGCCGGTGGTAGTCAACGGCCGGCCGGTGTTCGTTCCAGTGAATGCGCACGCCCTGGCGATCAGCGGATTTGGCAGCTTGCTCGAGCAGTCGGATCAGGCCGGCGACGCGAGCGACCCCACGAGCGCCACGGAGCAAGACGCGATGACTTCCCTTAACCGCCGATCCGTACTCCAGGGCAGCTTCGCCGTTGCCGCACTGCCAGGTCTGAGCCTGACTGATCTTCAGCAAGTTGCCTCAGCCCTTACCGACGCACGCCGACAGGCGGATGGCCCTCCCGTAACGCGCTTCCGCACGCAACTCGCGTCCTACAAGCAGGACGACGGAACGCTTGGGCCGAAGCGCGCGCTGCCGCTGGTGCTTGGCATGCTTGGTGCGATCGAGCAAAGCGCCCGAGATGCATCTGCGAACGTCCGCCGCGAGCTGCTGTCGGTCGGAGCCGACGGTGCAGAGTTCGCCGGATGGCTCTACCGCGACATCCACCGGCCAGACATCGCCGGGTTCTGGTACGACCGCGCGATGGAGTGGGCGCAAGAGGCTGACGACCCTGCCATGCAAGGCTATTTGCTCCTCAAAAAGTCACAGATGGCTTATGACGAACGGGATGCCGCGCGACTGTTCACGTTGGCCGAAGCGGCTGCGAACGCGCGCTGGCAGCTTCCACGCCGGGTGCAGGCCGAGGTGACGCAACAAGCAGCTCTCGGGGCCGCCATGCTCGGCGAACCGCTCGTCAGCGTTCGACGGAAGCTTGAGGATGCCCAAGCTTTGCTTGGCCTTGCTGCGGACGATCATCACGAACTGGGGGCGTACTTCACGGAAAGCACGCTCCTGCTCCGTAACGCCGTCACTCTGACGGAAGCGGGCAAGCCCGGCATGGCAGCAGAGTTGTTCGGCGAGGTCATCGCAGCCGGCGGCCTTTCGGTTCGAGATGGCGGCTTCTTCAACGCACGGCGAGCGGCAGCCTTGGCGCTCAGCGGCGAACCGGACGAAGCCGCCAACGTCGGTCGAGAGTCGGCCGGCGTAGCCCACGCCATGAGGTCACAGCGCACAGTGCAGGTTCTCGGTGAGGTACTGCAATCACTTGCGCGGTGGCGCAGTCGTCCCGCTGTGCGTGAGTTCCGCGAAGCCCTACACGTCGCCTGAACTTGACGCCGGTTCCGCGGTCAGCCAGGCGGCCACGGTACGAATGACGAAGGCCTGGTACTCCTGGCTCTTCGGGTCGAGGTACTGGGGATCATCGTGCACGGCGAAGCCGTGCTGCGAACCCGGAACCTCAATGAGGTCGACCGGAGCCCGGAAGCGAGGCACGGCTTCGCGTGACGACTCGACAGGAACAAGCGTGTCGGCGTCACCGTGGACGATGAGCGTCGGCGCTTGTACCTGACGGATCGCCTCCTGTGTCGGGAACCAGAAGACTTCGTTGAGCAAGGGCCGACCATGTCGCAGCGTGGGCGTGAACCGAATCCCGCCGGACTTGTTGAGCTCCTGGGCAGCTTCTTCGGTGATGGACTCGTCCACCCAGTACGGCCGGCTGTCGACGGTCCGCCATTTGTAGTTCAGCTGCGGGTTGAACAGCACCAGGCGCGTGACTTCCGACGGCCGATGTGCGGCGTAATAGACCGAGACGCCACCGGTGAAGCTCGCAGCAAGCAGGGTGATGTCCTGCGCCGTGGTGGCTTCCCGTGCGTACGACAGGGCGACGCGAATATCGTTGAGGATGGTTGCGAGCGTCAACTCCTCCTGGCGACCCTCGCTCTCACCGTGTCCGCGGAGGTCGAAACGGAGGGAAGCCACGCCGGCGTCGGCGAGACCGTCCGCCAAGCGAGCGAAGAAACCGCCCTCCTCCCGCGTGACACCGCCGCCGTGGACGAGTACCACAGCGCTGGTCGCACGATCCCGCGGTGTGACGAGAGTTGCCGCCAGGCGCAGACCGTCGAGGCTGCGGATGGTCACGATGTCGGAAGGCATGGCGGCAAGCGTAATAGGGGCGTCCAGCGGCAGACAGGTGGCCAAGTCAAGCAGGGATTACCGATCAGGGAGGCCACTGCTCGTTCCGTCCGCGTCGGCTGCGGGTGGACGAAGCCCGCGCACCAGCTCACCCGGATCGACTCCCAGGATCTCGGCCAGCTTCAGGATGTTGTGCAGCGACAGGTTGCGCTGGCCGCGCTCCACCTGCCCGATAAACGTGGCCGGCGTGGCCCTGACGCTGCTGGCTCACTGGAGCAGCGCCCACAGTTCGAGCAGCTGGTTGAGCGATCTACCGGTGATGAACATTGGTTCGGCGCTGTTCACGACCGGCCTCATCGCCATCTTCTTCGAGTACGTCGACGAGGCCGACGCCGAGGTCCGGCCCGAGCGCTTGCGCAAGGTGCTCGTCGAGGAAGCGCCAGCCACCCGCGACGCGGTGGTGGACGGCTTCGCGTTCGCACCGGACTCCCTTAGGAACGTGGCCTCCCCGTAGACGCTCGACCGCATCGTCGAAAACACGTTGGCCATCCGCCTCGGCGACAAGGATCTAGCCGCCGACGCCTACCAGGACCTTCGGGAACAGATCATCGGTGCGAAGCAACGCCGGCGAGACGCACATGTCACCGTTGCCCTGGCTCCGTGGGCATCCGGGCCGCCCTCTGGCCGTGGCTCGATGTTCGTGGTGACGGTGAGCTGGGAGTACCGCGTCGTGCCGGCCGGCCCTGTACTGCGCTTCTCCTGCGTCTCCGATCTGGACGCCTTCCGGGAGTTGTCTGCCGATCCAGCGTCTGCAGCGGCTTGGTACTTCGAGCCGATAGACGGGTTGGGTGCAGCGTCGGCCGAGGTCTTCGAGCTGGTGCAGGTTTCCGTTGACAGCAAGCCGCGGTCGGCACGTTACCAGGGGGCAGAGTCATTCTGAGCCGGCGCCGTTCTTTGGCGTGATCGAAAGCCGCGTCCGCTCGCCTCAGGCCTAAAGGCCTGCTTCTCTTTTGTTGTCCTCGGATTGCTGTAGGCCGTCCTGCCATGCCCATAGAACAGCTACGGCCGCCCCGGCATAGATGGCACCGTAAACGTAGATCATCCCGCCTATGTGTGCACTTGCTTTCACGAGAACGTATGCTGTATAGCCACCGACTACCACGAACACCCCTACGTAGGTAATAGCCGTGGTGATTTTGTGTGGCCAGCGAGAGATCATAATGTTCATGATCTTCTCCGTGGGTGTGTACCCGATGACATCGCGGATTGATTGAGCTAGCCCTGTTCTTAGAAGAAGCTCCTTTTCGAGCCTCTGGATGGTGACAGCGTTCAGCATGGCACAGATGGTGAGTTGCGAATGAAACGCTGCGATCATCCACATTAAGAGCGGGAGCGCTGGCACAAGATTCCAGGGAATGACACTGCCGAATTTGTCCGCGAAAGCGAGAGTGCCGACTGCGTACGTGGCGCCAACTCCGACGAGGGCTAGTCCTATGTTCATGATCGAGGAGTTGTCGGCCCTGGTAGAAGAATATACGGCCGTTATCGCATCAATGTTACTGTTGGGATTAGTGGGACTCGTCATGGCACTCCCTGATTCTAGCTAGCCGCGGCTAAGCGCAGGCCTGACATGCCCCCTTGCCGAGAGTTGAAACCACTATGCGGACAACGCACGCACGATGCTGTAGTCGACGCCAGCACCGAGCTCATGTGCTGAGATGAAACCTGCCGACGACGAGAATATTGCCAATAGACTGGCTCCGACTTTCGTCAAATCCGGACTGCTTGCGGACGACGGTGGCCCCTACGTAGCCAGTATCACCCAGCAGTACGGAGGAGCCTTCGCGAAGCTCGGCGCGACATTCGAGGGCGGCGGCGGAAGTGTTCAACGGCAAGGAAATCGCCGATCTGAACGGCGTACTGACTGGATTTCAGGCGATGATGAACTTTGTCGATTCCGTCATCACTGCCGGTTCTGACGTGCTGAAGCTTGAGTACACGGTCTTTAAGATCCGGTATCTGGCTCTGTACACAGTGCTGGCAAGCCTGCGCGTGGGTCTCGCAGCTGCACGCCGCGCTGGTGGAGATGCAGGCGCACAGAGTCGGCACTCACGTTAAAAAAATCGGCGACTCGAGCCAAGGACGAGCCTTGGGCGTACAGGTGCTCGGCCTTGTCGATGTCGGCCTCGGTGAGCCGTTGCCAATACGTCCCTACGCCTTGCGGCTTGAGAATCTCGCTCACTGTCCGGCGTTCGATCCTGAACCGGTCGGCAAACTGGTACACGGTCGAACCCGTCTCGTAGGCCGTAACCAGGTCTGCGATTTCCTGGTCCTTGAGCCGCCTAGCGGTGCCTGTTTCGGTGCCGGTTCCCGCTCTACAGGCCGCGCGTCCGGTCCTGGCAAGGTAGCGACAAGGTGCCGGAGGGCCTGGAGCTGGGCTTTTGTGTCCAGAAGTGAGCCGTGTCGCCCACCCGATCCGCCCCATTCCGAGCCCGGCCCATCAGCGGCCGATTGGGGTGGGGCGGTTTTCGTCGGTCACCCGGCGTGGGCAGCGGCCGTCGGTCACCCGGTGTGGGCGGCGGCGGCCCGGTCGATCGCAGGTCCGAGAAAGGCGGTCGTCAGCTCCGCGCGGCGGTTGATCCACCGCTCGGTGGCAGGGGCGGGCTCGCCGTAGCGGCGCTGCCTGATGTCGGCCACCACCTCGCCGGGGGCGCCCAGTCGGGTGAGTACGTCGAGCGCCTCGGCCTTGGTGATCAAGGTGCCGTTCCGCAGCGTCGTGACCGCTCTGGCCAGGGTCAACAGGCCGACGTCGACCCAGACATCGCGTTTCCACCGCTCGGGGTGCGCCAGGGCCGGCCGCCAGTAGTCGCGGAGATCCGCGACGACGAACGCGGCGAGCTGCCCGTCGGTGACCACCGGCAGCAGGCCGGCCGGTGGCCGCCCGTACAGCACGCGCCCGAACTCGTGCAGCTCTCGCCGGGTCACCGGGGTGACCGGCCGGCGCATCAGCTCCTCGTGGGCCCAGGTGAGGTGCGAGCGGGCCGGATCGTCCAGCTCGGCGGCCGCGAGGTAGCTGCAGTGCAGCTTCGCCGCGAGGGGGACGGCGCGGCCCAGGCTCTCGTGCAGCTCTCCGAGCCGCTCTTCCTCCACCGCCGTGCACGGCCGGTCCAGGACGGCGATCAGATCAAGATCGCTCCGGCCCACCTGGTAGTCACCCCCGGCGAGCGACCCGTGGGCCCACATCGACACCAGCGGTACCACGGGCCGGGCCGCACCGACGAAACGGATCAGGAGCTGCTCGGTGAGCTGATCTGCCATGGGGACAGTCTGGCGCGCGGTCGGCGGCCGCCGCGACGAGCCGGGTCCAACCGATGCGGACGGCAGGAGTATTGACTCCCGCCAATCGTGAAAGAATACTTTCACGTCATGGATAGCGATCATCTGCTGGGCGACCTCACCATCACCGACCCCAAGGCGATGCGCGCCCTGTCCCATCCGGTGCGGCTGGCGATCCTCGACCTGCTGCGCCGCGACGGTCCGGCCAGCGCAACTGAACTCGCCCGGGAGATCGACGCCTCGCCGTCGGGCATCAGCTGGCACCTGCGCCACCTGGCCGGCTTCGGCCTGGTGCGCGACAGCGAGCCCGGGCCCGACCGCCGGTACCGGCGCTGGGAGGCGGTGGCCCGGGGCTTCCGCTTCGAGGTACCGGAGGATCCGGACGACGAGGAGGGCAGGTCGGCCGCACGGCTGCTGTCCCAGCAGATGTTCGTGCAGGCCGGGGAGATACCCGCCCGCTGGGTGGCCGAAGTCGAGCCCGGGCTCGAGCCGGTCTGGCGCCGCCTGGCCGGCCTGGCCAACACCCGGGTGGTGGTGAGCGCAAGCGAACTCGCCTTCATCGAGGCCGAGTTCGAACGGGTACTGGCGCCCTACGTGACCCGCGAGGCGGCCGACCGGCCGCTGGACGGCCGCCGGGTGCGACTGATGCGTTACGTCCTGCCCGAGCGCGCCGGGCTGCCCGCGGGGGGCGGCAAGTGAGCGGCGCGGCGCCGCCCGCGGCCCCCGGGTCCCTCTGGCGGGACGGGCGGTTCGTACGCTTCTGGTCCGGACAGACCGTCTCCCAGTTCGGCGACCGGATCACCGAACTGGCCCTGCCGCTCATCGCCGTGACCACGCTGCACGCCTCCGCCAACAAGGTGGCCTGGCTGACGGCACTGGTCTGGACGCCGAACCTGGCGGCCCTGGTGCTCGGCGCCTGGGTCGACCAGCGCACCCGCAAGCGCCGGCTGATGGTCGTCGCCGACCTTGCTCGCGCGCTGGTGCTGCTGAGCCTGCCGGTGACGTACCTGGCCGGAGTCGTGACGCTGGGGCAGCTCTACGCCGTCGCGTTCCTGACCGGGACCGCCGCGGTCGTGTTCAACACCGCCTACTCGGCCTTCTTCGCCCATCTGGTGCCGCGGGCGTCCTACGTGGACGCCAACAGCAAGCTCAGCACCAGCCGTTCGGCCTCCTACGCGGCCGGCCCGGCGATCGGCGGGGCACTGGTGCAGGCGCTGAGCGCTCCGGTGGCCGTCCTCGCGGACGCGGCGTCGTTCCTGGTCTCCGCCTTCCTGGTCGGGCGCATCCGCACCGAGGAGCCGCCGCCCGCCGAGGCACACCCCTCGCTGCTGCGCCGGGCGCGGGAGGGAATGACCTTCGTGGTCCGCCACCCGCTGCTGCGGGTCACCCTCGGCTGCGCGGCCACCCTCAACTTCTTCACCTTCATCGCCAGTACCGGTCTGACGGTGCTGTTCGCCACCCGTGTGCTGCACCTGACGGCCGGCGAGATCGGCCTGGCGCTCGGCGTGGGGGCGACCGGGGGGCTGCTGGGCGGGGTGATCGCACCCCGGATGTCGCGCCGGTGGGGCGTGGGGCCCAGCATCGCGGTGGGCGCGGTGCTCTATCCGGCGCCCATCGCCGTCGCGGCCCTCGCCGGCGGGCCGTTGTGGGTCCGCGGCGGGGCACTGGCGCTGGCGGAGTTCCTGTCCGGGATCGGGGTGATGTTCTTCGACGTCAACCTCAACTCGTTGCAGACCTCGGTCATCCACGACGGGATCCGCAGCCGGGTCTCGGGCGCGTACAGCACCGTCAATTACGGCGTGCGCCCGATCGGCGCCGCCGTCGGCGGCGTGCTCGCCACCTCGATGGGACTGCGCGCGACACTGCTGCTGGCCGCGGGCGGCGGCGCGCTGTCGGTGCTGTGGCTGGTCTTCTCACCGGTGCTGCGCATCCGCACCCTGGACCAGGCACCCGCCGCCGCGCCGGCACAAGACCAGGCCGGGCGGGCGGACACGGAGGTGGCGGCGAAGAAACCGTGACATCGGAAGCCCCGATCCGCGGCGCGGCGGCGCGGATCGCGCGGCCGGAACGCGCACCTGCCTCACCACGTCGGCCGTCGCGGCGATCTTCGCCGCCGCCGCTCGACCCGCTGACCTCCTTGCCGCTGCCCGCGCCGCCGCCGCGCCGCCCGCCCTGAAGGACGGCCGCCGGGTGGAAAGGGACCCGCGGGACGGAGGACGCCTGGCGAGGCGCCGGCCGCAACCGTCCCCGGAGGTCGGGGAGGTCAGCGCTGTCGCAGGTCTTTACGCCACGGCCGTGGATGGATTAGAACGGCAGTGGTCCGATGTTACGTGGCCGCGCACCACAGTTCGCCAGCAACGGCGTTCAACTACGCGCATAGCCGGGTTCATTCATCGGACCACTTGCCGCGCATCGGCCGGTCGAGCGTCGTACAGCCCTGGAGGGCCCCGTGCAGATCATCCCCGTGTATCGAAGGGGGCGGCTCCGCCGTGCCCTCTCGCTCTGGTCGGCGCTGCTCGCCGCACTCGCCGGCTTTGCCCTGGTGGGCCCGGGCAGAGCCGTGGCGGCCACGGAGGGGGCTGCCGCGACGACGGCCACCACCGCCTGGCAGCACGGGGCCTTCGACCTCGATCCGGCCGGGGTCGTCAGCCGGTCCGACATCGTGCTCGGATCGCCCAACGTGTCGCCCACCGCGTCCACGCCGCTGGGCAACGGATCGCTGGGCGTTGCCGCGTGGGCGGCCGGCGGCTTCACCGCCCAGCTGAACCGCTCGGACACCATGCCGGACCGCAAGTCGCCCGGCCAGCTCAACATCCCCGGCCTGTCGGTGATCTCGCACGCCAGCGACTTCACCGGACGGCTCGACCTCACCGACGGCGTGCTGCGCGAGTCCGGCGGCGGCATGTCGATGAAGGCGTGGGTGGCGACGGACAAGGACGAGCTGATCGTCGATGTGGCCGGCGCCGACCCCGGCGTCGCCCAGAGCGCCACCATCAACCTGTGGTCTCCCCGCAAGCCGGCCGCCGCGGTGTCCGGCACCGTCGGCACCCTCGCCGAGACCTGGGTGGACGGCGGTCCGCCGATCGGCAGCGGGAAGACCTTCGGGTCACTGGCGGCCATCACCGCCGGCGGCCGGAAGGTGCAGACCACCGTGGCCGGCCCCACCCAGGTGAAGGTCAGCTTCACCCCGCGCGCCGACGGGACCTTCCGGGTCGTCGTCGCCTCGCCCGGGTGGAACGGCGGCACCGCCGCCAAGACGGCCACCAGGACGGCCGTCAAGCTGATCGGCGGTGACGCGACCGCCCGGGAGTCCGCGCTGATGTCCGCGCAGGACAAGTGGTGGCAGCACTACTGGACCAACTCCGGCCTGGTCGAAATGAACTCGGCCGACGGCAGCGCCGCCTACATCGAGAATCTCCGCACGCTGTACCTCTACGAGGAAGCGGCGTCCATGAAGGCTGGCATCTACCCGGGCAGCCAGGCCGGCGAGGCCGACATGTTCGCCTGGGACAAGGACACCCAGACCTGGACGCCGTCGGCGTACTGGCTGTGGAATCTGCGCACCCAGATCTCCGCCAACATGAGCTCGGGCAACTACCAGCTCAACACACCGATCTTCGACATGTACGCCGACGACACCGCCGACATCGAGGCATGGACCAAGCTGGCGATGGGCGGCCTGCCCGGCTCCTGCGTGCCGGAGACCATGCGGTTCAACGGCAACGGCCTCGACATCCCGACCGGCAACTGCAGTGAGGCCAGTTCGCCGAACTGGAACGCGCTGGACATCTCCAGCGGGCCCGAGGTGGCGCTCTACATGTGGCAGCAGTTCCAGGCCACCGGCGACGTGAAGACGCTCAAGAAGTACTTCCCCTTCATGAAGTCCACCGCCGAGTTCCAACTCGCTTACCAGAAGGTCGGCCCCGACGGGCTGCTGCACGCGAACGCCAACGCGCACGAGACCCAGTGGGCCGTCCAGGACCCCACCACCGACATCGCGGTGGACCGTACGCTCTTCCCGATCATCCAGCAGGCCGCGAAGAAGCTCGGCACGGCCCGTACCAGTGACGCCGCCCTCGTCCAGCAGGTCACCAAGGCCATCACCGAGATCCCGCCCTACCCGCGGACCGACCAGACCACCCGGACCCAGCTGCTGAACCCGGACTACACCGCGGCCGAGACGGCGGCGGCGGACGCAACCGGCACCGACATGATCGCCATCTCGTACCAGCCCGCCGCGGCGCGCCAGAACGGCGAGAACATCGAGCTGGAGCCGCTGTGGCCGTGGAACACGGTGAGCGACCAGGACAGCAACTCCTTCTCGCTGGAGCAGCGCAGCTACGCCCACCGGCCCAACAAGGGCGGCAACGACTGGTCGATGGACGCCATCGACGCGGCCCGGCTGCAGAACCCCGCCGAGGTGCGCAGTGACCTGATCTCCATCACCGAGGGGCACCAGGTGTACCCGAACGGGTTCGCCGATCTGGGCAACTCGGTCGGCTACCAGCCCTACATCGAGCAGGAGTCCGGCGCCGCGACCGCGGTCGACGAAGCCCTCGCGCAGGACTACGACGGCATCATCCGCTTCGCGCCGGCCTGGCCGGGCGACTGGGACGGCAGCGGCAGCGTCGCCGTCCAGAACAACGGCAGGGTCGACGTCCAGGTGCAGGGCGGCGCCCTGGTCACCGCCGCCATCGAGGCGGGCGCCACCGGCACCCAGCGGGTCAAGAACCCGTGGCCCGGCCAGCAGGTCGAGGTCGTCAACGGCAAGAACGGGCACGTGGTCGTCCCGGCCGGCAGCGAGGACATCATCGACGTCCCGGTCCAGGCCGGCAAGACGTACCTCGTGCAGCAGGTCGCCGCGCCCACCACCGCGCTGCCGCACGCCGCGGTGACCGGCGCCGCACCGACCGCCGCCCGGCATCTCGGCGGCGTCCAGATCGGCCTGGACACCACCGCCCAGTCCGGTACCGGCACCGCGACCGCCGGGACCGTTCTCGGCGCCACCAACCACGCCTACGGCCTGACCCAGGTCGACTACCCCGGCTCCACCGGTGCCACCACCACCGCCTCCGTGGTGGACGGCCTCACCGCGCGCACCACCGGGGACCCCACCAAGCGCGACGGCAGCGACCTGTACTTCGACCTCGACAACGACATCGCCGCGACCGGCGCCTACGACGCGCAACTGGCGGTGTCCTACTTCGACTCGGGCACCGGCACCGTCTCGGTGCAGTACGACGCCGGGCCGCAGGACCGGAACCACGTCGCCGGCACCATCACACTGACCGGCAGTCAGACCTGGAAGACAGCCGAACTGGACCTCGGCGGCGCCTACTTCGGCGGTCTGGAGAACGCCGGCGCCGACTTCCGCCTGCACTCCGACCACAGCGGCATCACCGTGCACAGCGTCGGCGTGACCGTCACCGGCCCCTGGGTGCCCGACCAGCACGCCTTCCCGCCCGCGCCGGCCATCACCACCCCGCGCAGCGGGGCGACCGTCAAACTCTCCTCCGCCGTCACGGGTACGGCGATCCCGGACGGCGCCGTGACCGTGCACGAAGGGACGACGTCCCTGTGCACCGCCACCGCGGACGACACCGGCGCCTGGAGCTGCGCCCCCGGTGGCGGATTCACCCCGGGGCGGCAGACCGTCACCGCCACCGCGACCGATCCCAGCGGGCTCACCGGTGACCCGTCCGCGGGCATCGCCTTCGACGCCTCCGACCTGCCGCCCGGTACCGCGGTGGTCGGCTCGGTGGTGGGCGCGACGAACTACGCCTACGGCATGAGCGAGGACGAGAAGCCCTCCGGCGGCTTCGACGGGCCGACGACCGCCTCCGTGATCGACGGCCTGACCGCACGCACCAGCACCCAGAGCAACATCTACTTCGACATCGACGACTCCGTCGCCCACGCCGGCTACTACTCGGCGGCCTTCACCGTGGCCTACTTCGACCAGGGCTCCGGCTCCTTCGCCGTGCACTACGACAACGGCTCCGCCGACCCCTACAAGTCCACCGCCAGCATCCAGCTGACCGGGACCAACACCTGGAAGACCGCGACGGTGACCGCCTCCGACGCCTACTTCGGCGGCCAGGAGCACTCCGGCGCCGACTTCCGGCTGCGCAACGGCGGCGGCCAGGTGACCGTGCACAGCGTCACCGTGAAGATCAGTGGGGACGGCGTCCCGAACGCCACCGACTTCGCCCCGCCGGTGACGATCACCTCGCCCGCGGCCGGCGCGACCGTCACCGCCACCCCGGCCGTCTCGGGAACGGCCGAGCCGGACGCCACGGTCACCGTCAAGGCCGAGGACAGCACGCTCTGCACCGCCACCGTCGCGGACGACGGCACCTGGAGCTGCACCGCCTCGGCCGCCCTGGCCGCCGGAGCGCACACGCTCACCGCCACGGCGGGCGACGTGACGGCCACGCCCGCGGCGCCGGCCACCGCGGCGGTCACCGTGCAGTAACGACCGCAGCCGACCCGGCGCCCAAGGAGCGCCGCGGACAGGTCTTCGGCCGGGGACCCCGCTCGTCGCGGGGCCCCGGCCGTCGCCATGACCGCCGGGTGACAGCGCTCAGGCCACCGCGGCGGCTTCCGCCGGCTCGGCGGCGCCGGCCCGGTCACCCCGGTCCACGTGGACGAGGCCGAACGCGACCGGCTGCTGACATCGCTCCAGGGCGGTATCGACACGTTCGAGGACGCCTGCGGCGGGGACCCGGAGTGAAGCCGCCGCGGTGAGTCGCGCGCCGGGTGCTCGGGCGCCGACGGCGGCGGGCGGGCGGCCGGGGGGAAAAGCCGTGACGCGCAACGCGCCGGGCTCGGTACGATTCGAGGGTACGGCGGCCACGACGGCCGCCGGTGAGCCATCTCAAGCGTCGCCCATGTCAGGAGCAGACCGGTGTCAGACCTCCGTGTGATCATCAAACGCGATTCCGCCGAACCGGAAGAGCGAGTGGTCACGACGGGCACGACCGCGGCCGAGCTGTTCCGGGACGAGCGCTCGGTGGTCGCCGCCCGGATCGCCGGTGAGCTGAAGGACCTGGCCCACGAGGTCGCCGACGGCGACGAGGTCGAGCCGGTGGAGATCACCAGCCAGGACGGCCTCAACATCCTGCGGCACTCCACCGCCCACGTCATGGCACAGGCCGTCCAGGACATCTTCCCGGACGCCAGGCTCGGTATCGGCCCGCCGATCAAGGACGGCTTCTACTACGACTTCGACGTCGACAAGCCGTTCACCCCCGAGGACCTCAAGGCCGTCGAGAAGCGGATGCAGGAGATCCAGAAGCAGGGCCAGCGCTTCGCCCGCCGGGTGGTGACCGACGACGACGCCCGCGAGGAACTCGCCGCCGAGCCCTACAAGCTGGAACTCATCGGCATCAAGGGCTCCTCGGCCGGTTCCGACGACGGCGCCGACGTCGAGGTGGGCGGCGGCGAGCTGACCATCTACGACAACCTCGACCCCAAGACCGGCGAGCTGTGCTGGAAGGACCTCTGCCGCGGCCCGCACCTGCCCACCACCCGCGCCATCCCGGCCTTCAAGCTGATGCGCAACGCCGCCGCGTACTGGCGGGGCAGCGAGAAGAACCCGCAGCTGCAGCGGATCTACGGCACCGCCTGGCCGACCAGGGACGAGCTCAAGGCCCACCTGGAGTTCCTGGCCGAGGCCGAGAAGCGCGACCACCGCAAGCTCGGCACCGAGCTGGACCTGTTCTCCTTCCCGGACGAGCTGGGCTCCGGCCTGGCCGTCTTCCACCCCAAGGGCGGGGTGATCCGCAAGGAGATGGAGGCGTACTCGCGGCGCCGCCACGAAGAGGCCGACTACGAGTTCGTCAACACCCCGCACATCACCAAGGCCAAGCTCTTCGAGACCTCCGGCCACCTGCCGCACTACGCGGAGGGCATGTTCCCGCCCATGGAGTTCGAGGGGCAGGACTACTACCTCAAGGCAATGAACTGCCCGATGCACAACCTGATCTTCGACGCGCGCGGGCGGTCGTATCGCGAACTGCCGCTGCGCCTGTTCGAGTTCGGCACGGTCTACCGCTTCGAGAAGTCCGGCGTCGTGCACGGCCTGACCCGGGCCCGCGGCTTCACCCAGGACGACGCGCACATCTACTGCACCCGGGAGCAGGTGCCCGACGAGCTGGACTCGCTGCTCACCTTCGTGCTCAACCTGCTGCGCGACTACGGGCTGAACGACTTCTACCTGGAGCTGTCCACCCGCGGGGACTCGGACAAGTTCATCGGCTCGGCCGAGGAATGGGCCGAAGCCACCGAGCAGCTGCGGCAGGCGGCCGGCAAGCAGGGCCTCGAACTGGTCATGGACCCGGGCGGGGCGGCCTTCTACGGCCCGAAGATCTCGGTCCAGGCCAAGGACGCCATCGGCCGCACCTGGCAGATGTCGACCATCCAGGTCGACTTCCAGCAGCCGGCCCGCTTCCACCTCGAATACACCGCGGCCGACGGCTCCCGCCAGCAGCCGGTGATGATCCACCGGGCGCTGTTCGGCTCCATCGAGCGGTTCTTCGCGGTCCTGCTGGAGCACTACGCGGGCGCCTTCCCGGCCTGGCTGGCCCCGGTCCAGGCGGTCGGCATCCCGGTCGGCGACGCGCATGTGCCCTACCTCCAGGAGTTCGCCGCGGAGGCCAAGCGGCGCGGGCTGCGGGTCGAGGTGGACGCGGCCTCGGACCGGATGCAGAAGAAGATCAGGAACTGGCAGAAGCAGAAGGTGCCGTTCATGATCATCGTCGGCGACGAGGACATGACCAACGGCACGGTGTCCTTCCGCTACCGGGACGGCTCCCAGGAGAACGGCATCGCCCGCGACGTGGCGCTGGCCAAGCTCGTCGACGTGGTGGAGCGCCGGGTCCAGGTCTGAGCCGTACGGCGGGTACGGCCCCCGGCGCGCTGCTTGTCAGCCCGCCGGGGGCCGTTCGTCGTCCCGGGTGAACACCTGGATCAGCCAGGAGGAGAAGGCCCCGGTGACCGCGCCGAGCAGCGCCAGCCCGGCGATCATCATGCCGGTGGCCAGGGTGCGGCCGAGCGGGGTGACCGGGGTGATGTCGCCGTAGCCGACCGTGGTGAGGGTGGAGGCCGTCCACCAGACCGAGTCGCCGAAGGTGCGGATGGTGGCGCCCGGGGCGCCGCGCTCGGCCTGGTAGACCGCGAGAGCGCCCGCGAAGCCGAGCAGCACGGCGCTGCTGCCGGCGTAGGCGATCACCCGGGCGTACAGGCTCAGCCGGGGCCGGTCCCGGCGCCGCTGGACCGCGTCGTAGAGGCGGATGATGCGCAGCGGGCGCAGCAGCGGCAGCAGCAGGACGGCCGTGTCGAGCAGATGGTGGCGGACGTACCGGGGCAGCGGACGGTGACCGTCCAGCCACCAGCGGACCGCGTAGTCCGCGGCGAAGACCGCCCAGATCGCGAAGGTGACGGCCAGCCAGAGGGTGCGCCAGGGCCCGGCCGGCCCGCGGTCCAGGACCTGGACGGCGTAGGCGCCCAGGAAGAGCAGGGAGGCCATCGACAGCGGGAGTTCGCTGCGGGTCTCCCAGCGGGACAGGCGGCTGTCGGCGTCCATCCGGTCAGGATCGGGGCAGCTGCCGGCGCTGGGGCCGCCGACACGCTTCCGGGCACCGAAGTCCTATGCTTCTCGGCATGACGAGTGAGCCGGAACAGCAGGACGGGGTGGGGGAGCCGGACGGTTTCCAGCGGCTGTGGACCCCGCACCGGATGGCGTACATCCAGGGCGAGAACAAGCCCACCGGCCCGGGCGCCGGCGACGGTTGTCCGTTCTGCGCGATTCCGGCCAAGTCGGACGAGGACGGGCTGGTCATCCACCGTGGCGAGCACGTGTACGCGGTGCTCAACCTCTACCCGTACAACAGCGGGCACCTGATGGTGGTGCCCTACCGGCACGTGGCCGACTACACCGACCTGGACGCGGCCGAGACCCTGGAGCTGGCCGAGCTGACCAAGCACGCGATGACGGCGCTGCGCGCGGCCTCGGGCGCCCAGGGCTTCAACATCGGGCTGAACCAGGGCTCGGTGGCCGGCGCCGGCATCGCCGCCCATCTGCACCAGCATGTGGTGCCCCGCTGGGGCGGCGACATGAACTTCATGCCGGTCGTCGGGCACACGAAGGTGCTGCCGCAGCTGCTGGCGGACACCCGGAAGATCCTGGCCGACGCCTGGCCGCGGTAACGGCTGGCGCCTGGCCGCCGTAGCCGTCGGCCGAGCCACGTGCTGGTGCCGCCGGACCTGTCGCCTCGCGTGGGCGGGCCGCGCGGTTCCTCGCGCCCCTGAGTGGCCGGCCTTGGTGGAAACGCCGCACCACCCCGGGGCGCGACCGGCCGCGACGGTGGGGCGCCGGCCCCACCGCCCCGGCAACCCCGGGCGGGCAGCCCTACACGTCGTAGGCGTCGGCCTTCCGGGGCTCGACGCCCTGGACCAGGCCGCTGAGGACCATCGAGCGGTTGGTGAAGTGGGCGGTGTCCACGCCGTTCTCCGTCATGACGTGGATGGCGGCGGCGTGCACGGCCCGCAGCACCGGGGTGGCGGCGCGCAGCGCGTCGTCGGCCATGAAGCGGTGCTGCCACGGCTTGTCCGCCCAGGTGTGCCGCAGCCCGAACGGCTCGGGCAGCTTCAAGGTGCCGCCGAGGTAGTCCAGGATCGACGGGAAGCGGGTCAGCGGGGCGCGCGCGGCCAGCCGGACGACCTCACCGGTGTCGATCAGTGGCAGCGATACGGTCTTGGTCTCCCAGAACTTCATCGGTTTGGTGATGGTCTTCTCCTTGGCCGGCGGCCCGGAGGTGAACAGGCCGTCGATCGGCCCGAGCGCGTGTCCGGTGACCTCGACCCGCAGCGTGTGGGCGAGGACGGTGACCGTCACCATGAGGGTGATCACCAGATTGCCGTCCCAGAGCACGAACTGGATGCCCAGGTAGTGGCGGCTGCCCTTGCCGAACTGCTGCTCGTTGCATATCCGCTGGATCTCGAAGTCCTTGACGGAGAAGCCGTCGACGTCCGAACCGGTGGGCCGGGAGATCTTGCCGGCGCCCGCGCCGATCGGCACCACGATCCAGTGCTTTATGGACGCCTTGGGGAAGCCGCCGGTGTGCAGCGGGCCGCGTTCCAGCATGCGCAGGCGGTCGTGGATGGCGCGGACCACGTCCCAGCTGCGGAACGGGTGGATCTCGGCGAGGCCCTCGCGGGGGACCAGCTCCTCGGCCATGTGCCACGAGCCCCAGCGGCTGCCCATGCCGAGTATGCCCTTGGGGCCGGCGTAGAAGACGACGTTGCTCGCCTGCTCGGCGGACAGCTTGGCCAGGCTCTGCCGGAGCGACTCGGCGCGGATCTGGTTGGGGTTGCGGGGGACCGCCTCGGGGATCTTCGCGCCGATGCCGCTGCCCTTGACCAGGCCGTCCCACCGGTCGCGCAGGTCCTTGGCGGTGCGCTCGCAGATCCGCTTGGCCCAGTACCAGCCGATGACGGGCGCGATCATCAGTACCCGGAAGTACTCGCGCCAGAAGCCGCTGAAGGGCGGCCGGATCGCGAGCAGCACGGTGAAGCCGATGGCCACGGCCAGCACGACGCCGCCGAAGGCGCCGGCGCCCTTGCGCTTGCCGCTGAGCGCGGAGAGGGTCTTGCGGAGCTGGAAGGCGCCCAGCCACACCAGGACGCCCGGCAGGAACAGGACGCCGAAGACGCCCATCAGGATCGCCAGCCGGTTGTCGCGTTCCTGCCGGATGCGGTTGGCGGCCAGGCAGTGCTCGACCACCGACTGCGGTTCCACGCCGAAGGACTGCACCAGTTCGCCCCGCGAGGCGCCGAGCATCCGGTTCTGGACCGCGCGGGCCCATGCCTCGCCGAGGTTGGGCTGGAACAGCGACAGCCGGGGGGCGGAGACGGCCGCGCCCTCGTTGATGTCGACCAGGGCGGTGACGGGGGAGTCGCGGTACGCGGCCGAGGCGAGCGCCTGGGTGGCGGCGGTGCCGCCGTCAAGGCCCGTCAGCGGGACCTGCGCCCCCGGGCTGAAGTCGAACCCGTTCGTCACCACGGCCCCCAGCCGGTCCGATTCCGCCCACTACTGCCCGCACCCGCCCGGCCGGACGGTCGCCCTGCGGCGCCCGCTCCCACCGTGCCCACATCCGCTCGTACAACGCTTCCGACCGGCCCATTCCCCACCGGCCGTCACATCACACGTTCACGGCCCCCACCACATTAGCGGCGCGGCGGCCCGCGGGGTGGCCGCGAGCCGCCGATTGGCCCGGACGAGAGCACAGTTGGCGCTCATCGGATGATCGACTGACGGATTTTCGGCGGTCGGGCCGGCCGTTCCCCGGCGGTTCGGGCGGCCGTTCCACCGGCCGGTCAGGCGGCGGTTCAGCCGGCCGGCGCCCCCTTCTGCCGGCGCAGCTTCGCCGCGACCCCGGCGGGCATCGGCTCGTGGCGGACATAGGCCCTGCAGAACCGTCCGGTGCCGTGCGAGACGGAGCGCAGGTCCACCGCGTAGCGGCCGATCTCGAGCTCCGGGACCTCGGCGGTGACCCGGGAGCGGCCCGGGCCGGCCGCCTCGCTGCCCAGCACCCGGCCGCGGCGGCCGGACAGGTCGCTCATCACCGCGCCCACATGCGCGTCGGGCACCAGCACACGCACCTCGGCGACCGGCTCCAGCAGATCGATCCGGGCGGTCGCGGCCGCCTCGCGCAGCGCCAGTGCGCCGGCGGTCTGGAAAGCGGCGTCGGAGGAGTCCACCGGGTGCGCCTTGCCGTCGGCCAGGGTGACCTTGATGTCCACCACCGGGTGGCCGGGCGTGACACCCCGGGCGGCCTGGGCGCGGACGCCCTTCTCCACCGACGGGATGAACTGCCGCGGCACCGCCCCGCCGATCACCTTGTCGACGAACACGATGCCGGAGCCCGCCGGGAGCGGCTCGACCTCGATGTCGCAGATCGCGAACTGGCCGTGCCCGCCAGACTGTTTGACGTGCCGGCCGCGCGCGGTGACCCGTTCACCGAAGGTCTCGCGCAGCGGCACCCGGTGCGCGACGGCGTCGACCCGCACCCCGTAGCGGCCGCGCAGCCGCTGCAGGGCGACATCGGCGTGCGCCTCGCCCAGGCACCACAGGACGAGCTGGCGGGTGTCGGGATTCTGCTCCAGGCGCATCGTCGGGTCCTCGGCCACCAGCCGCGACAGGCCCTGCGACAGCTTGTCCTCGTCGGCCTTGCTGTGCGCCTCGATCGCCACCGGCAGCAGCGGATCCGGCATCAGCCAGGGCTCCATCAGCAGCGGCCGGTCCCGGCCGGACAGGGTGTCGCCGGTCTCGGCGCTGGTCAGCCGGGCCACGCACACCAGGTCCCCGGCCGCCGCCGACGCCACCGGACGCTGGTGCCGGCCGAACGGACAGGACAGGGCGCCGACCCGTTCCTCCACGTCGTGGTCCTGGTGCCCGCGGCTCTCCATGCCGTGCCCGGACACGTGCACGGTCTCGTCGGGCCGCAGGGTGCCGGAGAAGACCCGGACCAGGCTGATCCGGCCGACGTACGGGTCGGAGGAGGTCTTGACGACCTCGGCGGCCAGCGGGCCCTGCGGGTCGCAGGCCAGCGCGGGCCGGTCGGCGCCGTCGGGGGCGGTGACGGGCGGCGCGGAGCGCTCCAGGGGGGTCGGGAAGCCGCCGGTGACCAGTTCCAGCAGCTCCACGGTGCCCAGTCCCTGCCGGGCGCCCTCCGCGGCGGGCGCGGCGGCCAGCACGGGGTGCAGGGCGCCGCGGGCCACCGCCCTTTCCAGGTCCGCCACCAGCGTCCCGGGGTCGATGTCCTGGCCGGCGAGGTAACGGTCCATCAAGGTCTCGTCCTCGCTCCCGGCGATGATCCCCTCGATCAGCCGGTCGCGGGCCCGCTCCATTTCCGGGGCCAGCCCGGGTCCGGCCCCGGCGTCGGTGCGCCCGCCGCCGGAGTAGTCGTACACGCGCCCCGAGAGCAGGCCCGCCAGGCCGGTGACGGGCGCGTGGCCGTCCGGCCCGGCCGGGCCCTGCACCGGAAGGTAGAGCGGCAGCACCGCGTCCGGATCGTCGCCGCCGAGTTCGCGGGCGCACTGCTCGGCCATCTCCTCGAAGCCGGCCCGGGCCGACTCCAGGTGGGTGACCACCACGGCCCGCGGCATGCCGACGGCCGCGCACTCGTCCCACACCATCCGGGTCGCGCCGCCGATGCCCTCGCCGTCCTGCGCGGCCGAGACCACGAAGAGGGCCGCGTCCGCGGCGCGCAGACCGGCCCTCAGTTCCCCGACGAAGTCCGCGTAGCCCGGGGTGTCCAGCAGATTGACCTTGAACCCGCCCCATTCCACCGGGACGAGGGACAGCTGCACGGACCGCTGCTGCCGCCGCTCCATCTCGTCGTGGTCGGAGACCGAGCCGCCGTCCTCGACCCGGCCCGCCCGGTTCACCGCCCCGGTGGCCAGCGCGAGCGCCTCCACCAGAGTCGTCTTGCCCGCTCCGCTGCTGCCGACCAGCACCACGTTGCGCACCTGCTCGGGGCGGTCGGCCGCCGGTACTCTGCCGGCGGCGCCTGGTGTCGTGTCTTTCCTGTCGGATCCACCACCCATGTGTCTCGCCTCCCGGTCCGTCCTCCCACGGGGGTCTTCCGACCTTCCCACGGCAGTCATGGCACGTCCATATGCCGTACCCGCGGCGGTGATCCGGGGGTCGGCGAAGGGGGCGGGAGCCGGTCGGGGCGGTGCCACACGTGTTCGGCGCGCGGGGGCTGGCTACGATGGGCCATCCGGCGGCCCGTCCGGCAGCCGTGCTCCACGCTCGTGTCCGTCGTCCGCCCGCTCCACCTCGTCGTCCGCCGCGCCGTCCACAGACGACCGTTGCCGTTCGGTGACGCTCACTGTCGTTCGTTTCTGGTTCGCCGGTGATCGTCGTAGTGGGGCGCCGTCGTTCGTTCCGATCCACCGACCTGTCGGGAAGGCCATGCTGAACAAGTACGCGCGTGCGTTCTTCACGCGTGTTCTCACGCCGTTCGCCGCATTTCTCATCCGCAGGGGGGTCAGCCCCGACGCCGTGACCCTCATCGGCACCGCGGGAGTCATCGCGGGCGCGCTGGCCTTCTACCCCAGGGGCGAGTTCTTCTGGGGCACCGTCGTGATCACGCTGTTCGTCTTCTCCGACCTCGTCGACGGCAACATGGCCCGCCAGATGGGCCGCTCCAGCCGCTGGGGCGCCTTCCTGGACTCCACGCTGGACCGGCTCGCCGACGGCGCCGTCTTCGGCGGGCTGGCCCTGTGGTACGCCGGTCACGGCAACGACCAGGTGCTGTGCGCGGTGTCCATCTTCTGCCTCGCCAGCGGCCAGGTCGTGTCGTACACCAAGGCGCGCGGCGAGGCCATCGGCCTGCCGGTGAACGTCAACGGCCTGGTGGAACGCTCCGAGCGGCTGGTGATCACGCTGGTGCTGTGCGGCCTGTCCGGCTTCCACCGGACCTTCGGGGTGCCCGGCATCCAGTGGCTGCTGCCGATCGCGCTGTGGGTCGTCGCGGTGGGCAGCCTGATCACCCTGGTCCAGCGGGTGGTCACGGTACGCCGGGAGTCCGCCGAGGCGGACGCCGCGCTGGCGCGCGAGACCGCGGACCACGGGAGCGGCGTGTGAAGGAACGCCTCACGGACGGCTTGTACGGCCTGGGCTGGGGCGCCGTCAAAACGCTCCCCGAACCGGCCGCCCGGGCATTCGGCCGCAGCGTCGCCGACCTGGCCTGGCGGCGGCGCGGCAAGGGCGTCCAGCGGCTGGAGGCGAATCTGGCCCGGGTGGTGCCGGACGCGAGCCCGGACGCGCTGCGCGAGCTGTCCAGGGCGGGCATGCGCTCGTACCTGCGCTACTGGATGGAGTCCTTCCGGCTGCCCACCTGGAGCAAGGACCGGATCCGCGGCGGCTTCGACCCCGCCGACGTGCACCACCTGACCGACGGACTGGCGGCGGGGCGCGGCGTGATCCTGGCGCTGCCGCACATGGGCAACTACGACCTGGCCGGCGCGTGGGTCACCACGAAACTGGAGACACCGTTCACCACGGTCGCCGAGCGGCTCAAGCCGGAAACGCTCTACGACCGGTTCGTGGCCTACCGGGAGGGCCTGGGGATGGAGGTGCTGCCGCACACCGGCGGCGCCGCCTTCGGCACGCTGGCCCGGCGGCTGCGGGCCGGCGGGCTGGTCTGCCTGGTCGCCGACCGCGACCTGTCGGCCGGCGGCGTCCAGGTCGACTTCTTCGGCGAGCCGACCCGGATGCCCGCCGGGCCGGCGATGCTCGCCCAGCAGACCGGCGCGCTGCTTCTCCCGGTCACCCTCTGGTACGACGAGTCGCCCGTCATGCAGGGCCGGGTGCACCCGCCGGTCCCGGTACCGGAGGAGGGCGACCGGCCGCAGCGCACCCGGGTGATGACGCAGGCCCTCGCGGACGCGTACGCGGCCGGCATCGCGGAGCACCCGCAGGACTGGCACATGCTGCAGCGCCTG
>NZ_FMCH01000396.1 GCF_900091855.1 Streptomyces sp. DvalAA-14
GCCGGCGCCGGGCGGTCGGATCCCGGGGCGAGCGGGTACGGCCGGCCGGTCCCGGCCCCGGCCGGGTCGAGCCGCGCCGGCCGCCGGGGATCGGGTACGGGGGACGCCACCACGGCAGGGGCGCCGTACGAGGCCGGTGCGAGCGACGGTGGCTGGGCCTGGCCCGACGCCTGGCCCTGGGCCCGGCCCTGCTCGTGGTCCTGCGCCGTCGCCCGCGCTCCCGGCGCCGGCACCTGCGGTCCGAAACCCCTGGGCGGCTGCCCGCCGACGGTCGGCTCGGCCTCGGCGGAGGAGGTCTGCACGGTTTGTACCTGCACCTTCGGATGGGCGGCGCCCGCGGCGCCGGGGCCGGAGCGGCCGTTCCGGCTCCAGCGCTTCGGGCGGCCGACAGGGGACGAGGGCTCGGCGGGACGGGCCGCGGACTCCGGCCCGGGGAGGTTGGCCACGGCGAGGAACCCCGCCAGCAGGACGGCCACGACGGCCAGCGCGGTGAACAGGGCGCGCACCAGCAGCCCGGACACCGTGCAGATCAGCACGAGGAGCCCCACGGTCAGCACCGTCAGCCCGACGATGACCCACCGACGGCGCCGCAGGACGGCGGGCGGGGACTCCCGCCTGCGGTGGGAGGAGGACGGCGGTCCGGATCCGTCGGCCGCCCGACCCGGCTGCGGCGGTTCCTGGTCGGCGTTTCGGCGAAGGCTCTTCATATCCGTTTTCCGTCCTTGCGGGGGCGCCGGTGGGAGCCCACCGGAGTGGTGCCGACCACGTTCGACGATCCGCCGGCGCTGCTCCCTTGCTGGGCGGGCGGAGCGGCTGAACCGGGCGCCGGGGCCGGTGTGTTGGGGGCCGAGGGGTTGGCAGGCGGGGCCTGCGGGGCGGGGCCTTGAGCCGCCGGGGTCTGGACGGCGGGGGTCTGGACGGCCGGGCCTCGTTTCGTGGAGCGCCGGGTGCCCGGTCCGTGCGCGGTGGGGGAAGCGGGGGCGGCGGGAGCGGCGGGTGCCGCTGATGCCTGTGCGGGTGTGGGCGCCGGCGCCGCGGTGGCCCCCGGCGGCGGCTGCTCGAAGCTGCGGACCCGGGGCCTGGGCGGCGCCGGATTCTGCGCGGGGCCCAGCACTACGCCCGCCACCACCTGCGCCTGCGAGGCCGCCTGCGAGGCCGACGCCGGTGGCGCGGCCGGGTAGCCCGCGGCGGTGGAACCGGGGGATCCGGCGGCGGGCGCGGCGGACGAGCCCGGCCCGCGGGAGCGGCGGAGGGCGCGGGGGACGGCGAGAACGCCCCCGGCATCAACTGCGCCGGCGCGGGCCCCACCGGCGGCAGTGCCGCACTCGGCTCCGGGCCGAACAACGGGGCCGCGTGATGCATATCCTGCCAGATCTGCTGCGCCTCGGCCGGCTGGATCAGCTTCGCCTCGATCAGGTCCCGCAGCGTCTTGATCTTGCGTTCCGCGGCCACGTCCTGCCGCTGGCCGAAATCCTGCATGATCTCGCGCAGTTTGCCCGGGTCCTGGGCGATGAGGTGGACCAGGATCCCGCCGTCGCCCCGGGCGGCCTGCCGGATCGCGTTCTCCCGGTCGGCCTGCAGCACCTGCTCCAACTGCTGCCTGGTGCGGTCGGTCTGGTGCTCGACCTGGAGCAACTTCTGCTTCTCCGCGGCCTGTCGCAGCGCCCGCAGGTGGTCGATGGCCTGTTGGTCCAGGGAGAACCCCACGGTCAGCGCGGAGACCGTCAACCCCTCGGGCAACGCGTGGGGGTTGGCGCAGAAGCTGGACCGGACGAAGGTGTCGAAGTCGGCGAGGCGGTCGATGGGGTAGAGGCCGGCGTGCGGCCACAGCAGGTTGCGTATCGCCAGGGAGACGGCCGCGTTGCCGTCCGCGACCGTCCTGATGTTGCGCCGCACCACCTGGCCCGGCACGGTGACCGTCCAGGTGGCGTCCAAGGACGCCTGGAAGCCGTAGCCGCCGGTACCGCTCGGCAGCACCTCCGTCCAGGACGACCGGTGGTCGCTGGTGTCGACCTCGTACCGGTAGCGGTACTTGAAGGAGCCCATCGCCGAGGGCAGCCGGGGCAGTTCGACCACCGTCCCGTCGTCGGTGGTGAACACCAGGGCCTGGCTGGGCAGCGGCGGCGTGCCGCGGTTGCCCATGGTGACGGTGTAGGGGCCGCCGACGAGCAGCGACGCGTCGGCGCCCTGCGCGTGGGGAGCCGGCTGGGGCCGGCCGGGCTGCTGATCGTTCATCGGTGGTTCCTTCCGAGGTGGTTCAGCACTTCCTGTCCGGCCAGCGGGGCGCCGCGGCCCTCACCCGCCGCGATCCACGTGTCGGCCTGCTTGCGGATGATCAGCTGGGTCCGTGGGTCGGCGGCCGCCACGGCGAGCAGCCGGCCGAGCGCGGCGCGCGCCGCCGGGTCGGGCTCGGCGAGACGGGCCCATTCGGCCAGCACTTCGTGGGCGGCCTCGTACACCTGGGCCGAGTTGACCGTCCGCATCCACAGCAGGGCCACTTCCTGGCGGCGGATGTCGTCGCGGTCGGCGGCGGCCAGCAGCATCGGCCACGACCCGGGAGCCGCGGCTGCCGGGCGCGGGGTGGCCGCCCGGTCCCGCGGGGCCGCCGGGTCGGCGCGGGCCGCCCGATTCCCGGACCCGCCGAGCGGTCCGCCGCGTCCCCTCGCCGTCCCGTTCGCGTCGACCCCGCCGCCCCGGCGCTCCACCAGGTCGGCCGCCGCGTAGAGGAAGGCGATCTCGCCGACCGTCGAGCGGCGCGGGCCGTAGCCGCCGGAGCGGCACCACTGGTCGATGAGGTCGAGCGCGTCGCGGTAGTAGCGGCCCTGCTCCAGGGCCATGTACTCGGTCAGGCTGCGGCACACGGCGTCGACGACGTCGTCCCGGTCGGTGTCGGCGAGGTCGTGCAGCAGGGACCAGGCGGCCTCGGTCCCGTCGAGTTCGAAGATCACCCGCCACGCCCGGGCGGCGGTGGCCCGCAGCCGGGTGTTGGTCTCGAAGCTCCAGCTGCGCACCAGGGCGTGGGCCGCCTGCGCGTGGCCGGACTCCATCGCGGCCACCCGGACCGCGATGGCGGCGGCGTCCCGCAGTTCGGGGCGGTCGCTGGCCGCCCACGGACGCAGGATGCGGGCCCTGATGGTCTCGAAGGACTGCTTGGCGAGCGTCCCCGCCGCGACCGCGGCCCGCACCCGGAGCGTCTGCGACTCGTTGACCGCGCAGTCCCGCAGCCAGTCGGGGAGCACCAGCCTGATCCGGTCGTACTCGGTCCACACGTGTTCCAGTACGTGGACGGAGACGCCCTGGTCCTGGTAGCGGACCACTTGGCCGCGGGTGCCTCCGTACCGGGTGGCCACCTCCGAGGTGACCAGGGTGGCCTGGATGGCGGCCAGCCGGCCGCTCGTGCTGCTGAGCAGCGCGGTGCCGCGGGCCCGGTCGGGGTGCTGCGCGGTCTCCTTGACCTGGAGCCGCTCCTCCAGATCGTGGGACAGCGCCGCGACCGACGCGTAGGCCTCGCCGCCGAAGATCGCCACACCCACGGCAAGACACTGCCGGGCCAGGTCGGCGAGGTTCTCGAACCAGACGGGAATCGACTCCGTGTCGATCAGCGCGAGTCGGGCCCTGACCTTGGCGGTGACCTCGTCGTCCGATCCGCTCTCGGCCGCCTCGGCCAGCAGCCGCCCGAGCACCGCGGCCCTTTGTGCGGACGCTCCCGCCAGCAAGTCCCGCAGCAGGGCGCGTACATCGGCGCGGGCCATCAGCTGGCGGGCCCGTTGGCCGGCCCCGATGCCGAGCCGCCACGCCACCTGTGCGGCGACGATCTCCGGGCCGCCCGCCCGCCGGTCGGTGTCGAGCAGATGGCCCTGCGCCCCGGGATCCAGGCGGGTCGCGGACTGCTCGACGGTCACGATCAACCGGCTGTCCTGCGAGCGCAGTTCGTGCTCCAGCCGGCTCAGCTCGAAGCTGGTCAGCGCGCCGCCGTTCGGCAGGTCGGCGAGGACATAACCGGCGCCCCGCTGGAGATCGACCCGGCCGAGCCGGGTCAGGTCGGTGTCGGGGTCCAGCAGATACAGCGTCGGGTGACCGGCGGTGAGCAACAGGTCCCTGGCGAGTGCGGACTTGCCGCAGCCGAGCGGGCCGCGCAGCAGCACCACCGACCGCTGGGCCGCCCTCCGGTTCAGCGCGGCCCAGTCCGGCGGCCGGACGAACGCCTCCCGGGTCTCGTGGAGTTCCTCGGTGGAAAGGCGGTACATCCGGATCGCGGCGGGCCCGGCGACCATGTTGAAGACGTGGCCGCCGACGAGCTGCCCGACCTGCAGGCCGTTGATGGCGTCGCGTTCGGCGCCCAGCCGCTCGTCGGCGGCGCCGGACTGGCCGGCCAGCCCGGTCAGCGTGGAGAGCAGCCCGGGGGCCTCGGCCGGCGGCGCGTTGGGGTCGGGCGGGGCCTGCGCGGGCGCCGGGACCGGTCCCGCCGGCGCGTTGGCGGCGGGGTCGACCATCAGTGGCCCCTCTCGGTGCGGTGGGGCATCTGGATGGTGAAGTCACGGTTGACGTGCAGGTCGCCGTTCACGACCTGACCGACCTGGCCGATGTCACCGATCGTGTGACCCCCGACGCCGCCCGCTCCGCCACCCGGCGCGGCCGGTCCCGCCGACGCGGGCCCGGCCGCCTCCGGCTCCGCCCGCCGTATCGGCGTGATGCCCGGCGGCACGTCGTAGCCGGGCACCCTGATCCAGGCGCTCGCGCCCTTGATCTCCTTGGCGTCGAACGGCACTTCGCGGAAGGCTTCGCGCTCCACCTCCGCCGTCCCGTGGCGGACCACCCGCCGGTACCAGTCATCGGTGACGGCCAGCGCCAGCCCGGCGCGGCGTGCCTGCGCGAGCGCGGTGCGCAGCGGTTCGATGTCGAGCAGCCGGCAGGCCGTGTTGAGTTCCTCCCCGACCCAGCCGCGCCCGTCCCAGCCGACGTCGCCGGAGTGCAGGACCACCCTGATCCGCAGCGCACCCAGCGCGTTGCTGGTGGCGGCGTGGTCGCGCAGCGCGTTGTGCAGCCGGGCGACGAAGGGCCCGGTGAGATCGAGCTTGTCGACGTCACCGGGCAGCAGTTGGAAGAAGCCGTCACCGCGGTCCGCCGGGTCGGGCGCCGCGGACCGGTCGATCCCGGCGTCGTCCAGTGCGCTCTCCACCAGCGCGTACAGCTGCTTGCGCAGCAGGAAGGCGGTGGGGTTGTCGCGGGTGCCGAACTTCTCCACGTCGACGGCGACGATTGCGTAGTGCTGTGCCTTGACCCTCATCGAGCTTGTCCCTCCACGAAGCGGGAGGCCCCCCTTGGCCGGTTCTGGCCCCCGCTTCATGCAAGACCCGACCGTGGTCGGCGCACAGCGTCATTTGACGCACAAGGGACGGACAAGTCGTCCGCGCACTCCGGCGGGCAGGTGATCGGCTCGCCCAACGGGCCCTGTGTGGGCAAGTGGTGACG
>NZ_FMCH01000339.1 GCF_900091855.1 Streptomyces sp. DvalAA-14
GCAGGGCGCCGCCGCCGCGCTCGCCGCGCCGAGCACCCTCGCGCTGATCACCACCTCCTTCACCGAGGGCAGCGAACGCAACCGCGCGCTCAGTGTCTTCTCCGCGGTGGCGGGCGCCGGCTTCGCGATCGGCCTCACTGTCGGCGGCATGCTCACCGGCTGGGGCTCCTGGCGCTGGGTGTTCTTCATCAACATCCCGGTCGGCCTCGCCATTGTGTTGATCGCGCCCCGCTTCATCCAGGAGACCGCTCGGCACCGCGGTGGCCGCTTCGACATCGCCGGCGCGCTCACCGGCACCCTCGGCATGGCGTCCCTGTCCTACGGCTTCATCCGGGTCGGCGAGAACGGCTGGGGCGACGGGCGCGCGCTGACCTCCTTCGTGATCGCGGTGGCCCTGTTGGCGGCCTTCCTGGTCAACGAGATGCGGGCCGACCGCCCGCTGGTCGTGCTGCGGTTGTTCAAGGACCGCAACCGGGCGCTGGCCTACTGCGTGATGCTGCTCGTGCCGGCCAGCATGTTCGGTGTCTTCTACTTCGTCACGCAGTATCTGCAGACGTATCTGCACTACAGCCCGCTGCGGACCGGCTTCGCCTTCATCCCGCTGGCCGCGATGCTGTTCGCCGCGGCCCGGACCGCGCCGCGCGCGATCGCCCGGATCGGGGCCAAGTGGGTTGCCGCGGGCGGGATCACGCTCACCTTCAGCGGAGGGCTGTGGATCACCCAGCTTTCGGCGTCCGAGGGGTACGCGGCCGGACTGCTCGGTCCGATGCTGCTGTTCGGGGTCGGCATGGGGTTCACCATGATGCCGCTCAACACGTTCATCCTGTCGGGTGTCGAGCCGAAGGACGCCGGTTCGGCGTCCGGGCTGCTCCAGACGATGCAGCAGGTGGGCGGCAGCGTCGGCCTGTCCGTCCTGGTGACGGTCTTCGGCACCGCCTCCCGCCACGCCCGCACCCACGCGTTCCTCCACGGGGCCACCACCGCGTTCGCCGCCGGCGCCGTCTTCTCGGCCCTGTCCTTGCTGCTGGCCCTCTCGCTGAGGCCGCCCGTACCCGCCGCCGGCCGCAGACCCGGCCCCCTCGCCTCCTCCGCCAACTGACAACCGCCCCCCTGACCCCATCAGGGCCGCGGAGAACTGCGCGCCCGGCCCCCGACGGCCGCCGGTCCGGAAACCGGCCGCACGGGGCTGGGCGTTCGGGCGGGGTGGGT
Organism: Streptomyces sp. DvalAA-14; assembly: GCF_900091855.1. Classification (GTDB taxonomy): domain Bacteria; phylum Actinomycetota; class Actinomycetes; order Streptomycetales; family Streptomycetaceae; genus Actinacidiphila. The sequence continues at coordinate 1,210 of NZ_FMCH01000339.1, forward strand.
GACCCCCGGGCCGGCCCCGTCAGGGGCGCGGGGAACTGCGCGCCCGGCCCGCGACGGCCGCGGGTCCGGCGACCGTCCGCAAGG
>NZ_FMCH01000258.1 GCF_900091855.1 Streptomyces sp. DvalAA-14
AGCCGCCACTCCTCGGCGCGGTGCTGGAATTCGGCCTGCCGGGCCTGCTGCAGTTCGTAAGCGAACATGGCTTCTTCTCCTTGGATCGCGTTGCTGTGTTCTGTACTCAGCTTCGTCTCCAAGGGGGGTCGGCCACATCGGGCACCTTCCCGAACTTGTGGCGGCCGCCTCCTCAGACGGCCGTCCCGCGCAAGGCCCGGGGTCCTTAGGGCGGCTCTCCGCGGGCCCGGCGGCGCCTTAGCCCGCGGGCTGATCCTCAAAGATCGCCCGGACAGGGCCTAGCCGACCGCCGAGCCGCCTCAGGCGCAGCACCGGCCCTCGACTTCGCGGCGCCGTCGGGCCGCGGGGTCATCTGAGCGCGACGGCCGGCCGGTCGGCCGGAGCGGCCGGCGCACCGGCCGGCGCCTCGGGCCGGCGGTCGATGCTGATCCGCGGCAGCCGCCGTTCCAGCCAGCCGGGCAGCCACCAGTTGGCGTCGCCCAGCAGATGCATCAGCGCGGGCACCAGCAGCGTGCGCAGCACGAACGCGTCCAGCGTGACGGCCGCGGCCAGGCCGATCCCGAACATCGCGATGACCCGGTCGCCGGTCAGCACGAAGGCCAGGAAGACCGCGATCATGATGACCGCCGCGGAGCTGATCACCCGGCTGGTCTCGGCCAGCCCGACCCGTACCGCCCGCCGGTTGTCGCGGGTCTCCCGCCACTCCTCGTACATCCGGCTGACCAGGAAGACCTGGTAGTCCATGGAGAGGCCGAACAGCACCGAGACCATGATCACCGGCAGGAACGGTTCGATGGGTCCGGCCCGGCCCAGGCCCAGCCACTCGCTGCCCCAGCCCCACTGGAAGATCGTGGTGACGACGCCGAAGGACGAGGCGACGGCGGCCACGTTCATCAAGGCGGCCTTGAGCGGCACGCCGATCGAGCGGAAGGCGAGCAGCAGCAGGAGGCAGCCGAGCCCCACCACGCTGCCGATGAACAGCGGCAGCTTGCCGACCACGACGGCGGCGAAGTCGTCGTAGCTGGCCGTGGTGCCGCCGACGTAGACCTTGAGGCCGCTGCCCCGCTCGGCGGCGGGCAGCACATCGGCGCGCAGCTGCCGGACGAGTTGGGAGGTGGCTCGCGACTGCGGGGCGCTGTCCGGGACGACGGTGATCACGCCGGTGCGGCCGGACGCGTCGAAGTCGGCGGGGCCGACCGAGGCGACGCCGGGGGTGTGCCGCAAGGTGTCCGGCAGCCGGTCCACGGCGAGCCGGGCCGCGCCGCCGTCGGTCGTCGCCACCAGGGTGAGCGGGCCGTTGGTGCCGGGCCCGAAGCCTTTCGCCAGCAGGTCGTACGCCTGCCGGGTGGTGGTGCCGGCCGGGTCGTTGCCCTGGTCGGAGCTGCCCAGCCGCAGGGTCACCGTGGGCACGGCCAGCACGATCATCACCGCGGCGGCGAGCGAGCCGAGCAGTTTGGGGTGCCGTTCCACGAACGCCGACCAGCGGGCGGCGAGCCCGCCGGGCGCTTCCGGCCGCGGGCCCTGCTCGGCCAGTGCCCGGCGCTGGCGGCGGCTCAGCGCGCGCGGCCCGATGTAGGACAGCAGTGCGGGCAGCAGGGTGATGGAGGCGCCGACGGTGAGCAGCACGGTGAGCGCGGCGGCGACCGCGACCCCGTTGAGGAAGCTCAGCCGCAGGATCAGCATGCCGAGCAGCGCCACGCACACCGTGCCGCCGGCGAAGACCACCGCCCGGCCGGTGGTGGCGACCGCCTCCTCCAGCGCCGCGTCGACGCCGAGGCCGCGTTTGAGGCCCCGGCGGTGCCGGGTGACGATCAGCAGCGCGTAGTCGATGCCGACGCCGAGCCCGACGAGCATGCCGAGCATCGGTGCGAAGTCGGCGACGGTCATCCCGTGGCTGAGCAGCCCGATGGCCATGTACGCGGTGCCGCAGCCGATCAGCGCGGTGGCGATGGGCAGCAGCATGGCGGCGAAGGAGCCGAAGGCGAGCAGCAGCACCACGGCGGCGACGCCGATGCCGATCAGCTCGCTGACGTGGGCCCCGGTGCCTTCGGTGCTGCCGACCGCCTGCCCGCCGAGTTCCACCTGGAGGCCGGGATGCTGGGCCGCCTTGGCGGTCTTCACCAGCGCCTCGGCCTGGCCGGCGGGGATGTCGTCGGCGGACTGGCGGTAGTCGACGGTGGCGTAGGCGGTGTGCCCGTCCCGGCTGATCTGACCCACCCCGGTCAGGCCGTAGGGACTGGTGACAGCGGTGACGCCGGGCAGCGTACGGGCCTGATCGAGCACCTTGGTCATGGTCTGCTCGACGTCTCCGGCCCGGACGGTGCCGCCGGCCGGGGTGTGCCAGACGATGGTCTCGCTGTCACCGGCCTGCCCGGGGAAGGCGTCCGCCAGCAGGCTCGCGGCGTGGCCGGATTCGGTGCCCGGGGCGTCGTACTGCTTGGAGTAGGCGGAGCCGGCCACACCCGCGGCGGCGGTCAGTCCGACCAGGGCGGTGATCCACAGGAGCACCACGGTGAGACGGCGGTTGCGACACCACCGGGCGAGTGCGGCCATTGGTTGTTCTCTCCTGACGAGCTCTGCCCGTCGCGCGCTGCCCCGCGGCCGGTTGCGGACCACTGTGCCAGCGAAAGATGATCCTTTGGTCGTTTCGTGCGGTTACTCACAAGAGCGGCCTCTGTGCGTTAAGTACACATAAAGACGGCACCCCGTTTCGGGGTGCCGTCTTTACCCGTGACCTACCGCGGCGGGCGTCGGCGGCCGGTGTCAGCCCTGGACGCCGAGCTTCTCCAGCACCAGTTCACGGACCCGCTTGGCGTCCGCCTGGCCCCGGGTGAGCTTCATGACCGCGCCGATCAGCGCACCGGCCGCGGCGAGGTTGCCGCCGCGGATCTTGTCCGCGACAGCCGCGTTGTCCGCGATCGCCCGGTCCACGGCCGCGCCCAGGGCGCTGTCGTCCGAGACCACCTTCAGGCCGCGCCTGTCCACCACCTGGTCCGGGTCGCCCTCACCGGCCAGCACGCCCTCGATGACCTGCCGGGCCAGCTTGTCGTTGAGGTCGCCCGCGGCGACCAGCGCCGAGACCCGGGCCACCTGCTCCGGGGTGATCGGCACTTCGGGCAGCTCGATGCCGGTCTCGTTGGCGTAGCGGGCCAGTTCGCCCATCCACCACTTGCGGGCCGAGGCGGGGTCCGCGCCGGCGTCGATGGTGGTGAGGATCAGATCGAGGGCGCCGGCGTTCAGCACCGACTGCATCTCGTGGTCGGCGATGCCCCAGCTGTCCTGGAGCCGCTTGCGGCGCAGCCGCGGCAGCTCCGGCAGCCCGGCGCGCAGCTCCTCCACGACGGTGCGGGGCGGGGCGATCGGCACCAGGTCCGGCTCGGGGAAGTACCGGTAGTCCTCGGCCTCCTCCTTGATCCGGCCGGAGGTGGTGGAGCCGTCCTCCTCGTGGAAGTGCCGGGTCTCCTGCAGGATGGTGCCGCCGGAGGACAGGACCGCGGCGTGCCGCTGGATCTCGTAGCGGGCGGCCCGCTCGACGCTGCGCAGCGAGTTGACGTTCTTGGTCTCGCTGCGGGTGCCGAACTTCTCCCGGCCGTGCGGACGCAGCGACAAGTTGACGTCGCAGCGCATCTGGCCCATCTCCATCCGGGCCTCGGACACGCCCAGCGCCTTGATCAGCTCGCGCAGCTCGGCGACGTACGCCTTGGCGACCTCCGGGGCCCGCTCCCCGGCGCCCTCGATCGGCTTGGTGACGATCTCGATCAGCGGGATGCCGGCCCGGTTGTAGTCCAGCAGCGAGTACGAGGCGCCGTGGATCCGGCCGGTGGCGCCGCCGACGTGCAGGGACTTGCCGGTGTCCTCCTCCATGTGGGCGCGCTCGATCTGCACCCGGAAGACCTCGCCGTCCTCCAGTTGGACGTCCAGGTAGCCGTTGAAGGCGATCGGCTCGTCGTACTGCGAGGTCTGGAAGTTCTTCGGCATGTCCGGGTAGAAGTAGTTCTTCCGGGCGAAGCGGCACCACGACGCGATCTCGCAGTTCAGCGCGAGGCCGATCTTGATCGCGGACTCCACGCCGATCTCGTTGACCACCGGCAGCGCGCCGGGCAGGCCCAGGCAGGTCGGGCAGGTCTGCGCGTTGGGCGGGGCGCCCAGCTCGGTGGAGCAGCCGCAGAACATCTTGGTCTTCGTGCCGAGCTCGACATGGACCTCCAGGCCCATCACCGGGTCGTACGACGCCAGCGCGTCCTGGTAGGACATCAGATCCGTGACGGTCACAGTCCTCTTTACCTCTCAGTCCTCGGGCTTCAGTCCGTCAGGATGTCGTCGTCGCTCATCCGGCGCAGTTCGCGGACGAGCAGGGCGACCCCGGTGGCGATGGCGGCGGCGCTGACGACCGCGTCGAGCAGCTTGAGCGTGTCGCTCTCGTCGCGCGCGGTCCTGGCCCGCTTGATGTTGGTGAAGGCGCTGAAGAGGGAGGTGCCGATGGCCAGGTAGGTGCCGGGCCGGCTCTTCTTGAAGCCCTTGGCCTTGGCGACCGGGCTCTTCTTGGCGCTCTGGTTGGTGTTCACAGCTGGGGTGCCTCCTCGAGCAACGGGTGGCCCCACTTCGCGACGAAGGCGGCCTCGACGGCGGCGCCGACCCGGTAGAGCCGGTCGTCCTTGAGTGCGGGTGCGATGATCTGCAGGCCCACCGGGAGACCATCCTCCGGTGCGAGGCCGCAGGGCAGCGACATGGCCGCGTTGCCCGCCATGTTCGTCGGGATGGTGCACAGGTCGGCCAGGTACATCGCCATCGGGTCGTCGGCGCGCTCGCCGATCGGGAAGGCGGTGGTGGGCGTGGTGGGCGACACGATCACGTCGACCTGTTCGAATGCCTTCTCGAAATCCCGGCTGATCAGGGTGCGCACCTTCTGCGCCGAGCCGTAGTACGCGTCGTAGTAGCCGGAGCTGAGCGCGTACGTGCCCAGGATGACGCGGCGCTTGACCTCGGGGCCGAAGCCGGCCTCGCGGGTCAGGGCGGTGACCTCCTCGGCGGAGTGCGAACCGTCGTCGCCGATCCGCAGCCCGTAGCGCATGGCGTCGAAGCGGGCCAGGTTGCTGGAGCACTCCGAGGGCGCGATCAGGTAGTACGCGGCCAGGGCGTAGCTGAACGACGGGCAGGACAGCTCGACGATCTCGGCGCCCAGCTCGCGCAGCAGCTCCACCGACTCGTTGAAGCACTGGACGACGCCGGCCTGGTAGCCCTCGCCGCCGAATTCCTGCACGACGCCGACCCGCAGCCCGGTCACGTCCCCGCTGCGGGCGGCTTCGACGACCGGCGGCACGGGCGCGTCGATGGAGGTGGAGTCCAGCGGGTCGTGGCCGGCGATCACCTCGTGCAGCAGCGCCGCGTCCAGCACGGTGCGGGCGCAGGGGCCGCCCTGGTCCAGCGAGGAGGAGAACGCGACCATGCCGTAGCGCGACACCCCGCCGTAAGTGGGCTTGACGCCGACGGTGCCGGTGACGGCGGCGGGCTGCCGGATGGAGCCGCCGGTGTCGGTGCCGATGGCCAGCGGCGCCTGGTAGGAGGCGAGGGCCGCGGCGCTGCCGCCGCCGGAGCCGCCGGGGATGCGGGTCAGGTCCCAGGGGTTGCCGGTGGGGCCGTAGGCGCTGTTCTCGGTGGAGGAGCCCATCGCGAACTCGTCCATGTTGGTCTTGCCGATGATCACCACGCCGGCGGCCTTCAGGCGCTTGGTGACGGTGGCGTCGTACGGCGGGATCCAGCCTTCGAGGATCTTGGAGCCGACGGTGGTCGGCACGCCCTCGGTGGTGAAGATGTCCTTCATGGCCAGCGGCACCCCGGCCAGCGGGCCCAGCTGCTGCCCGGCGGCGCGCCGGGCGTCCACCGCGCGGGCCTGGGCGAGCGCGCCGTCCCGGTCGACGTGCAGGAAGGCGTGCACCTTCTCGTCCACGGCCTCGATCCGGGCCAGGTGGGCTTCGGTGACCTCGACGGCGGTCAGCTCGCCGGAGGCGATCTTCGCCGCGGTCTCGGCGGCGGTGAGCCTGATGATGTCGCTCACGGTCAGTCCTCCCCGAGGATCTGCGGGACCTTGAAACGCTGCTGCTCCGTGGCGGGCGCGCCGGACAGGGCCTGCTCCGGGGTCAGCGAGGGCCGGACGGTGTCCGGGCGCATGACGTTGGTCAGGGGCAGCGGGTGCGACGTCGGCGGTACGTCCTCGCCGGCCACCTCGGATACGCGGGCCACCGCGCCGATGATGTCGTCGAGCTGCTGGGCGAAGTGGTCCAACTCTTCGCCGGACAGCTCAAGACGGGCGAGCCGGCCGAGGTGGGCGACCTCCTCGCGCGTGATGCCAGGCATGCGTAGCGATCCTCTGGGGGGTGAGATGTCGTTGGTGCCCTCAATCCTATGGGGTCGGCCCCGGCCCCCCGCACCCGCTTTCCCCGGCGCGGGGCGCCGGGCCCG
>NZ_FMCH01000260.1 GCF_900091855.1 Streptomyces sp. DvalAA-14
GGAACTGGCGGCGGCAGCGGCGGCACCGGACCGTTCGGCACGCCGGGCGCCCAAGGCGTCGCGTCGGGAGGCGGCGCCGGCAGCGGTGTCCACACCAGCTCCCGCTTGGCCGGCTTCCCGGGATCCGACGCGCCCACGGACTCCGGTTCCTGTACGTGCCCGGGTCCCTGCTCGGGCTCGCGTTCGGGTGCGTCCCCCGATCCAGGCCCGGGCCGCGCCTCCCGCGTCGCCTCTTCCGGCTCGGGTTCCGATGCCGAGGCCGGCCGCTCGCGCTCGGGTGGGTCCGCCTCGGGCTCCCGGGGTTCGGGGATCGACGGTACGGACGTCGCCGACCAGGAGGGCGCGGCCGGCGCGGCGGCCGGACCCCCGCCGGCCACCGGCTCCGCGGCACCGGACCCTTCTGGCACCCCGGTGCCGGCCGCCGGCTCCGGGAAGGAGCCCGAGTCCGGGTCCCGGTCCAGGTCCAGGTCCGGGTCCGGGTCCGGGTCCGGGTCCGAGAGCGAGTCCGGGAACGAGTCCGAGGCGGCGCCCGCCTCCTTCTCCTCCTTCTCCTCCTCGTCCCGCTCGCCCGCCGGCCCGCCGCTGCCCGACGCGTCCTGCATGTACCAGGCCGGTAGCCGCGGTCCGAGGCTGAACTCACCCGTGACGTCACCGGTGTTGCCGGCCTGCGACGGATCCTCGACAGGGCCGTCCCCGCCCGCGCGGTTCTCGTCCCGATCGCTGCTCACAATGCCTCCTGGTCTGCGGCTTCGAACCGTCCTGCGAACCGTCGTGCGAATCGTCCTGCGAATCGTCCTGCGAACCCTCGTGCGAAAGGTCCTGCGAGCCATTTCGCGAACCGCCCCGCGGCGCCTTCGCCCACGCACCCCATGGCCGATTCCCCCCTCCCCGTTCAGGGCAAGACTAATCGCCGGGACCCGCTCGATGTCAGGCCCGCCTCCCACCCTGCGTGACGCGCTCCCTACCGGGCGCGTACCCCCGCACCACCGACCGTCCCCGGCGAGATGACCCGCGGGTAAGCACCTCGGTCCGGGCTGGTACTCTGGGTGACGGTCACGCGTGTGGTATCGCCGCGTAGCCGAGCCTCGCGAGTCACCTGAGACACCCCCGCGAAGAAGACCGGGGGCGCTCGGAGGCCACTGACACCCAAGGAGTCCGTATGTCGCTCGACGTCGAGACGAAGAAGCAGATCATCGCAGAGTTCGGCACCAAGGAGGGCGACACCGGCTCCCCCGAGGTCCAGGTCGCGCTCCTGTCGCGCCGGATCTCGGACCTGACCGAGCACCTCAAGACCCACAAGCACGACCACCACTCGCGCCGCGGTCTGCTCATCCTGGTCGGTCAGCGGCGCCGTCTGCTGCAGTACCTGGCCAAGAAGGACATCACGCGCTTCCGTGAACTCCGCGAGCGCCTCGGCATCCGTGCCGGCGCGGCGGGTGTCCGCTAAGACGCCGTGGAGGGGAGCGGTTCCCGTCGGACGGGGCCGCTCCCTTCGCCATATACGTCCCGGCGCGGCTTTACCGCGGCGCCGAACAGCCTTACCGAACAACTGAACAACCGAAGAGCTTCACCCGCGGTACCGCACGGTTTACCCCGTAGTTTCACCGCACAGCAAGGCACCACCGCGAAAACGCAACGGCCCCGTGTGCACCGGGCCACGGAACGCGCACATGACGTGCACAATCCGGGCCTCGTCTGGTGCAATGGTGCCGTTGACAACGAATGAGGAGGAGCGTCCTCCCTATCCGCCGCACACGCCGGTCCTCGGTAGTGGCCCCCGGGTGGTTCCACCCCCGGAGGCTTCGATCGAAGACCGGCCCTCGGCAGGACGCCCCTCCACCGATGGCCCGCGAGGACACGCCCCGCGGGCGAGGACGAGGAGAATCCCCATAGTGGAGAACGAGACCCACTACGCCGAAGCCGTGATCGACAACGGCGTCTTCGGCACCCGCACCATCCGTTTCGAGACGGGCCGCCTGGCCCGTCAGGCCGCCGGCTCCGCCGTGGCCTACCTGGACGACGACACCATGGTGCTGTCGGCCACCAGCGCCTCCAAGCAGCCCAAGGAGCACTTCGACTTCTTCCCCCTCACGGTGGACGTCGAGGAGCGCATGTACGCGGCCGGCCGGATCCCCGGCTCCTTCTTCCGCCGCGAGGGCCGCCCGTCCGAGGACGCCATCCTCACCTGCCGGCTGATCGACCGCCCGCTGCGCCCGTCCTTCGTCAAGGGCCTGCGCAACGAGATCCAGGTCGTCTGCACAGTCATGGCGCTCAACCCCGACCACCTCTACGACGTGGTCGCCATCAACGCCGCCTCCTGCTCCACGCAGCTGGCCGGCCTGCCCTTCTCCGGCCCCATCGGCGGCGTCCGCGTCGCCCTGGTCAAGGGCCAGTGGGTGGCGTTCCCGACCCACAGCGAGCTCGAGGACGCGGTCTTCGACATGGTCGTGGCCGGCCGGGTGCTCGACGACGGCGACGTCGCGATCATGATGGTCGAGGCCGAGGCCACCGCGAAGACGATCGCGCTGATCGAGGGCGGCGCCGAGGCGCCGACCGAGGAGATCGTCGCGAACGGCCTGGAGGCGGCCAAGCCGTTCATCCGGGTGCTGTGCAAGGCGCAGTCCGAGCTGGCCGTCAAGGCCGCCAAGCCCACCGGCGAGTTCCCGATCTTCCTGGACTACCAGGAGGACGTGTTCGAGGCGCTGGAGTCCGCGGTCACCGACGAGCTGGCGCAGGCGCTGACCATCCCGGGCAAGCAGGCCCGCGAGGCCGAGCTCGACCGGGTCAAGGGGCTGGCCGCCGAGAAGCTGCTGCCGCAGTTCGAGGGGCGCGAGAAGGAGATCTCCGCGGCCTACCGTTCGCTGACCAAGAAGCTGGTCCGCCAGCGCGTCATCCGCGACAAGGTCCGGATCGACGGCCGCGGTGTCACCGACATCCGCACGCTGGCCGCCGAGGTCGAGGCGATCCCGCGGGTGCACGGCTCGGCGCTGTTCGAGCGCGGTGAGACCCAGATCCTGGGCGTCACCACCCTCAACATGCTCCGCATGGAGCAGCAGCTGGACACGCTGGCGCCCGAGACGCGCAAGCGCTACATGCACAACTACAACTTCCCGCCGTACTCCGTCGGTGAGACCGGCCGGGTCGGCTCCCCCAAGCGCCGCGAGATCGGCCACGGCGCGCTCGCCGAGCGGGCCCTGCTCCCGGTCCTGCCGACCCGCGAGGAGTTCCCCTACGCGATCCGCCAGGTCTCCGAGGCGCTCGGCTCCAACGGCTCCACCTCGATGGGCTCGGTCTGCGCCTCCACCATGTCGCTGCTGAACGCCGGTGTGCCGCTCAAGGCCCCCGTCGCCGGTATCGCCATGGGCCTGATCTCGCAGGAGATCGACGGCGAGACGCACTACGTGGCGCTCACCGACATCCTCGGCGCCGAGGACGCGTTCGGCGACATGGACTTCAAGGTCGCCGGCACCAAGAAGTTCGTCACCGCCCTGCAGCTCGACACCAAGCTGGACGGCATTCCGGCGTCCGTGCTGGCCGCGGCCCTCAAGCAGGCCCGCGACGCCCGCCTGCACATCCTCGACGTGATGATGGAGGCCATCGACTCCCCGGACGAGATGTCCCCGAACGCGCCGCGGATCATCAGCATCAAGATCCCGGTGGACAAGATCGGCGAGGTCATCGGCCCGAAGGGCAAGATGATCAACCAGATCCAGGAGGACACCGGCGCCGACATCTCCATCGAGGACGACGGCACGGTGCTGATCGGCGCGACCGAGGGCTCCCAGGCCGAGGCCGCGCGCACCATGATCAACCAGATCGCCAACCCGACCATGCCCGAGGTCGGCGAGCGGTACCTGGGCACGGTCGTCAAGACCACCACCTTCGGCGCCTTCGTGTCGCTGATGCCGGGCAAGGACGGGCTGCTGCACATCTCGCAGATCCGCAAGCTGGCCGGCGGCAAGCGCGTCGAGAACGTCGAGGACGTCCTCGGTGTCGGCGCCAAGGTCCAGGTCGAGATCGCCGAGATCGACGCCCGCGGCAAGCTGTCGCTGATCCCCGTCATCGACGGCGAGGACGCCGGCGACGACGAGGCGAAGGACGAGTCGGCCCAGTGACGACCCGCTCCACCGCAGTGACGGCCCGCCCCTCCACCGAGGGGCGGGCCGTCCGCACGCGGACCCTCCTGCCGGGCACCGACGGCATCGGCACCGTCCGCCGCAGCGTCCTGCCCGGCGGCCTGCGGGTCGTCACCGAGACGCTGCCCACCGTCCGCTCGGCCACCTTCGGCATCTGGGCCGGCGTCGGCTCCCGCGACGAGACCCCGGCACTCGGCGGCGCCACCCACTATCTGGAGCACCTGCTCTTCAAGGGCACCCGGCGGCGCAGCGCGCTGGACATCTCCTCGGCCATCGACGCGGTCGGCGGCGAGATGAACGCCTTCACCGCCAAGGAGTACACCTGCTACTACGCGCGGGTGCTCGACACCGATCTGCCGCTGGCCATCGACGTGGTCAGCGACATGCTCACCTCCTCCGTCATCCGGCAGGAGGACCTGGACGCCGAGCGCGGCGTCGTCCTCGAAGAGATCGCCATGACCGAGGACGACCCCGGCGACGAGGTCCACGACCTGTTCACCTCCGTCCTGCTCGGCGACTCCCCGCTGGGCCGCCCGGTGCTGGGCACCGTCGAGACCGTCAACGCCCTCACCCGCGACCAGGTGGCCCGCTTCTACCGCAAGCACTACGACCCCACCCGCCTCGTGGTGGCCGCCGCCGGCAATGTGGACCACGACACCGTCGTACGGCAGGTGCGGCACGCCTTCGAGCAGGCCGGCGCCCTGCGCGACCCGGACGCCGAACCGCGCCCGCCCCGGGACGGATCCCGGACCATCCGCACGGCCGGCCGGGTCGAGATCCTGGACCGCCGCACCGAGCAGGCCCACATCGTGCTCGGCACACCCGGCCTGTCCCGTACCGACGAACGCCGCTGGGCGCTCGGCGTGCTCAACACCGCACTCGGCGGCGGCATGAGCTCCCGGCTGTTCCAGGAGATCCGCGAGAAGCGCGGGCTGGCCTACTCGGTCTACTCCTACACCTCGTCCTTCGCCGACTGCGGCCAGTTCGGGGTGTACGCCGGCTGCCAGCCGCGCCGGGTCCCGGAAGTGCTCAAGATCTGCCGGGACGAGCTGGCCCAGGTCGCCGAGCACGGCCTGACCGAGGAGGAGCTGCGACGCGCGGTCGGGCAGCTGTCCGGCTCCACCGTGCTGGGGCTGGAGGACACCGGGGCGCTGATGAACCGGCTCGGCAAGAGCGAGCTGTGCTGGGGCGACCAGCTGTCCGTGGACGACCTGCTGGCCAAGATCGCCGCGGTCACGCTGGACGACGTGAGCGCGGTGGCCCGTGAGGTACTGGGGCAGCGTCCCTCGCTGGCCGTCATCGGCCCGGTCAAGGACAAGCAGGCCGCCCGCCTGCAGGAAGCCCTTGCCTGATCCCCACCGACCGCAACCCCCCTGTGACCGGAGGACCGTAGAACGATGAGCAAGCTCCGTGTGGCCGTCATCGGCGCCAAGGGCCGGATCGGCTCGGAGGCGGCGCGCGCCGTCGAGGCGGCCGACGACCTGGAACTGGTCGCCGCGATCGACCGCGACGACCGGCTGGAGACGCTGGCCGAGGCCGACACCCAGGTCGCCGTCGACCTGACGCACCCCGACGCCGTGATGGACAACCTGGACTATGTCATCGGGCAGGGCATCCACGCGGTGGTCGGCACCACCGGCTGGACCCCGGTGCGGCTCACCGCCCTGGAGGAGCGGCTGGCCGCCGCACCGGGGGTCGGGGCGCTGGTCGCCCCGAACTTCTCCATCGGGGCGGTGCTCACCATGCGCTTCGCCCAGCAGGCGGCCCGCTGGTTCGAAAGCGTCGAGGTCATCGAACTGCACCACGACAAGAAGGCCGACGCGCCCAGTGGCACCGCCACCCGCACCGCGCAGCTGATCGCCGCCGCCCGCGCCGAGGACGGCCGCGCCCCGCAGCACGACCCCACCACCCACGGCCTGCCCGGCGCCCGGGGCGCCGAGGTGGACGGCGTACCGGTGCACTCGGTACGGCTGCGGGGCCTGCTCGCCCACCAGGAGGTGCTGTTCGGCGGCACCGGCGAGACCCTCACCATCCGGCACGACTCCCTGCACCACAGCAGCTTCATGCCGGGCATCCTGCTCGCTGTCAGGACCGTGCCCGGCGTGCCCGGCCTGACTTACGGGCTGGAGCACTTCCTGTCCGAGGACTCCCGGCCGGACGAGGACTGAACAGCGATGCGCGCCAAACTCAGCTACACCCTGTCCGCGGTCGCCCTGGTCTTCTACTTCGTCCTGGCCGGCGACCGGGGCATCCTGCTGATCGCCGACGGGCGCCCGGTCACTGTGGCCTTCGGTGTCGCGGTCCTGGTCCTGCCGCTGATCGGCGCCTGGTTCCTGTGGCACACCACGCAGTTCGCCCGGCACGCCGGGCGGCTGGGCCGCGAACTGGAGGCCGAGGGCGGCCTGCCGGTCGACGAGCTCGAACGCACCCCCAGCGGCCGGATCGTCCGCGACTCCGCCGACGCGGTGTTCGCCAAGCGCCAGGCCGAGACCGAGGCCGCGCCCGACGACTGGCGCAACTGGTTCCGGCTGGCCGTGGCGTACTTCGACGCCCGGGACACCCCGCGGGCCCGCAAGGCCATGCAGCGGGCCATCGCCCTGCACGACGGCAAGTAACCGGCGCCGTCGTACCACCGGCCACCCGGGTGAATCCGGGCGGCCGGTGGACGGGGTCGGGGCGGTTGTGCGTCAGCGCAGTTGCGCGGCCCAGCTCTCGATGGCGTCGGCCGCGATGTCGAACGCCTCGATCCGGCCCAGGAAGTCCGCGTTGTGGTCGGTGACCAGTGTCCGCAGCGGCTGCCCGCCGCGGCGGCTGACCACCAGTGCCTGCCCCTGCACCGTGCGCGGCAGCCCCAGCACCTTCACCGGCTGCTGCGCGGTGCGTACCGAGGTGACCCGGCCCCACGGCACGGTGACCGTGCCGAAATACCCCACCTGCCGAACGCCCTTGCCGCTCAGCCACACCCCGACCCGCAGCAGCCGCAGCGTGCCCGCGATCACCACCAGCCCCACCACCAGCACTCCCGCCGCCCCCGACACCCCGCCGGCCAGCGCCATGATCAGCGCGGCGAGCAGCAGGTACGAGGCCAGCATCAGGGCCAGGGCGGCGGTGGCCACCCGCCACGGGCCGGGCCGGTAAGGCCGCATCCAGCGGTCCTGAGCGGCGTGCGGCAGCGCTCGCCCGGTGGCGTACTCGTCATTGACGGCGGCGGAGCTGTGGGGCAGGGACACGCGGACAGTCCTCTTCCGGCTTCCGGATGGGGCGGACGGGGTGGGCTCTGACCGGTGAGGCTATCCGCCACGGCGACAACGGCCAACCTCCGGGTCGGCCTTGTCCCGAGACGTCCGCTGTCCGACCCAGCGCTTAGGCTTGGGCGCAGCCGAATTGGGGCCAGCAACAGGAAGGACCTCCGTGTCGACCGATCTGCCCGGCGAGCCCGACGCTCCCCTCCGGTTCCGTGACGACGTGACCGTCGAGCTCGTCAAACACAGTGCTTCGGACTCCGACGTGCTGTGGGCGGCCCGCGTCTCGACCGCGGGCGAGCAGTCCCTCGAAGAGCTCAGCAAGGACCCCGAGCGCTCCAAGGGCCTGCTGAACTACCTGATGCGGGATCGCCACGGCAGTCCCTTCGAGCACAACTCGATGACCTTCTTCATCAGCGCCCCGATCTTTGTCTTCCGCGAGTTCATGCGCCACCGCGCGGGCTGGTGCCTGGCCGGCGACACCGAGGTCACGCTGGACAGCGGGAGCGGCGACCCGCGCCCGCTGCCGATCGGGGAGCTCCACCGGCGCTGGCACCACGGCCCCGCGGCGGGCGGCGCTACCGAGGCCCGCGATCGCCAGACCCTCGACAGCCAGGTCCGCTGTTACGACGAGGACACCCTGCTGGCCGGGCGGACGCCGATCGTCGACGTGCTGGAATCCGGGGTCAAGCCGCTGCTGCGCATCACCACCGCCGCGGGCCGGACCCTGCGCTGCTCGGCCGACCACGCCCTCCTCACCCCGGACGGCTGGCGCAAGGCCGGCGAGCTGGCGGCCGGTGACGCGGTGCTGGCGGGGGACACCACCGGCCGGGCCGCGGCCGCGCTGCCCGATCCCATCGCCTCGGTCGCCGGCGACGGCGAGGAGATGACCTACGACCTCTCGGTGGCCGGTCCCTGGCACAACTTCCTGGCCGGCGGAATCATCGTGCACAACTCGTACAACGAGGAATCCGGGCGCTATCGCGAGTTGCAGCCCGTCTTCTACGTCCCCGGCCAGGACCGCAAGCTGGTGCAGGAGGGCCGCCCGGGCAAGTACGTCTTCGTGGACGGCACACCCGAGCAGCACAAGGGCGTCGTCGCCGCGATGGAGGAGTCGTACACGCAGTCGTACGCCGCCTATCAGGAGATGCTGGCCGCCGGAGTGGCCCGCGAGGTGGCCCGGGCCACACTGCCGGTGGGGCTGTTCTCCTCGATGTACGCGACTTGCAACGCGCGCTCGCTGATGCACTTCCTCGGCCTGCGCACCCAGCACGAGCTGGCCCGGGTGCCGTCCTTCCCGCAGCGGGAGATCGAGATGGTGGGGGAGAAGATGGAAGCGGCCTGGGCGGAGCTGATGCCGCTGACGCACGCGGCTTTCAACGCGAACGGCCGAGTCGCCCCTTGAAAAATGTCCGAAGCGTCCGGATTGCAGGCATTCATGAGGTTCATCTACGCTGCAGAAACGGACTTCGGCGTCGTCTGAACCCCCGAGCAGGCAACGCCGGAGTCCTTCTCCGCAGGTCCCAGGGCTGCGCCCCTGTCCACAGACCGAGTAGCGTGGGTTCCATGGTTGCCACCTCCACCTCCACGGCCCCCTTCGGCCGGGTTCTGACCGCGATGGTCACGCCGTTCACCGCCGACGGCGCCCTCGACCTCGACGGAGCCCAGCGGCTCGCCGAACACCTCGTGGACGCGGGCAACGACGGGCTGGTCGTGAACGGCACCACCGGGGAGTCGCCCACCACCAGCGACACGGAGAAGAACGACCTGGTCCGCGCCGTCGTCGAGGCCGTCGGTGACCGCGCCCACGTCGTGGCGGGCGTCGGCACCAATGACACGGCGCACAGCGTCGCCCTGGCCCGCCAGGCCGAGACCAGCGGCGCCCACGGCCTGCTCACCGTCACGCCGTACTACAGCAAGCCCCCGCAGGAGGGCCTGTACCGGCACTTCACCACCATCGCCGACGCGACGGGCCTGCCGGTCATGCTCTACGACATCCCCAGCCGCAGCGGTGTGCCCATCGACACAGAGACCATTGTCCGGCTGGCCGAGCACCCGCGTATCGTTGCCAACAAGGACGCGAAGGGCGACCTCACCGCCGCCAGCTGGGCGCTGAGCCGCAGCGGCCTCGCCTGGTACTCCGGCGACGACATGCTCAACCTGCCGCTGCTGTCCATCGGCGCGACCGGCTTCGTCTCCGTCGTGGCCCACCTGGTGGCCGGCGAGCTGCGCGCCCTGCTGGACGCGTACACCGGCGGCGACGTGGCCAAGGCCGCCGAGATCCACCAGCGACTGCTTCCCGTCTACACCGGCATGTTCCGCGCCCAGGGCGTCATCACCGTGAAGACCGCCCTCGCGCTGCGCGGACTGCCGGCCGGCCCGCTCCGGCTCCCTCTGATCTCCCTCGGCCAGGCCGAGACCGAGCAGCTCAGGAAGGATCTCGCCGCCGGCGGGGTACACCTCTGACAGGCTCCGACCCAGACTTCACAACTGAATACAGCCGGACACAGCTGGATACGAGCGCGTAGGTATCCGCATCTCTGTCCGACTTTTGACCGCATCCGCATACATTCTCAAGCACCTGAATACATCCGAACGCACACACGAAAGAATTATCGTCACGCACACCACGACGCCCCAGGACGGCTACGGGTGTGCGCGGTAGGGAGAAACTTTTGAGCCATCCGCATCCTGAACTCGGCCCACCGCGGAACCTGCCCGATGGCGGCCTGCGCATCACCCCCTTGGGCGGGCTCGGCGAAATCGGCCGCAATATGACCGTCTTCGAATTCGGCGGGAAACTGCTGATCGTGGACTGCGGCGTCCTCTTCCCCGAAGAGGAACAGCCCGGCATCGATCTGATCCTGCCCGACTTCACCTCCATCCGGGACCGGCTGAGCGACGTCGTCGGCATCGTCCTCACCCACGGCCACGAAGACCACATCGGCGCCGTGCCCTTCCTCCTGCGGGAGAAGGACGACATCCCGCTGATCGGCTCCAAGCTGACCCTCGCCCTGATCGAGGCCAAGCTCCAGGAACACCGCATCAGGCCGTACGCCCTGGAGGTCAAGGAAGGCGACCGGGAACGCATCGGCCCCTTCGACTGCGAGTTCGTCGCGGTCAACCACTCCATCCCGGACGCCCTGGCGGTCGCCATCCGCACCCCGGCCGGCATGGTCGTCGTCACCGGCGACTTCAAGATGGACCAACTGCCGCTCGACGGCCGCCTCACCGACCTGCCGACCTTCGCGCGGCTCGGGGAGGAGGGCATCGACCTGCTGCTCGCGGACTCCACCAACGCGGAAGTCCCCGGCTTCGTCCCGCCCGAGCGCGACATCAGCCAGGTCCTGCAGCACACCTTCGACAAGGCCGACAAGCGGATCATCGTCGCCAGCTTCGCCAGCCATGTGCACCGCATCCAGCAGGTGCTCGACGCCGCTCACCAACACGGCCGCAAGGTCGCCTTCGTGGGCCGCTCCATGGTCAGGAACATGGGCATCGCCCGCGAACTCGGCTACCTCAAGGTGCCGGGCAACCTGGTCGTGGACATCAAGGTGCTGGACGACCTCCCCGACGAGAAGGTCGTCCTCGTCTGCACCGGCTCCCAGGGCGAACCGATGGCCGCCCTGTCCCGGATGGCCGCCCGCGACCACCAGATCCGCATCGTCGAGGGCGACACCGTCATCCTCGCCTCGTCCCTCATCCCGGGCAACGAGAACGCGGTCTACCGCGTCATCAACGGCCTGACCCGCTGGGGCGCCAACGTCGTCCACAAGGGCAACGCCAAGGTGCACGTCTCCGGCCACGCCTCGGCCGGTGAGCTCCTGTACTTCTACAACATCTGCAAGCCGCGCAATCTGATGCCGATCCACGGCGAATGGCGCCACCTGCGGGCCAACGCCGAACTCGGCCAGCTCACCGGCATCCCCA
Organism: Streptomyces sp. DvalAA-14; assembly: GCF_900091855.1. Taxonomy (GTDB): domain Bacteria; phylum Actinomycetota; class Actinomycetes; order Streptomycetales; family Streptomycetaceae; genus Actinacidiphila. The sequence goes on from NZ_FMCH01000260.1 coordinate 11,309, forward strand.
AGAGCCGCTGCGTCATCGCCGAGGACGGCGTGGTCGTCGACCTGGTGGACGGTGTGGCCAAGATCGCCGGCAAGGTACAGGCCGGCTATGTCTACGTGGACGGTCTCTCGGTCGGCGACATCACCGAGTCCTCCCTCAAGGACCGCCGCATTCTCGGTGAGGAGGGGATCGTCTCCGTCTTCATCGTGGTCGACAGCACCACCGGCAAACTGGTCGGCGGCCCGAACATCCACGCCCGCGGATCGGGCATCGAGGACGAGGCGTTCGCCGCGGTCATCCCCAAGATCGAAGAGGGGCTGTCCCGTTCGGCCTCCGACGGGGTGATGGAGACCCGGCAGATCCAGCAGATCATCCGACGTGCCGTCGGTAAATGGGTCTCCGACACCTACCGGCGCCGGCCGATGATCCTCCCGGTGGTGGTTGAGGTCTGACGCCACGTCAACCTCCACAGACGGGGCGGGCCACCGGATTTGCATCCGGTGGCCCGCCCCATGTACGTTGGCACAACCGCCTCGACGAGACCCGCGGAAACGTGTGTCTCCGGAGCATGGCTCGAATTGAGGCTGGTAATTCCGACC
>NZ_FMCH01000261.1 GCF_900091855.1 Streptomyces sp. DvalAA-14
CGACCGGGACCCGAACGATCGGCCACGGTCGGCTACGGCGGATGACCCACAGCGACCGGCCGGGAGGCCCAAAGCCCGTCACCCGCACGGGTAAACGTGATGATCGGCAAAGACCGTAAGACGAGCGGCGGGTGATGCGGCGGCAGACGGGTGATCTCCCCTAGAGTTCGTGCGTGGGCTCGATGCGCAATCCCGTGGGACCTTTGCCTTCCTCCATCTACTGGCGGCGGCGGGTCATCGCGCTGTGCCTGCTCGCGCTGGCGGTCGCGATCATCTTCTGGGGGCTCAACTCCGGTGGCGGCGGCGACGGGAAGGGCTCCGGGGAGCCGACCGCCTCGCACACCCCGGTGGCGACCATCACCGCCGGGCCCGCCCCCTCGGGCCCTCACATCAGCGGCCGGCCCGGCGGCCGGGACACCTCGCCCGGCGGCGACGGGTCCTCCGACGGAGCTTCCGGCGGCGGGAGTTCGGGCAGCTCGGCGGGCAGCACCGCCGGTACGGGCGGCAGCGGAACGACCGCGGGCAGCGGAACGAGCAGCGGCTCCGGCGCCGACTCGACCGCGGGCGCGGCGGGTTCCTCCTCGGGCGGCGCGGCGGCGGGCGCGGGCGGCACGGCCGGCTCGTCCGGCGGCGGCTCAGGGGCCCCGGTACGGCTGCCCGCCGACTCGACGCTGCCGGACTGCTCCCCGAGTTCGGTCCAACTGTCCCTGGCCGGCGTACAGAACGCGTACTCGCCCGGCGACACCCCGACCTTCCAACTGCGGGCCACCAACTCCGGCGACGTCACCTGCAAGGTGGACTTCGCCCCGGCCAAGGCGGTGTTCACCATCACCAAGGCCGCCGACAACAGCCATGTCTGGGCCTCCAACGACTGCCCCGGCACCGGCTCCTACCTGCTCCAGGTCGGTGCGCACAGCTCCACCGTCTACACGCTGCGCTGGAACGAGAAGACCAGCTCCCCCAACTGCGCCCAGCCCAAGGGCCGGCAGGCCGCCCCGGGCACCTACCTGGTCCAGGCGGCGCTGCCCGGCTACGGCGCCAAGCAGGTGTCCTTCGTCCTGTCGGCCGACTGACCCCCCGACCGGACCGGTCGGGTGCCGGCCCCGGCCCGACCGGGTCATTCCGCTAGACGAACCTGCTTCAAACGTAGCGCTCCAGGATCGAGGACTCCGCCAGCCGGGAGAGCCCCTCACGGACCGAGCGGGCCCGTGCCTCGCCCACGCCGTCCACCGCCTGCAGATCGTCGACGCTCGCGGCCAGCAGCTTCTGCAGCCCGCCGAAGTGGTCCACCAGCCGCTCGATCACCGTGTTGGGCAGCCGCGGCACCTTGGCCAGCAGCCGGTAACCGCGCGGCGAGACCGCGGAGTCCAGCGATTCCGGCGACCCGGTGTAGCCCAGCGCCCGTGCCACCGTGGTGAGTTCGATCAGCTCGTTCTGCGGCAGGGTGTCCAACTCGGCCAGCGCCTCGGCGACCGTGCGGGTGCGCTTGGCGGTCGGCTCCGGCACGTAATCCCTGGCCACCAGGTCGCGTTCGGGCTCGACGCCCGCGATCAGCTCGTCCAGCTGAAGCGACAGCAGCCGGCCGTCGGTGCCCAACTCGATCACGTACTCGGCGATCTCGGTGGCGATCCGGCGCACCATCTCCAGCCGCTGCGCGACCGCGGTGACGTCCCGTACCGTCACCAGGTCCTCGATCTCCAGCGCGGACAAGGTGCCCGCCACCTCGTCGAGCCGCAGCTTGTACCGCTCCAAGGTGGCCAGCGCCTGATTGGCCCGGGACAAGATGGCCGCCGAGTCCTCCAGCACGCGGCGCTGACCGTCCACGTAGAGCGCGATCAGCCGCATCGACTGGCTGACCGACACGACCGGGAAGTTGACCTGCCGGCTGACCCGGTCGGCGGTGCGGTGCCGGGTGCCGGTCTCCTCGGTGGGGATCGTCGGGTCGGGCACCAGCTGCACGCCGGCCCGCAGGATCTTGGTGATGTCCTTGTCGATGATCAGCGCGCCGTCCAGCTTGCACAGCTCGCGCAGCCGGGTCGCGGTGAACTCGACGTCGAGGACGAAGCCGCCGGTGCACAGCGACTCCACCGTCTTGTCCATGCCCAGCACGATGAGTCCGCCCGTGTTGCCGCGGACGATCCGTTCCAGGCCGTCGCGCAGGCCGGTACCGGGCGCGACGGCGCTCAGCGAGGCGCGCATCAGCCCGCCGTCGGCGCCGAGGGCGCCGCCGGACCTGCCGGCAGAGTCCCCCGCTGCCCTGCGGGCCGGGGTGGTGCCCCCGGCCCGGTCATTGGCTGCCACTCTGCAATCCTCCGGTAGCTACGGATGCCCACTGCCTGCTCGGCGAGAGGCGAGACCAGGGCAAAGTTTACGTCGTCCTCGCTGTGGGGCGCGGAGAAGAGGACTCCTCCGGCGGGGGCGAGGGTTGCCGGCGGGGGCGCCGGGGGGCCTTCGGGTGGGTGGGCGCGGGGCGCGGCCGCCGCCGTTCTCCCTGCGGGAAGGCGCGCGA
>NZ_FMCH01000468.1 GCF_900091855.1 Streptomyces sp. DvalAA-14
GGTCGGGCGGATCCGGCGGGGGTGGGCCGCCGGGGTCGGGCCGGCCGGGGCCGGGCGGGGCGGGTGCCGCCTCCGCGAGGACCGCGAGCAGGGCGCCCTCCGTCACGTCGTCCCCGGTCAGCTCGCCGGCCACCGCCCCCGCCCGCAGCACCACGATCCGGTCGGCGCCCTCCACCAGTTCCTCCAGCTCGGACGAGATCAGCAGCACCGCCAGGCCCGCCGCGGCCAACTCGTCGATCAGCGCCTGTACTTCCGCCTTGGCGCCGACATCGATGCCGCGGGTCGGCTCGTCCAGCAGCAGCACCCTCGGCTCCAGGCACAGCCAGCGGGCCAGCAGCACCTTCTGCTGATTGCCGCCGGACAGCTCGCCCACCTTCTGCTCGGGGCTCGCGGCCTTGATCCGCAGGCGCGCCATGAAGACCTCGACGATCCGGTCCTGCCGCGCCCGGGAGACGATCCCGCCACGCGAGAGCCGGGGGAGCGCGGCGAGCACGATGTTCTCCCGCACCGACAGGCCCGGAACGACGCCTTCGGCCTTGCGGTCCTCCGGCAGCAGACTGACGCCGGCCCGGATCGCCGCGGCGGGCGTCAGCCGGCGCATCGGACGGCCGCCGATCCGGACGGTGCCGGAGTCCAGCGGCAGCGCGCCCGCCAGGGCCTTCGCCGTCTCGCTGCGCCCCGACCCCAGCAACCCGCCGAGCCCCAGCACTTCACCGGGCCGCAGGGACAGGTCGACTCCGTCGAGGACATGGCGGCGGGTCAGTTGCTCGGCGGTCAGCACGGCTTCCTGCCCGCTCCCGTGACCCGCGCCGAACGCGGTCGTGCCGCTGCGGCGCACCTCGGCGATCTCCCGCCCGAGCATCATCGACACCAACCGGACCCGGGGGGTGTCCCGCAACTCGCCGCAGTGCACCAGCCGTCCGTCGCGCAGCACCGTCACCCGGTCGCACACGCGGTACAGCTCGTCCATCCGGTGGCTGACGTAGACCAGCGAGATGCCCCGCCGGTGGAGTTCGCCGATCACCCTGAACAGGGTCTCCACCTCGCGCGGTTCGAGCGACGAGGTGGGTTCGTCCATCACCACCACCCGGGCCCGCACGCCGACCGCGCGGGCCAGCGCCACCATCTGCCGGGTGCCGACGCCGAGGGTGTGCAGCGGCCGGCGCGGATCGGCGGTGACGCCCAGGCCGGCCAGCAGTTCGGCGGCTTGGCCGTGCATGCTCGCGAAGTCGATCAGACCCAGCCGGTTCTTGGGCTCGCGGCCCAGAAAGATGTTGCGGGCCACGCTCATCAGCGGGACCAGATTCACCTCCTGGTAGATGGTGGAGATCCCGGCCCGCTGCGCCTCGTGCGGGCGGTGGAAGGCCACCGGCTCCCCGCCGAGCCGCAGGTGGCCCGTGTCGGGGCGGTGCACCCCGGTGAGGATCTTGATCAGCGTGGACTTGCCGGCCCCGTTCTCGCCGACGAGCGCGTGGATCTCCCCCGTTCGCAGGGTGAACGACACGTCGTCCAGCGCCACCACACCCGGGAAGCGCTTGCTGACGCCGACCGCCTCCAGGACGGGTGCCGGCGCCTGACCGGGCGGTGGCTGCTGCGGTGGGGCGGACATGGCGGCGGTATCCGGCGGAGCCATCAGTACGCGCCCGCCACCGACGCCTTGGCGTTGCTCTCGTCGTAGGCGCGGTCGGAGATGATCACGTTCTCCGGGATCGCCTGGCCGCTGTAGAACTTCTGCGCGGTGGCGAACGCCAGTGGCCCGAAGCGGGGGTTGGACTCGATCACCGCGTTGTACTTGCCGGCCACGATCTCCTGGACGGCGTTGCGGGTGCCGTCGACCGAGACGATCTTCACGTCCTTGCCCGGGTTCTTGCCGGCGCTCTGCAGCGCGGTGAGCGCGCCGAGGCCCATCTCGTCGTTCTCCGCGTAGACGGCGGTGATGCCGGGCTTGGACTGGATGAGCTGCTCCATCACCTGCTGGCCCTTGTCGCGGGTGAACTCGCCGGTCTGCTGGGCGACCACCTTCAGTCCGGGTGCCTTGGCGGCGATCTCGTCGGTGAAGCCCTTGGTGCGGTCGGTGGTGACGTTGTTGCCGGACGAGCCGAGCAGGATCGCCACCTGGCCGGTGCCGCCGGTGGACGCGATCATCGCGTCGGCGGCGCGCTTGCCCTGCTCGACGAAGTCCGAGCCGAGGAAGGTGACGTAGTCCTTGCAGGACGTGGCGTTGATCTTGCGGTCGACGGTGATGACCGGGACGTGCTTGGCGGCGGCGGCCCGCAGGGCGGGTTCGAGGCCGTCGGAGTTGAGCGGCGCGACGATGAGCAGCTGCGCGCCCTGGGCCAGCATGTCCTGGATGTCGCTGATCTGCTTGGGGAGTTGGGACTGTGCGTCGGTGGTGAGCAGCTTCTTGACGCCGAGCCGGGCGGCCTCGTCCTTGATCGACTGGGTCTCGGCGATCCGGAACGGGTTGTCCTCCTTCTCCGACTGGGAGAAGCCGACCACCGCGTTCTTCAGGTCCAGCGTGGGCGCGCCGTAGGCGGACAGGGTGCAGCCGGAGCCGGCCGGGGCCGAGGCGGACCGGGTGACCTGCTGCTGCGCGGCCTGATCGGATCCGCTGGGTGCGGCCGTACCGCTGTCCTCGGACTTGGCGCAGGCGCTGGCGGTCAGGCCGGCGGTGGCCAGCAGCGCGCAGGCGGCAAGGGCACGTGCTCTGCGGGCGATCGGGCGTATGATCATGCTCACGACACTCCTTGTTCGGCGGATGCCCCGATGGGTCGGTGCGGCGTACGGGGAGGTGTGCGCGCCGGGGGCCTGGAGTGGTCATCCCCGTGCAGCGGTTTACAACGTTATACAGACGGTGCGTCAGCTGGACAAGAAGGTGTGCACCGACTTTCGCGTGCGCGCGGCTTCCCTTGGGCCGCCACTGACCAGCCACCCGAATCAATTCCTTTGACTTCGGCGCACACCCTGGACACCGCCGCTGCCGCGTGCTGTCATGCCGGGTGGCAGCGCTCCTTTCCAACGTTGGAATTCCGGCGGCGGAAGGAGAC
>NZ_FMCH01000022.1 GCF_900091855.1 Streptomyces sp. DvalAA-14
CACCAGCACCGCGCCGCCCGGCACCGGCGGCCGGGAGCCGCCGGGCAGCAGCAGGTCGGCGGTGTGCAGCGTCAGCGCCACGCCCTCACCGGGCTTCCAGGATCCTCAACGTCGGGGTGCGCGGTGCCGCCTTCGATGGCCGTGGAGGACAGGTGGGAGACCACGTGGTCGTCCACCGGGTCGTTGGCCGGGTCGTCGTGGACGATCAGGTGCTCGTACGTCGTGGCCCGCTGGGCCGGCACCCGCCCGGCGGCCCGGATCAGATGGATCAGCTCCATCCGGTTGGAGCGGTGCTTGGCGCCCGCCGAGGAGACCACGTTCTCCTCCAGCATCACCGAGCCGAGGTCGTCCGCCCCGTAGTGCAGGGACAGCTGGCCGACCTCCTTGCCGGTGGTGAGCCAGGACCCCTGGATGTGGGCGACGTTGTCGAGGAAGAGCCGCGAGACGGCGATCAGCCGCAGGTACTCGAAGAGAGTGGCCTGCGTCTGGCCCTTCAGGTGGTTGTTCTCCGGCTGGTAGGTGTACGGGATGAACGCCCGGAAGCCGCCGGTGCGGTCCTGCACGTCGCGGATCATCCGCAGGTGCTCGATCCGCTCGGCGTTGGTCTCGCCGGTGCCCATCAGCATCGTCGAGGTGGACTCGACGCCCAGCCGGTGCGCGGTCTCCATGATCTCCAGCCAGCGCTCGCCCGACTCCTTGAGCGGCGCGATGGCCTTGCGGGGCCGGGCGGGCAGGAGTTCGGCGCCGGCGCCGGCGAAGGAGTCGAGTCCGGCCGCGTGGATCCGGCGGATCGCCTCCTCCGCGCTGACCCCGGAGATCCGGGACATGTGCTCGACCTCGGAGGCGCCCAGCGAGTGGATCACCAGCTGCGGGAACTCCCGCTTGATCACCGCGAAGTGCTCCTCGTAGTACTCCACGCCGTAGTCCGGGTGGTGGCCGCCCTGGAACATGATCTGGGTGCCGCCGAGTTCGACCGTCTCGGCGCAGCGCCGCAGGATGTCGTCCAGGCCGCGGCTCCAGCCCTTGTCGGTGTCCTTGGGGGCCGCGTAGAACGCGCAGAACTTGCACGCCGTCACGCAGACGTTCGTGTAGTTGATGTTGCGTTCGATGATGTAGGTGGCGATGTGCTCGGTGCCGGCGTACCGGCGGCGGCGCACCGCGTCGGCGGCGGCGCCCAGCGCGTGCAGCGGGGCCGAACGGTAGAGGTCCAGCGCCTCCTCCGGGGTGACCCGGCCGCCCTGCGTGGCGCGGTCGAGGACGGTTGCGATGTCGCTCGACGGGGAGGTCGGGGAAGTCACCGGGGCGGTCCCTTCGAAGAGGTCGGTCGGACCAGGCCAGCGTACGCCAGCCGGTCCGCCTCCCTCGGGAAGGGACCGCCGCCCCGGCACGTTCCGGTACGGCAAGGGCCCGCCGATCAGCCGCCGAGGCCCTTGGCCAGCTGCTCGTCCGCCTGCTGGAACGCGTCGGCCGCGCTCTCCAGGAACTTCGCCATGCCGTCGATGCCCTCGATGGTCTTGGTGGCACCGGAGTTGAACTCGGTGTACGACTGGTCGAACTGCTTGGACGAGCGGTCCGTCACATAGCCGCCGTTCACCAGGTCCTGGACGTACTTCTGCAGCGAGTGCAGCTTCTCGGTGATCTCCTGCTGGCCGGAACGCAGCTTGCCGGCCGCATCCCTCATGTCCTGATACGTGACGTTGACATTCGCCATAGCGGCTCAAGCCTCCCGTTGAGCATGCCGCAGGGCCGGCCCCCGTGGCGCTGCTGCTTCAACTTACAGGCGGGGACGCGGCCTTGGCAGCCTCTGGTTCCCCGCGGCAGCGGGCCGCGGGGAGCCGGGCGGGGGCCCTCAGGCGGAGGGGAGCAGCTCGACCCTGGCAGACGGCGGGAAGCCGACCCGGCGGGCGAATTCGGCGATGCCGGTGAGCTGGTCGGCGCCCAGCGAGAAGTCGAGGGTGGTGAAGTAGCGCCGCAGCAGGTCCTCGTCGAATGCCTCCCAGCGGGCGGCCTGCTCGGCGACCTTGGCGACCTCCTCCAGCGAGAGGTCGCGGGAGGCCAGGAAGGCGCGGTGCACGTCGTGGACGGCTGCCGGGTGCGCGGCGAAGTAGTCGCGGCGGGCCGCCCAGACGGCGAAGACGAAGGGCAGGCCGGTCCAGTCCTTCCACATCTGGCCGAGGTCGTGGACCTCCAGGCCCAGCCGCGGGGCCTCGTGCAGGGACGCGCGCAGCGCCGCGTCGCCGATCAGGACGGCGGCCTGGGCCTCCTGCATCATCAGCGACAGGTCGGGCGGGCAGCGGTAGTAGTCGGGGCGGACGCCGTACCGCTCGGTGAGCAGCAGTTCGGCCAGCCGGACCGAGGTGCGGCTGGTGGAGCCGAGCGCGACCCGCTGGCCGTCGAGCTGGCCGAGCGGCACCTGGCTGACGATCACGCAGGACATGACCGGGCCGTCGCAGCCGACCGCGATGTCCGGCAGGGCGACGAGCTCGTCGGCGTGCCGCAGGTACTCCATGAGCGTGACCGGGCCGATGTCGAGGTCGCCGTCGACCAGCTGGGCGCTGAGCTTCTCCGGGGTGTCCTTGGTCAGCTCCAGATCGAGCAGGGCGCCGGTTCTGGCCAGGCCCCAGTAGAGCGGGACGCAGTTCAGGAACTGGATGTGGCCCACCCGGGGGCGCACGGGGCTGCTTACCCCGCGGCTCTCTCCACTCTCTCCGCTCTCTCCGCTTACGTCGCCGATTGCGTCACCACGCGCAGATGTGTCCATATGCCGGACGCTACTCCTGGGTTCGTCCGGAGCGGCGCCGGGGTGTCCGTGGCACGCCGTAAGGGCTTTATCACCCGATGTCCACGCCTGTCCCCCACGGCTCCGCCGCCGCGCCCGCTCACGCGCCCGTCGGCGCCCCCCGCCTGCGCGGCGACCGTCCCGGGACCGCCCGGGGACGGCTCGCGCGACCCGCGAAAGAGAGATCTTCTTGCCCTTCCCCGGCCCAGACCGCACATGCTAGGCTCATCGCAAGTTGCAGTTTGGTTTCCTTGCAGTACTAAAGCCTGCGGAGCATGTAACCCGCAGGCTTTTGTAATTTTCAGACTTCGCAGTTGCAGGTTCTGGAGCAGGGCAACCCTTTGGGCCCAAGGAGGGCTTTATGGCTACCGGAACCGTGAAGTGGTTCAACGCTGAAAAGGGCTTCGGCTTCATCGCCCAGGACGGCGGCGGCCCGGATGTCTTCGTTCACTACTCCGCGATCAACGCCTCCGGCTTCCGCTCCCTCGAGGAGAACCAGCCGGTGACCTTCGACGTCACCCAGGGCCCGAAGGGCCCCCAGGCGGAGAACGTCACCCCGAACTAGTTCCCGCTAGTCCGGTTTTTCCACGGCGCGGTCGCGCCCAGAACCTGCCGTACCAAGGGGCCCCGCACACCTAGCGGGGCCCCTGCCTCTTTTCCGCCTCTTCTCCCGCGCTATCGCCGTCCCGCGCTACCGCCGTCCCGCGTACAGCGCCTCGACCTCGGCGGCGAAGTCCCGCAGCACCGCCGATCGCTTCAGCTTCATCGACGGCGTGAGGTGGCCGCCCTCCTCGGTGAAGTCCACCGGCAGCACCCGGAAGGTACGGATCGACTCGGCCCGGGACACGGTGGAGTTGGCGTCGTCCACCGCGCTCTGCAGTTCCGCGATCAGCTCCGGGTCCTCGGCGAGCGCGGTCGGCCGCAGCCCCTCCTTGTGGTGCATGCGCTGCCAGTGCGCCAGACCGTCCGGCTCCAGGGTGAGCAGCGCGGCGACGAAGGGCCGGTTGTCGCCGACCACCATGCACTGGCCGACCAGCGGATGGGCCCGCAGCCGGTCCTCCAGCGGGGCGGGCGCCACGTTCTTGCCGCCCGAGGTGATGAGGATCTCCTTCTTCCGTCCGGTGATGGTCAGATAACCGTCCGCGTCCAGCTCGCCGAGGTCCCCGGTGGCGAACCATCCGTCGGCGCCGCCGCCGGGCGCCCCGGACGGCAAACCGGAAGGCCCCCAGTACCCGGCGAAGATCTGCCCGCCCCGCAGCAGCACCTCGCCGTCCCCGGCGATCCGCACCGCCGTGCCGGGCAGCGGCCAGCCGACCGTGCCGAGCCGAGGGCGCAGCGGCGGCGTGACGGTGGCCGCCGCCGTGGTCTCGGTGAGGCCGTAGCCCTCGAAGACCGTCACCCCGGCGCCCGCGTAGAAGGACGCCAGCCGCCGGCCGAGCGGTGAGCCGCCGCAGATCGCGTACCGGACCTTGCCGCCGAGCGCGGCCCTGATCCGCCGGTAGACCAGCGGGTCGTAGAGCGCGTGGGCCAGCCGCAGGCCCAGCGACGGGCCGGGCCCGGCGCCGGTCTGCCGGGCCAGCAGCGCCTCGCCGTACCGCTGGGCCACCCCGGCCGCCCGGTCGAAGGAGGCGGCCCGGCCCAGCTTTTCCGCGGTGGCCCGGCCGGTGTTGTAGACCTTCTCCAGCACGTACGGGATGGCCAGCAGGAAGGTCGGCCGGAAACCGGCCAGGTCGGCGAGCAGGTCCTCGGTGGCGATGCTGGGCGCGTGCCCGAGCCGGACCCGGGCGCGCAGACAGCCGACCGCGACCATCCGGCCGAAGACATGGGACAGCGGCAGGAACAGCAGCGTGGACGGCGGTTCGGTGCTGACCGCCGTGAAGACCGGCTGCAGCAGCTCGATGGAGTTGTCCACCTCGGCGAAGAAGTTGCCGTGGGTCAGCACGCAGCCCTTGGGCCGGCCGGTGGTTCCGGAGGTGTAGATCAAGGTGGCCGTCGACGCGGGACCCAGCCCCTGGCGCCGCGCGGTGACCAGCGCGTCCGGCAGCGCACGGCCGTCGGCGACGATCTGGTCGACCGCGCCCGCGTCGAGCTGCCAGAGCTGCCGCAGCCCGGGCAGGTCGCCGCGCCTGCCGGTGATCAGCCGGCTCTGCTCGACGTTCTCCACCACGCAGCCGGCCGCGCCGGAGTCGGCGAGGATCCAGGCGGCCTGGGAGGCCGAGGAGGTCGGGTAGATGGGGACGGTGATCAGCCCGGCCGCCCAGCCGGCGAAGTCCAGCAGGGTCCAGGCGTAACTGGTCCTGGCCATGATGGCCAGCCGGTCGCCGGATTTCAGCCCGGCCGCGATCAGGCCCTTGGCCACCGCGGTGACCTCCTGGGCGAAGACGGCGGCGCCGACGTCCTGCCAGCGGCCGTCGGCGTCCTTCCGGCTGAGCACTGTCTCCCCCGGCGCCTCGGCCGCGTTGGTGAACGGTATGTCCGCCAGGCTGCCGCGCTCGGGCGGGGCCACCAGCGGCGCCACGGAGGCCTGCACGACCCGGGCGCCCTCGGTGAGCGTCTCGGGGACCGCGGGCGCGGGCAGGGTGGCGGCCCCGGTCGGCGCCGCGCCGGAAGAGGGGGGTGGAGGTGCCTGGTGCACGGTCATGTCGGCGGCTCCGGTGGGTGGGGGTACGGGTGGGATCCGGCGGGTGCGGGTGCGGCCGGTGCGGGGCGGCCACGGGCCCGGGTCCCGTCCCGGTTCGGGCGGCCGGATCGGGCGGGCGGGCGGCGGGCGGCGGGCGGCGTCAGTACCGTTCGAGCACGGCGGTCACGCCTTGGCCGCCGGCCGCGCAGATCGAGATCAGCCCGCGGCCGGGGGCGTCCCGTTCGGCCAGCAGCTGGGCGAGGGTGGCCACGATCCGGGCGCCGGTGGCGGCGAAGGGGTGGCCGGTGGCGAGCGAGGAGCCGACCGTGTTGAGCCGGGTCCGGTCGATGCTGCCCAGCGGCGCGTCCAGGCCGAGCCGCCGGGTGCAGTAGTCCTTGTCCTCCCAGGCGGCGAGGGTGGCCAGCACCTGGGAGGCGAACGCCTCGTGGATCTCGTACAGGTCGAAGCGGGACACGTCCGGCGGCAGTCCGGCCCGGGCCAGCATCCGGGGTACGGCGTAGGCCGGAGCCATCAGCAGGCCGTCCGAACGGGGGCCGTCGGACACGTAGTCGACGGCGGCGGTCTCGTACGCGGTCAGGAAGGCCAGCGGCGTCAGGCCGCGGGCGGCGGCCCACTCCTCGCTCGCCAGCAGGACGACGGCGGCGCCGTCGGTGAGCGGGGTGGAGTTGCCGGCCGTCATGGTGCCGTCCGGGCCGCCGTAGACGGGCCTGAGGCGGGCCAGTTTCCCGACCGTCGAGTCCGGGCGGAGGTTCTGGTCGCGGTCCAGGCCGCGGTAGGGCGTGACCAGCGGGTCGAGGAAGCCCCGGTCGTAGGCGGCGGCGAGGCGCTGATGGCTGGCGGCGGCCAGTTCGTCCTGCGCCTGGCGGGTGATGCCCCATTGGGCGGCGGTGCGCGCGGCGTGCTCGCCCATGGACAGGCCGGTCCGCGGCTCGGCGTTGCGCGGGATGTCCGGGACCAGGTGGCGGGGCCGTACGGCGGCCAGCGCCCGGACCCGCGCGCGCGGCGAGGTGGCGCGGCGGGCGGCGAGCAGGACGCGGCGCAGCTCGTCATTGACGCCGAGCGGCGCGTCGCTGGTGGTGTCGGTGCCGCCGGCGATGCCGGAGTCGATGACGCCGAGCGCGATCTTGGCGGCGACCGCGAACACCGACTGGAGGCCGGTGGCGCAGGCTTGCTGGAGGTCGTAGGCGGGGGTGGCCGGGTCCAGTACGGAGCCGAGCACGGTCTCGCGGGCGAGGTTGAAGTCGCGGCTGTGCTTGAGCACCGCGCCGGCCACGAACTCGCCGACGCTCTCGCCGGCCAGCCCGGTCCGCGCGGCGAGCCCGTCCAGCGCGGCGGTGAGCATGTCCTGGTTGGAGGCGGTGGCGTAGGGCCCGTCGGAGCGTGCGAAGGGGAGCCGGTTCCCGGCGATGACGGCGACGCGGCGAACGGACTGCATGCGGTTCCCTCCGGGGGGTCTGCGGCGAACTGCGGTCGGTGCGGGGGTCGGTGGCCCGACGACGGCGGCCCTGCCCGGCGGCCGGGGCTTGGCCGGAGCAGCACCGCGCCAGTAGCCTTACCGCCGGTAAACTTACTCCAGAGTAAGGAGAAGGCCAATGGCCGATCGCTACCTGCGCCTGACCGGTACGGCCCCGGGCCGCTTCCTGACGCGGCGGCTCGGCCTGCCCCAGCCGGCCCCGCTGCGCCGGTGGTCCGCCGAACACCCGTCACTGGACGGGCCGGTGCTGCGGCTGGCGGCGGGCGAGGCGGCGCCGGCCGGGACGCAGCCGTACGCGGCGGTCGTGCTGGACGCGACCGGCATCGCCGATCCGGCCGGGCTGCGCGCGGTGCACACCTCGCTGCACCCGCTGATACGCCGGATCGCGCCCTGCGGGCGGGTGGTGGTGCTCGGCGCCCGGCCCGGCGACGGCGATGTCCAGCAGGCCGCCGCCCAGCAGGCGTTGGAGGGATTCGTCCGGTCGCTGGGCAAGGAGATCGGCCGGGGCGGCACCGTGCAGCTCGTACGGCTCGCGCCGGGCGCGGCGGCGGACTCGACACTCGGCTTCCTGCTGTCGCCCAAGTCGGCCTACGTGTCGGGGCAGGTGATCGAGGTGGGCCCGGCGGCCGGGGAGCAGCCGGACGGCGACCGGCGGCGGACCGCGCTGGTCACCGGCGCCGCGCGCGGCATCGGCGCGGCGGTCGCCGCCACCCTCGCGCGGGACGGGGCACACGTGGTGTGCCTGGACGTGCCCCGAGCCGGGGAGGCGCTCGGCGAGCTCGCCGCCCGGCTCGGCGGCACCGCCCTGCCGCTGGACATCACCGCGCCGGACGCCGGCGAACGGATCGGGGCCGCGCTGGCGGAAGCCGGCGGCGGCCTGGACGTGCTGGTGCACAACGCCGGCATCACCCGCGACCGCAGGTTCGCCAACCTCGACGCCGACCGCTGGGACGCGGTGCTGGAGGTCAATCTCGCCAGCGTGCTGCGCACCACCGAGCACCTGCTCGAGGCGGGCGTGCTCAACGACCACGGGCGGATCGTCGCCACCGCGTCCATCGCCGGAATCGCCGGCAACGCGGGGCAGACCAACTACGCGGCCTCCAAGGCCGGGATCATCGGCTTCGTACGGGCTCTCGCGGCCGACCCGGCGCTGCGTGAGCGGGGCATCACCGTCAACGCGGTCGCGCCCGGCTTCATCGAGACCGGGATGACGGCGGCGGTGCCGCTGTTCATCCGTGAGGCGGGACGGCGGATGAACTCGCTCGGGCAGGGCGGCCAGCCGGTGGACGTGGCGGAGGCGGTGGCCTGGCTGGCCTCGGCCGCGTCGGGCGGGATCAGCGGGCAGGTCGTCCGGGTGTGCGGTCAGTCGCTGCTGGGGGCGTGATGGCGCTGCTGATCACGCTGGCCCGGGGCGCGGTGGCGGGCGTCGGCAAGCGGCCCGCCGCCTTCCGGGGCGAGTTGCCGCCGTTCCGGCTGGCCCGGCCCGAGGTGCGGATCGACCCCGGGCGGGTGGCGGCGTACGCGAAGGTGTGCGGGTTCGCCGAACCGGCGGACGGCGCGCTCCCGCTGACCTACCCGCACATCCTCGGCTTTCCGCTGGCCGCGCGGATCATGGCGGCCCGGGCCTTTCCGCTGCCGCTCGTCGGCCTGGTCCACACCGGGATCACCGTCACCTCCCGCCGGACGCTGCGGGTCACCGACCGACCCGAACTCAGCGTGCGGGCCGAGGAGTTGCGGGCCCACCGGCGGGGCACCGAGGTGCTGATGGTGACCCGCGCCCGGCTGGGCGGTGAGGTGGTGTGGGAGGACCGCAGTACGTATCTGGCCCGCCACGGGACGCGACACGCGCCCGAGCCGGCCCCGGAGCCGGCCGGCGAACAGCCCGCTGCCGGCCCGGAGTTGCCCGAGCGGGCGGTGTGGCGGCTGCCCGCCGACCTCGGACGGCGCCATGCCCGGGTGACCGGCGACTACAACCCGATCCATCTCTACCGCTGGACGGCGCGTCCGCTCGGCTTCCGCCGGCCGATCGCGCACGGCATGTGGACACTGGCGCGCTGCGTCGCCGAGCGGCCGCAGGTGCGGTACGTGTCCGCCGAATTCCGCCGGCCGGTGCTGCTGCCCTCCACCGTCCACTACGCCGCCGACGCGGAGCGGTTCGCGCTGCGCGGGCCCGCCGGGGTGCATCTGACCGGCTGGGCGGACCTCACGGAGCCCAGCGCCGGCCCTGCATGAGACCGGCCAGGCCCGACCAGGCGAAGTTCATCAAGGTGGCCGCGTTCTCCCGGCCGGATCGCCCGGGCTGCCCCGGTTCGCCCCGCGG
>NZ_FMCH01000262.1 GCF_900091855.1 Streptomyces sp. DvalAA-14
CCGGCTGGCCGCCGCCCTGGGCCTGCTCCTGCGGGCCGCCGCGGGCGCTGTGCGTCTTGATGCCCTGCTTGACCAAGGTGGCCGGCGAGGAGATCACGGCGGCGGCGCCGCTCTGGCCGCCGGCCGACTTGCGGCCGTTGCGCAGATTCACCACGTCGTCGCCGAAGCCGGGCACGAAACGGTAGATCATGAAGCTGGCGAAGATCGCCAGCAGGATGATGGCCAGGCCCGACACCACCGCGGAGAACGCGTCCGGCCCGTTGTCGCTCGACGACAGGGCGCCGGCCAGCCCCAGCACGATCACGATCACCGGCTTCACCATGATCACCGCGATCATGATCCCGGCCCAGCGGCGCACGTTGTGCCACATGTTCTTGTCGACCAGACCGGCGTACACCGCGGTGCCCAGCAGCGCGCCCACGTAGAGCAGCGCGGCCCGGATCACCAGCTCCAGCCACAGCACCCCGGCCGCCACCACGGACACCAGCGACACCAGGATCAGCATGACGGGGCCGCCGCCGATGTCGGTGCCCTTGGTGAGGGCGCCGGAGAACGAGCCGAAGAACACGTCGGTGTTGGACTTCGTCCCCGAGGAGATCACGTCCGTCACCGCGTCGGTCGCCGAGACCACCGTGTACAGGATCAGCGGCGTGAACGCCGACGCCAGCACCGTCAGCCACAAGAACCCGACCGCTTCGGTGATCGCCTCGGTCAGCGGCACCCCGCGCACGGCCCGCTTGGCCACCGCGAGCAGCCACAGCACCAGCGTCAGGATCGTCGAGGCGGCGAAGACGACGGCGTACTGCCGGAGGAAGGCGGTGTTGGTGAAGTCGACCTGCGTCGTCCTGGTGACGGCGGTGGAGAGCTTGCCGATCGTCCAGGCGGCGGCGGTGGCGCAGCCTTTGCCGAGGGAGGTGAGGGGGTCGAGGGAGTCGACCGGATTGGTTCCCTTGGCCGGGGCGCCGGGGTTGCCCTTGGTGCAGTAGTCCCTGGCCGGTCCGCGAATGAGGTCGCACGGGTCGCTGGAGGGGGCGCCCTTGGCGGACGGTGTCGGTGCGCCCGGAGCCGCCATGACGCGCGTGGCCAGCAGCACCGCCGTGGTCTGGGCGGCTGTCAGGACGGCGGCGAGCGTGAGGGCCCGCGGAGCGATGCGTCGCGCGCGCCGGTCCGGCGGCTTGCCGACCGAATGCGCGGGAGGGGAACCGGCGGGTGGACCCGACGGAACGCTGAGCGGGGGTGCCGGCCTATCGGGCATAGGTGAAGCCTCCGAACCCGCTCACTGCGTCGGACATGTCCTTGGCCGAGGACGCCGCCTGGTCCCGTCCCACGGGTGCGGGGCCGTCCTTTTGCTGGAAGCCGGTGATCTTCCAGTCTCCCGCGGTCCACTTCATCTCGAAGGTGTTGGTGAACCAGCTCTCGGTGACCGGATTGGTCGAGCCCTCGCCCGCGAGACCGAACAGCGACGAGTACCAGACACTCACCGTCGCGCTGTCGGTGTCGTACCGGTCCGCTTTGGCGCCCACGGGGTTGGTGCGGGACACGAACGTCATGCCGCTGGGAGCGGCACCGTCCGGCTGGAGGCCGATCCGGTTCAGGAACGTCGGGTCGGAATAGGCCTTGTCGAGCTCGCTCTGCGACGAGGACGCCACCTCGGCGGCGTAGACGGCGCTGACGATCTGGTGCCGCCGGTCCGCATTGAACATGTCCACCCCCCCGAGCGCCACCGCGTAGTTCGCCGCGGCGGACTGGGCCCCTTCCGCGGTGTGGGCGAAGCCCGACGGGATGCCCGCGGCGGACTTGCCGGTGACGGGACGCTGGCCGGAGGGGGCGGTGGTGGAGGCGGCCGGGCCTCCGGCGCCCGACGCGGCGTCGGAGCTGCTTCCGCCGGCCGTGCCCGTACCCGCACCCGTCCCTGTCGACGGCGAGTGCTGGCCGCCGCGGTTGGCGAACGCGATCGCGGCGATGAGCAGCACCACGATGCCCACCACCGTCACCAGGGCGCGTCGGGGCTGGGGCCGGCGGCCGGGGCCGCCGTGGCCCGCGTGCCCCTCGGGCATCCGGGTCCGGGTCGAGGGTCCGTCCTGGCCGAGACTCATCGCGCGGTCGCCCCCTGGGCCGCCGCGGGTACGCCGCAGCGACGCGGGAAGCGGACGGCACCGCTGCTTGGTTGAGTGGGCATCAGCACGCAGCCTCGGAAGGGAAGGCGGAGCCGGGACAGGCTCCGGGACGAGAGCGTAGGTACCGGGCGGGACCGGTACCGGCTGGGCGACCGGGCTCCTCGCGGGGCTACACGGCCATCCCGTACACGATGGTGAACAGGGTGCCCAGGGAGCCGATGATGAACACCCCGGTCAGCCCGGCGATGATCAACCCCTTGCCCTGCTCCGCGCTGAAGGTGTCGCGCAGCGCCGTCGCGCCGATTCGCTGTTTCGCCGCACCCCAGATCGCGATGGCCATGCACAGCAGAATCGCTGTTGCCATGACCACCTCAATCATCACCCGTGCTTCATTGCCCAAGGACCCGAAGGGTCCCCAGTCGGGCGCGATGCCACCGATGATGGTGTTGATGTCGCCCTTCGCGGCTGCCAGGAACATGTAAGTCACCACCCCGCTCGATCAGTTGACTCCCTCGCCGGGGCGCAAGGGGCCAGGACCCAGTCTGACGGAGGATTCCGCTGTTGCATGTCGACTCGACGACTTTCTCGGCGGATCGGCCGTGCAAATCGGCCCGCAGCCGTCAGACTGGTTGGCGGACCGGTGTTCGAAGGACGTACACGACTACTCTGTGTATCACGAGAGTGACCGTAGGGCAACGATCGGGAACGTACGACAACGTACGGGACCTGGGACGCGGAACGCGAACGGAAGGAACGGGCGGCCGTGCGCAAAGTCTGGCTCACCGTCATCGTCGGTGTGGGCCTGTGCCTTTCGTTCCTGGCCCTCCTGGTGGTCGGCACCTTCTCGGCCGCGGCCGACCTCGCCAAGAACGGCGGCGCGGTCACCCTGGCCAAGGGCGCCGTACCGGCCATTTACCAGTCGATCGTCCTGAAGTGGGGCAATCTCTGCCCCGCGCTCAATCCGGCGCTGCTGGCCGCCCAGCTCTACCAGGAGAGCGGGTGGAACGCCCAGGCGCAGAGCCCCGCCGACGCGCAGGGAATAGCGCAGTTCATCCCGGGCACCTGGGCCACGCACGGCCTGGACGGCAACGACGACGGCAAGGCGGACGTCTGGGACCCGCAGGACGCGATCCCCTCGGCGGCAAGCTACGACTGCGAGTTGGCGTCCTATGTGAAGAACGTNCCGGGGAACAACACCGACAACATGCTCGCCTCCTACAACGCGGGCGCGTACGCGGTGATAACGGCCGGCGGCATCCCGCCGTACCCCGAGACGCAGAACTACGTGAAGACCATCCGCACCCTGGAGAAGAGCTTCGCCGCGCCGATCGGGTCGGTGGCGCCGTCGCAACTGGCGGCGGCCGCGATCTACTACGCCCAGCAGCAGCTCGGCAAGCCGTACTTGTGGGGCGGCGAGGGCACTGCGGCGCAGGGCGGCCGCTTCGACTGCTCGGGCCTGACGCAGGCCTCCTACCACTCGGTGGGCATCGCGCTGCCGCGCGTCGCCAACGACCAGTGGAACGCGGGACCGCACCCGAGCCGGGCCGAACTCCTGCCCGGAGACCTGGTGTTCTTCGCGTACGACCTCAACGACCCGCGGTCCATTCACCACGTGGGCATCTACGTCGGCGGCGGGTACATGATCGACGCGCCGCACACCGGGGCGGTGATCCGCTTCGACCCGATCGACTCGCCGGACTACATCGGGGCGACCCGGGTCACCCAGGCGGGCGCGCAGGCGCTGCCGACGACGGCGGCGGGGGCGGGCGCCGGGGCCGGAGCGGTCTGAGACTCGCCCGGCGCCCGGCGCCCGGCGCCCGGCGGCGGGTGCGCGGGTGCGGCGGGTGTGGCGGCCCCGCCGCGAATTTGG
>NZ_FMCH01000264.1 GCF_900091855.1 Streptomyces sp. DvalAA-14
GAGGAGACGGCGCGGGTCGGAGGGGATCCCGGGGCGCCGCACGCCTCGTTCCGGCGCCGCCGGTTCGTCCGGCCGCGCGCTCGGCCGCGCGGCCGGCGCCGGCTGGCGGCCGCCGCCGTCATCGCGCTGCTGCTGCTCGCGTCCGGCGGATTCCGTTACGAGAGCCACTCGTTGCGGGACCCGGGAGCCACCGGCAACCGCGCGCTCACCGACACGGGCGCCACCGACCAGGTGATCGGTGACGTGAGCGACGCGCTCAGCCGGATCTTCGCCTACGCCCCGGACGACACCCAGTCCACCGCCCAAGCCGCCCACGACCTGCTCGACGGCGCCGCCGCCACCCAGTACCAGAAGCTGTTCGCCCAGGTCCGCACCCAGGTCGCGGCCCAGCAACTCACTCTGACCACCCGGGTGGTCCGGGCCGGCGTCGTCACGCTCACCGCGGACCGTGCCCGGCTGCTGGTCTTCCTCGACCAGACCGCACAGCGGGCCGGCGCCACCGCCACCAGCGCGGCGGCGCAGCTTTCGGTGACCGCCCGCCTGGAGAACGGCCGCTGGCGCATCACCGATATGAAGTCCCGCTAGGAGGATGGGGAGTTGGCACGTATGCCGTTCACAACCGCAGCACGTCGTTCGGCGGAGCCGGTGGCGTCGCCGGAGGAGGTGCGGCCGGGGAAGCCGATGGAACCGGGGGAGCCGATCGACCCGATCGACCCGGCGGAGACGGGGGAGCCCGGAGGGCCCGGGGACACCGCCCCCGGGCGCGAACGGCGGGCGTCCCGGGCCCCGCGCCGCCCGCTGCTCGCGGTGGCCCTCGCCCTCGCCCTGGCCGCGGCCTGCGCGGCGGCCTGGACCGGCTGGTCCTGGTACGGCGCCTCGCACGACGACGACGCGGCCTTCGCCAGTACCCGCGACACCGTGCTGGCGGCCGGCGAGCAGGCCGTCCAGAACATGAACACCCTCGACCACAACGACCTCGACCACGGGATGGACATCTGGGAGTCCAGTACCACCGGGGATCGTGCACACCCAACTCGTTCAGGGCCGGGCCGACTTCGAGAAGCAGGTGCAGCAGGCGCAGACGGTGAGCACCGCCAAGGTGCTGTCCGGCGCGCTCACCGAACTGGACGCCAGGACGGGCAGGGCGAGCGTGATGGTCGCGCTGCGGATCACCGTGCAGGCGCCCAAGGCCCAGCCGTCGGTCAAGGAGAGCCGGCTGCTCGGCGAACTCACCCGCACGCCGGCCGGCTGGAAGCTCAGCGCGCTCGGCGAGGCGCCGATGGGCGACAGCGCCACCGCCTCCCCGTCCCCGACCGCCTCCCAGCAGTAGCGCTACGCGAGAGGACCGCCGCAGCCATGTCGTCGTCCACCACCCGTCACCTGATCAACCGGCAGCGCAGACTCGCCGCCGCCGCTGCGGCGCCGGCCCCGGCGACCCGTACCGCCGCCGCGCCCGCCTCGGCCCGCCTCACCGATCCCAGCGCCGCTCCGGACCCCACCACCCCGGCCGCTCCCGAACCAGCTCCCGAACCCGGTCCCGAATCTGGTCCGGAGCCCGCTCCCGCCCCCGCATCCGCCGCCCCCGCCCGCCGGCGCCGGTTCCCGCGCGGGGCCGTGCCCATCGCCGCGCTCGCGCTGCTCACCGTGCTGCTCGGCGGCTTCGCCGCCTGGGCGTCCGGCAAGGCGTCCGCACTGCGCGACACATCGGCCGCCCACAACACCGCACTGACCGACACGGCCCGCACCAGCGAGGTCAAAGGCACCGTCGCCCAGGACGTGAACACGGTTTTCTCCTACGACTACGCCGACCCGGCCCGTACCGACGACGCCGCCCGGCGGATGCTGACCGGCAAGGCCGTCCAGCAGTACGCCACCCTGATCGCCCAGGTGAAGGCCCAGGCCGCGGCCCGGAAGCTGGTCCTCACCACGACCGTGACCGACACCGGCGTGGAGATGATCGACGGCGACCGGGCCCGGGTGCTGGTCTTCGCCGACCAGCGCAACACCAGCACCGCCGCGGCGGCCGGGAAGAACCCGGGCGACGACGGCACGACGGTGGCGGCGGCGATGTTCGCGGTGGACGCCGTACGGCAGGACAGCACCTGGAAGATCGCCACCATCGACACCTTCGGCTGAGCCGCACCGGCGTGCACTATGGGGAGTGAGTGGTATCTGCAACGCACCCGAAACGGTGTGGTGCAATGCTCCTGATCCCCGTTGCCGCCCGCGCCGGGGACCGCCTGACCGGCAAGGATGGATGGTTATGGACAAGCAGCAGGAGTTCGTCCTCCGCACCCTGGAGGAGCGGGACATCCGCTTCGTACGGCTGTGGTTCACCGACGTACTCGGCTATTTGAAGTCGGTCGCGGTCGCCCCCGCGGAGCTCGAGCAAGCCTTCGACGAGGGCATCGGCTTCGACGGCTCCGCCATCGAGGGGTTCGCCCGGGTGTACGAGTCCGACATGATCGCCAAGCCGGATCCGGCGACTTTCCAGGTGCTGCCCTGGCGTGCCGAGGCCCCCGGCACCGCCCGGATGTTCTGCGACATCCTGATGCCCGACGGTTCCCCCTCCTACGCCGACCCGCGCTACGTCCTCAAGCGCGCGCTGGCCAAGGTCTCCGATCTCGGCTTCACCTTCTACACCCACCCCGAGATCGAGTTCTACCTGCTGAAGGACAAGCCGCTGGACGGCGGCCGGCCCACCCCGGCCGACAATTCCGGTTACTTCGACCACACCCCGCAGAACGTCGGCATGGACTTCCGCCGTACCGCCATCACCATGCTGGAGTCGATGGGCATCTCGGTGGAGTTCTCCCACCACGAGGGCGCCCCCGGCCAGCAGGAGATCGACCTGCGCTACGCCGACGCGCTGTCCACCGCCGACAACATCATGACCTTCCGGCTGGTGATGAAGCAGGTCGCGCTGGAGCAGGGCGTGCACGCCACCTTCATGCCCAAGCCCTTCTCCGAGTTCCCCGGCTCCGGGATGCACTCCCACCTGTCCCTCTTCGAGGGCGACCGCAACGCCTTCTACGAGTCCGGCTCGGAGTTCCAGCTCTCCAAGGTCGGCCGCTCCTTCATCGCGGGCCTGCTCCGGCACGCGGGGGAGATCTCCGCGGTCACCAACCAGTGGGTCAACTCCTACAAGCGCGTGTGGGGCGGCTCCCAGCGCACCGCGGGCGCCGGCGGCGAAGCCCCCTCGTACATCTGCTGGGGCCACAACAACCGCTCCGCCCTCATCCGGGTCCCCATGTACAAGCCCGGCAAGACCGGCTCCACCCGCGTGGAGGTCCGCTCCATCGACTCCGGCGCCAACCCCTACCTCGCCTACGCCGTCCTGCTGGCCGCGGGCATGAAGGGCATCCAGGACGGCTACGAACTCCCGCCGGGCGCCGACGACGACGTCTGGGCGCTGACCGACGCCGAACGCCGCGCCCTCGGCATCGAGCCGCTCCCCCAGAACCTCGGCGAGGCCATCGACCTCATGCAGCGCAGCGAACTGGTCGCCGAAACCCTCGGCGAGCACGTCTTCGACTTCTTTTTGCGCAACAAGAAGCAGGAATGGGAGGAGTACCGCTCCGAGGTCACCGCCTTCGAGCTCCGCAAGAACCTGCCGAACCTGTAGGCGGGGCGGCGCGGGCCGCCGCTCCGGCGGGTGGACGACGAGGCTCCGGGCCGGCGCGGTGGTGCTGGTCGGCCCGGGCGGCGGGGGGCGGCGGCGGACGCCGGGGGCGTCAGGGCAGGTAGGCCGGGGCCAGGGCGGAGGGGGTCAGGAGGTGGGGGGCGCCGGAGCCGTCGGCGGGGACGGTGTAGAGGTCGGAGCCGTAGTCGCCGGGGAGCGAGTAGACCAGGGTGTTGTCGTCGGACCAGATGGCCTGGTCGTCGACGTTGCGGGTCTCGGCGGTGGGGTGGTCGCGCAGGGTGGACAGGTCCAGGACGTACAGCCGCCAGGGGGCGTCGGGGGACAGGCCCGGGACGCGTTTTTTGAAGGCGATGCGGGTGCCGTCGGGGGACAGGGACGGGCACTCGACGTTGGTGCGCACGGTGGTGGCGGTCCGGGTGGAGACCTGGCCGCGGATCAGATAGGTCTTTCCGCCGGTGGCCAGGGTGGCGTAGAAGTGGTCGTCGTCGATGAAGGTGACACCCCAGAAGTTCACGTCCGCCGCGTGGATCACCTTGCCGTCGCGGGTCACGGTGTAGTCCTCCAGGGTGGACTGCAGGGCCCCGGTGCGGGTGTCGAGGATGGAGGCGCGGGTGGAGAAGTTGGTGCCGGCGTAGGAGTCGCCGCCGACGAAGACCGTCCAGGCGACCATCCGGCCGCTGGGGGAGACGCGGGCCCGGGTGGGGATGCCGGCCAGGTCCACCTGGCGGGTCTCGTGCAGCCGGGAGTCCAGGACGATCGCCCGGTAGCTGTCGTTGACCGCGCCGCGCTCGGCCTGCAGGCAGATCCCGGTGCCGCCGGCCGCGTAGAAGCGCAGGCACTTGATGCCGGAGGCGGTGCGCGGGCCGTTCGGGTCGGCGGCGGGGACGCTCGCCAACTCGTCGCGGTGCGGGCCCCACACCATGGAGCGGAAGACGATCTGCCGGGGAGCGTCCGGGGCGAGCGAGACCGGGCCCGCGTGCACCGCCGGCCCGCCCGCCTGGACCTGGTTCTTGCGGTCGGCCCGGTCGGCCGCGCGCCAGACGGCCACCCCGGCCACGCAGGCCAGCACCACCACGCAGGCCAGCAGCACCATCAGCTTGCTCCGGGTGGTCATCGCCGCGGCCGGCGACAGCTCGGTCATACCGCCTCCTGGGGAAGATCGGCGGGCCCCCGCGCAGGACGCAGCCCGACCGAGAGGGACACGCTCACCAGCAGCGCCACCGCCGCCCCGGCCAGCGCCGAGCGGTCGCCCCACGCCGTCCAGGCCGCGCCGAAGGCCAGCGAGCAGAAGAAGCGGGCGCCGGCCTGCCCGGTCTGCACCAGCGCCAGCCCGCTGGACCGCAGGGCCGCCGGTACGGAACCTGTCGCCGCCGCCATCAGCACCCCGTCGGTGGCCGCGTAGAAGGCGCCGTGCAGCGCCAGTACCGCGTACGGCAGCAGGCCGGAGTGCACCCGGGTGAGCAGCAGCGCGTACGCGCCCAGCAGTGCCACGTGCCCGCCGACGAAGACCTGCCAGCGGCCGATCCGGTCCGCCCAGCGGCCCAGCGGGACCGCCAGCAGCAGGAAGGCGGCCGCGGTGCCCAGCGGCAGCAGCGCGAACCACCGGTCGGGCACCCCGAAGCGCCGCTGGAGCATCAGGTAGACGAAGGAGTCGCTGACGGTGGCCAGGCCCAGGGCCACCGCGCACAGCGAGAGGTTCCGCAGCTCGCGCCGGCCCAGCAGCGCCACCGCGGCGCGCAGCGAGGGACGGTCGGCGTCCTGGGGGGCCGGCCCCAGCTCCGCCGCCCGGGAGGGGACGAACAGCAGCAGGACGACCACGCCGATCATCGCCACGCAGAAGCTGACCGTGAACACCGCGTCGTAGCCCTCGGCCGCCTGCCGCAGGATCAGGAAGGCGACCAGCGGGCCCAGCAGCGCCCCCGTGGTGTCCATCGCCCGGTGTACCCCGAACGCCCGGCCACGGTTCTCCGGCGAGGAAGACAGCGAGATCATCGCGTCCCGGGGCGCGGTCCGCAGCCCCTTGCCGGTGCGGTCCAGGGCCAGCACCGCGCCGATCAGCGGCAGGGTGTGCGCGAGCAGCAGCAGCGGCTTGCACAGGGCGGACAGGCCGTAGCCGAAGGCCGCCACCGGCTTGTGCCGCCCGCCTCGGTCGGCGAGGTGGCCGCCGACCAGCCGGACCAGCGCGCTGAAGCCGTTGTAGACGCCGTCGAGCAGACCGAAGCCGAGCGGGGACAGGCCCAGCCCGGTGACCAGGTAGAGGGGCAGCACCGCGGTCACCATCTCCGACGAGACGTCGGTGATCAGGCTGACCGCGCCCAGCGCGAAGACGGTGCCGGTGACCGCCTTGGTGACCGGCACGACCGACCGCCCGGGGAATCTGCCCCGGGCGGTCGGCGCGGTCACCGCGGGCGTGCTGCCGCGGCTGTCGCTGACGTACATTCCGTCAGTTCCAGATACCGGTGATGTCCGAGGCCGACGCGGCCTGGCCGGCGTGCGTGGAGGTGCCCACCAGGTCTTCCAGGGTGCGCAGCAGGTTGTAGTGGTTGTAGGTGGTGCCGTTGGAGCTGCCCGCCTTGACCGGCTGGCCGTACAGGACGGTCGGGATGCGGTTGCCGCTTTGCGAGTTGTCCTCGTCGAAGGTGACGACGAGCAGGCTGTTGTGGGTCTTCGCCCAGGTGGCGTACGCGCTGAGGTTGTTCTTGATCCAGGTGTCACCGGAGGCGACCGAGCAGTCGTGCATGTCGCTGCACAGGTTCGGGGTGACGAAGGCCATCTTCGGCAGCGTGGTGTAGTCGGTGGGGAACTGCGCGAAGGTCTTCGCGGAGGAGGCCGGCACGTTGCTGAAGCCGAACCAGGGGTTGTGCTTCTGGGCGTAGTTGCCGCTGGTGCAGACGGTGGAGCCCTGGCTGGGCAGGGTCTCGTTGTAGCTGCCCCACGTCTTGCCGGCGGCGGTCACCTCGGAGCCGAGGTTGGCGGCCGAGCTGAAGCCGATCTTGACGCACGCGTCGGAGGTGATGCCCTGGGTGGAGCCGGAGAACAGGGCGTAGTAGTTCGGCTGGCTCGGGTGCGTGATGCCGTGGTTCTGGGTCAGGTTGGCGCCGCCGGTGGCGAGCGAGTTGATGTAGGGGGCGCTGGAGCTGCCGATGACCTGGCTGTAGGCGTGGTTCTCCATGACGACCACCAGTGTGTGGTCGGGCGTCGGCACGGCGCCGGCCGCCTGCGCGTTGCCGCCGAGGCCGACCCACAGGCCGGCAGAAGCGGCGACGAGGCCGACGGCGGACAGGACTGCGGTGCGACTGCGGCGGGGCAGGGTCCACCCGGGCACGGGTTACCTCCGGTACGGAAAGCGCGGAAACGGGGGTGTGCGGTGAGCATGCCAAAAGTAGGGTTCCGCTCCCCGGCGCGGGAGATCGTCCCGGGTGAACGCTGAACGAACGTTCCCGGTATCCGGCTGTTGGCGATGAGCGGGGCACACACCAGGGAGCGGGCGTTACGCTCGGGCGGAATGCTTGATCACGCCGAGCGGCCGGCCACGCCAGGGTCGACCGACGCGGCGCCCGATCACGCCAGCGCTTGACCACGCCGGGAACCGCCGGGAGGGCTGATGCAGGGACGCCGCAGCAGTACGTTCAGCAGGCTGCTGCGGCACGGCTTCACCGATCCGGGCGCCGCCGAGCGCCTGTTGGAGGCCGAGGTGCTCAGCGGGGTGCGCGCCGACCCCGTACTGCTGGACGCGCTGGCGGCCACCGCCGACCCCGATCAGGCGCTGCGCGGGCTGGTCCGGCTGACCGAGGCGCTGGAGCCGGGGGAGCGGCGGGCCCTGCTGGACACCCTCGTCACCGGCAAACCGCTGCGGGACCGGCTGCTCGGCGTGCTGGGCGCGTCGGAGGCGCTCGGCGACCACTTGGCCCGCCACCCCGCCGACTGGCACGCCCTGGTCACCTACGAGTCCGCCGACCTGCGGGCCGGCGTCCGGGAGTTCGAGCGCGGGCTGGCCGCCGCCGACACCCCCGACAAGCTGCGCGCCGCCTACCGCCGCTGCCTGCTCGGGGTGGCCGCCCGGGACGTGTGCGGGACCAGCGACCTGGTGCGTACCGCCGCGGAGTTGGCCGACCTCGCCACCGCCACCTTGCGCGCGGCCCTGTCGATCGCCGCCGCGGAGCAGCCGGCGGACGCCGCCGCCTGCCGGCTCGCCGTGATCGCCATGGGGAAGGCCGGCGGCCACGAGCTGAACTACGTCTCCGACGTGGACGTCATCTTCGTCGCCGAGCCGCCGCTGCCGGCCGGTGCGGCCGGTGCGACAGGAGCGAC
>NZ_FMCH01000003.1 GCF_900091855.1 Streptomyces sp. DvalAA-14
GACGAGGTGGGCGGGGGCGGTGGGGCGGACCGGGGCGAGGAGCCGCGCAGGATGACCGCCGCGTGCCCCGGGGCGAAGCCGATCCGGGCGTCCCAGGAGCCCTGCGGTTCCAGGGTGCGGTCCACCGTGATGACGATGGTGACCGACCGGCCCGGCTGCAGGGTGCCGCCGCGGGCCGAGAGCTGGAGCCAGTAGGCCGGTGTGGACGCCTCCCACCGCACCGGGGTGGCGCCGCCCGCGGTCAGCACGACCAGCGTGCGCTCCGTGCCCGCCCGGGCGGAGACCGTCAAATACCCCGACCCGTCGGTGGGCGGCGCGGCGCCGGGCGAGGAGACGGCGACCGTGGTGGCCGTCGGGGCGGTGATCGCGGGCGCCCCGGAGACCGCGCCGGGCGCGACCGGGCGCGCCGAAGGCTGAGAACTGCCCGCCTTCTCGTACGGCACCCCGTCCAACCCGTCCGGCTCGCTCGTCGCCCGGTCGGAGGCGTGGCCTTCGCCGAGCGGCGCCGCCTGGTAGGCGGCCCACACGGCGAGCACGGGTGCGGCGACCACCGCCGCGACCACCGCGCCCGTCACCGCCCGGTGCCGCAACTGCGCCCGCCGGGCCGCCCGGTCCTTGAGGTCCAGCGGAAAGCCGCGCCGGTCGTAGCGGGGTGTCGCGTCACGGGCCCGGCCGAGCCCGGCGTCCATGGCGTAGAGCAGCGCGGCGTAGGCCGCCGAGCGGGGCGCCTCGACCAGGGCCAGCACCGCCGTGCTGTCGGCGGCGTCCGCGGAGCCGGCCGCGCCCGGCCAGGGGCCGTCCGCCACCACGCGCTCGGCGGTACGCCGGCACACCGCGCAGTCGTCGACATGCCGCACCAACTCGCCGCGCAGCGCCGTACCGAGCAGCACCCGGGCGTCGCCGGCGAGTTGGGCCACCGCCGGGCAGTGGCCGGTGTCCACCACCGCCAGCGCCGTACGGGTCCGCTCGACCTCGCAGGCGGCCTGGGCCAGCAGCGAACGGGTCGCTTCGGCGTCGAGGCCGAGCACGTGGGCGACTTCGCGGGCGGTCAACTGGTGGCGCACCGCCAGTTCCAGCGCCTCGCGCTGCTCCGGGGTGGTGCCGGCCGCTTCGGGCCAGGCCAGCAGGGCCAGTTGGGCGGCGCGCTGCTCGGTCACCGCCTCGGAGGCGGACGGCACGGCGGCCGGGCCGGCGGCGAGCCGGCGCAGGCAGGCCCAGCGGGCCAGGGCGTACAGCCAGGGGCGCCGCAGGGCCGGATCGCGCAGCTTGGCCCGCTGGCGTTCGGCGAGTGCCAGCACCTCGCCGAGGGCCGCGGCGGCGGCGTCGTGCTCGCACAGGATGGACAGGCAGTACGTG
>NZ_FMCH01000268.1 GCF_900091855.1 Streptomyces sp. DvalAA-14
TCGAAGCCGTCGAAGAGGGCCAGTACCTCGGCGTGGCTGCGCGCGGTGAGGCTGGCGGAGGCCTCTTGTAGACCTCCAGCACGTCGTCCACGTGGTCCAGGTGGAAGTCGCCGGTGGCGTGCGAGAGCACCAGCAGGCTGCCGGCCGGCAGGGCGTCGCGGTAGGCGGCGATCATGCCCACCGGGTCCTCGTCGTCCCGGACGAAGTGCAGGACCGACACCAGCATCAGGGCCACCGGCTGGTCGAAGTCGATCAGCTTGCCGATGGTGGGGTGCTCCAGGATGCTGCGCGGCTCGCGCATGTCGCCGAGGAAGAAGCCGGTGTTGCCGGTCCCGGTGAGCCGGGCGCCGGCGTGGGTGGCCACGATGGGGTCGTTGTCGATATAGGCGACGCGGACGTCCGGGGACACCGCGTGGGCGAGTTCGTGGGTGTTGGGCGAGGTGGGGATGCCGGTGCCGATGTCGATGATCTGCCGGATGCCGCTCCCGACCAGGAAGCGCACCGCGCGGCCCATGAAGTCGCGGTTGGCGCGGGCGCTGGCCGGCACCTCCGGGGCGACGTCGAGCACCCGCATCGCGGCCTCGCGGTCCACCTCGTAGTTGTCCCGGCCGCCGAGGAAGTAGTCGTACATGCGGGCCGGGTGCGGCCTGCTGGTGTCGATCTCCTCGACGGGGAATCCCTGGTCGGTCACGCCGTCCTCCGCTTCATCGGTACCTGGTGCTGGTCGCGTTCGTGGCGCGGGCCGGCTTCGGGGCGCCGGTGGGGGCCGTGCGGCCCGCGCTGCGTGTCGTGCCGCCGCGGCACGGGGTGGGCGGTCATGACAGCAGGAAGTCCGCGTCGCCGGCCTTGGCCCCCAGGATGAACGTGGCGATCTCGTGGTTGGTGTAGATCAGCGCCGGGCCGTGGGGGTCGGTGGACTGCCGCAGCGCCACCCGGCCGTCGTTGAGCCGCTTGGCCTCGACGCAGGACCCGCCGTTGCCGCCGCTCCAGGGCTTGCGCCAGCCGTCGGCACCGAGTTCGGTGGCCGGCATTCCGTTGTAGACACCGTCGTGAACAGCTTCGTACAAGTCTTCGTACGCGTAGCCGCCGCTGTATATGGCGGCGTCCCCGCGGTCGTTGGTGGTGCGATCCATGGTTCAGATCTCCTTGCGCATGCCATCGAGGATGGCTTTGGTGCTCTGTGCCGGCGCTGCCTGCGCGCACATCCGGTCGAGTGCTTCCAGGAAGGTGGACACGTCGTCCCGCTCATCGAAATAGACGCCGCCGACCAGGCTCTCGGCGTACGCGATGTCGGGGATCTCCTGGAGCTGGAACCGGAAGATGTGGAAGGGCCCGTACATCGCCGGGTGCGGGCCCGCGGTGAACGGGATCACCTGCAGCCGTACGTTGGCCTGTTCGGTGGCGTCCATCAGGGCGCCTATCTGGTCGCGCATGACCGCCCGGCCGCCGATCGGGCGGCGCAGCACGGTCTCGTCCATCACGACCCACAGCAGGGGCGGGTTCTCGCGGCGCAGCAGCAGCGCCTGGCGCTCGGTGCGCAGGGTGACCAGCCGGTCGATCTCGTCGCCGGCGGCGTGCGGCAGCCCGGCCCGCAGCACGGCGCGGGCGTAGTCGGGCGTCTGGAGCAGGCCGGGGACGTAGTGCGGCTCGTAGGCGCGGATGACGGTGGCTTCGCCCTCCAGGCTGACGAAGGCGCTGAACCAGTCGGGCAGCACATCGCGGAAGCTGTGCCACCAGCCGGGGCGGTTGGCCTCGCGGGCGAGCGCGAGAAAGCCGCCGATCTCCTCGGGGGAGGTGATGCCGTAGGTGGTGAGCAGCTTTTCGACGTACGGGAGCTTCAGCCCGACTTCCGCCTTTTCCATCCGGCGGATGGTGGCGTGGGTCACATCGAGAGCGCGCCCGGCTTCCTCGTAACTGAGCCCCGCCTGCTCCCGGAGGTCCTGGAGGCGTTTTCCGAGCACCATGCGCAGGACGGTCGGAGCACCACCCGGCCGCGGGTCCATCACGACTCATCCTCCAACTTCTTTGACTGTCCAGCAGTGTGTCATGTCGTCAGCGCCACGCGACAGCGTGTTCAGGCGATTCTGTAAATTACAGATAGGAACCTTGCCATGTGTCCGTCACGGGCCCCATAGTTGCGGCGTGGTTCCTTCACTTGATGCCGTTCGGCACCCGAGCCGGGACGGTGTCGGCGATCCCTGCCGCCGCGACGTGTTCCGGCTGCCCGCGACGAGCGCGTCCGTGGCGGACGCCCGTGGGCGGGTCCGTACGCGCCTGGGCGAGTGGGGCGCGGACCTGGAGTTGTGCGACGACGCCAGTCTGGTGATCACGGAACTGTTCACCAACGCCGTACGGCACACCGACAGCGAGAAGATCACCTGCGTACTGCAGGAGTCGGGTGCGGTCGTCCGGCTGGAAGTCACCGACCAGGGCAGGGGAACCGGGGTCCCCGAGCCTTGTGCCGCCGAAGCCGACGAGGAAGGCGGGCGGGGGCTGCTCCTCGTGAGCGTGCTCTCGCTGGCCTGGGGATCGGACCCGGCAGACGGCGGCGCCGGGCGCGTGGTGTGGGCCGAACTGGCCGCGCACCACGCGCCCGTAGACTTCCCCGGCTGACGCCCCCGGCCCGCGCGGTCGGCGGCCCCGCCGCACGGGCCCGCCCGCCGGCTCGGGCCCGCTCCCTACAGCGGCAGCAGGTCCGGTCGCTTGGCGGTGACCTCGTCGCCGGAGGACGCGCCGCGCAGCCGGCGGCCGATCCAGGGCACCAGGTACTCGCGGGCCCACACGATGTTGTCCCGGCGGACCTGCGACGGCAGCCGCTGCGGCTGCAGCGGCCACGGCTGGTCCGGGTCGCCCGCCCCGTCCAGACCCAGCACCTGGGCGGCGCGCAGCGCGACCCGGGTGTGCCCCTCGGACGACAGGTGCAGCCGGTCGGCGCTCCAGGCCCGGCGGTCCTGCACCGAGCGCAGGGACCACAGGTCGAGCACCGGGCAGCCGTGGCGGTCGGCGATGGCCCGTACGTGGGCGGTGTACGTGGCGATCTTGCCGCGCAGGTGGCGCAGCACCGGCACACCCCGGGTGTCGAAGCCCGTGCAGACCAGGACGGTGCCGACCGCCGAGCCGAGGTCGGCCACCGCGGCCTCGAAGCGGTCGGCGATGGCGTCGGGGTCGGAGCCCGGCCGCAGGATGTCGTTGCCGCCGGCGCAGAAGGTCACCAGGTCGGGCGCGAGTTCCCTGGCCCGCGGCACCTGCTCCGCCACGATCTGGTCGAGCAGCTTCCCGCGCACCGCGAGGTTGGCGTAGCGGAAGCCGCCGGGCGGCGCCGCCCGGGCGCTCCGCTCGGCGAGCAGGACCGCGAGCCGGTCGGCCCAGCCGATCCAGGCACCGTCGGGACCCGGATCGCCCACGCCCTCGGTGAAGCTGTCCCCCACCGCGGTGTACGACCCGATCGCGCCTTCGCTGTCCGTGTGCGCATCGTCAGCCACGTCGCACCATTTTCCCCTTCGGGCGCCGTCTGCGCGACCGTCAGGGCCCCCCGATACGAGGTGATTCATCCCACCAGGTCAAACGGGTACAGTCGGAATAAGTCCAACGGCCACATACCGGTCGGTACGTCGTCACCGCGCTGCCGTATCGTCGCCAGTGCCCCAGCATGAGCCGTAAGCGATGAACGAGGAGCGCCGGTGACGCAGGAAGCACGGCAGTCCGCCCCGACCGGAGCCGAGCCGGAAGGCGAGCTCGAAGGCGAGCCCGAGCTGGCCGGCGTCCGCAATTTCCGCGATGTCGGGGGGCTGCCGACGGCGGACGGGCGGCGGGTGCGGCACGGGGTGCTCTTCCGCAGCGGCCACCTCGCGCACGCCACCGAGGAGGACGCCGCCTTCCTCGGCGGGCTCGGCCTGCACACCGTTTTCGACTTCCGCAACGGCGACGACATCGCGCTGGAGGGCCCGGACACGGTGCTGGCCGGCACCCGCAACCTCAACATGCCGCTGAGCGATCCGGCCGAGGGGGCCGGCTTCTGGCACATCGTCCGGGTGGGCGACGTGGCCTCGCTGCACGAGCTGCTGGGCGACGGCAAGGGCGAGGCCCGGATGGCGGACGCCTACCGCAAGCTCATCCTGGAGCGCACCGGCGAGCACGCCCGGATGCTCGCGCTGCTCACCGAGCCGGAGAACCCGGCCATCCCGGCGCTGCTGCACTGCGCGGCCGGCAAGGACCGGGCCGGCACCTCCATCGCGATCATCCTGCTGGCGCTCGGCGTGCAGCGGTCCGCGATCGAGGCCGACTACCTGAAGAGCAACGCCCGCAGCCACCGCTACAAGGTGGTCCGCGGGGACGGCAGCACCGGCGCCGCCATCGACCCGGCCATCCGTGAACTGCTCCGATCGCTGTTCGAGGCGCGGCTGGAGTACCTGCGCACCGCGTTCGACACCATCGACGAGCGGTGGGGCACGGTGGACCGCTACCTGGAGGAGGGCCTCGGGCTGACGCCGGAGCGGCGCGAGCGGCTCAAGGAGCGGCTGCTCACCGACTGAGCCGCACCTGAGCCGCCTGAGCCGCGCCGCGCCGACCGCCGCGCCGGCGCTACCGGTTGGCGACGGCCTGCTTGACCAGGGTCCGCCCGAAGTCCCACATCAGTCCGCCGCCGCCGTGCGCGTCGTCCATCACC
The DNA here is from genome assembly GCF_900091855.1 of Streptomyces sp. DvalAA-14. Classification (GTDB taxonomy): domain Bacteria; phylum Actinomycetota; class Actinomycetes; order Streptomycetales; family Streptomycetaceae; genus Actinacidiphila. The sequence continues at coordinate 4,667 of NZ_FMCH01000268.1, forward strand.
TCGGTGAAGGCGGCCACGAAACGGTCCACGTCCGCCTCGTCGACGATCAGCGGCGGGATCAGCTTGATGACCTCCAGGTGGTCGCCGGAGACCTGGGTGAGGATGCGGTGCCGCTGGAGCAGCGGGACCACCACCATCTGCGCGAACAGGCCCTTGCGGGCCGTCTGCAGCATCGTCCAGCGGCTGCGCAGACCCAGCGACTTGGGGCGGCCGAACTCGATGCCGATCATCAGGCCCCGGCCGCGCACCTCCTTGAGCAGCTCGTAGCGGTCGGTGAGGGCGGCCAGCCGCTCGCGCAGCAGGTCACCGGTGCGGCGGGCGTTGTCCACCACCTTCTCGTCGTCCATCACCGACAAGGTGGCCAGACCCGCCGCCATCGCCTGGGCGTTGGAGCCGAAGCTGGCGGAGTGCACCAGCACCCGGTCCATCGAGGAGTAGACCTTCTTGAAGATCCAGTCCTTGCCGAGCGTGGCACTGATCGGGACATAGCCGCCGGACAGCGACTTGGCGACGCACACCAGGTCCGGCTCGACGCCCTCGTCGTGCTGGTAGGCGTAGAAGGCGCCGGTGCGGCCGAGGCCGCTCTGCACCTCGTCGGCGATCAGCAGCGCCTTGTGCTTGCGCAGCAGTTCCTGGGCGGCGCGCAGATAGCCGGGCGGGGACAGGTAGACGCCCTTGCCCTGGATCGGCTCCACGATCAGGGCCGCCACGTCGCCGCGCTTCAACTCCCTGGCCAGCGCGTCCAGATCGCCCATCTCGATCGCGGTGTCCGGCAGCAGCGGGGCGAAGCCGTCCCGGAAGCCGCCCTCGCCGTTGACCGAGAGCGAGCCGGTGGTCAGGCCGTGGAAGGCGTGGGTGCAGTACAGCACCCGGGGCTTGCCGGTGGCGTAGCGGGCGAACTTCAGCGCGGTCTCGACGGCTTCGGTGCCGCTGTTGCCGAAGAAGACCCGGTCCAGGTGCGGGGTGTACGCCAGCAGCTTCTCGGCGAGCAGGCCGGGCAGCGGCTGGCAGTCGAAACGGGTGAGGTCGGCCAGTCCGGCGTCCAGGACGTCGTGCAGCGCCTTGCGGACCACCGGGTGGTGCCGGCCCAGGCCCATCACGCCGAATCCGGCCAGCATGTCGAGGTAGTCGTTGCCCTCGGCGTCCCAGAAGTGGGCGCCCTCGGCCCGCTCGTAGTACTTGTCGAAGCCGATGGTGTGCAGCATGCGCGGCAGCTGGTGGTTGAGGTGCTTGGTGTACAGGTCGTAGCGCTCACCGCCGCGTTGGGCGAGCAGCGTCGCCAGGTCGAAGCCCTTGGGCTGCTCGCCCGCTACCGAGGCGGCGCCGGCCTCCGGCGTCGCGTCAGACGATGTCATCGCTCACCTGCTCCTTGCGTGGGTGGATCCGTACCGAAGTATGCGCGGGGGTCTGTGCGGGGCCGCCGGGGGCTGCCGCGGCGGGGGCGCCCGGGG
>NZ_FMCH01000611.1 GCF_900091855.1 Streptomyces sp. DvalAA-14
GGTCACGTCCGCTGGAGTGGTGTATCGACGGCCACTCGGTGATCTTGTTGTGAGGTTATGCGGTGAGTTGGGTGGGCAGGGTGGTCTCGTCGTTTTCTGACTCGATCGGGTGGCTGGTCCTGGCAAGCAGTTCCCGGCTCATGTAGCGGCGGGCTTCCGTCCATTCGTCGTTCTGCTCGGCCAGGACGGCGCCGACCAGGCGGATCAGGGCGGTGCGGTCGGGGAAGATCCCGACGACGTCGGTGCGGCGGCGGATCTCCTTGTTGAGCCGCTCCTGGGGGTTGTTCGACCAGATCTGCCGCCAGATCTCGCGGGGGAACGCCGTGAAGGCCAGCAGGTCTGCCTGGGCGGTGTCGAGGTGTTCGGCGGCCTTGGGAAACTTCGCCTCCAACGCGTCCAGGACGTGCCGCATCTGGGCGTGGACAGCGTCGGCGTCGGGCTGTTCGAAGACCGTCCGCAGCAGGGTCGCCACCCACGGCTGGGCGGACTTCGGGACCTGGCTGAGCAGGTTCCTTGCGTAGTGGGTGCGGCAGCGCTGCCAGGATGCGCCGGGCAGGACGGCTCCGATGGCGGCCACCAGGCCGGTGTGGGCGTCGGAGACGACGAGCTGGACTCCGGAAAGGCCGCGGGCGGTCAGTGAGCGCAGGAAGGCCAGCCAGCCGGCGCCGTCCTCGGCGGTGGCGACGTCGATGCCGAGGATCTCGCGGTGCCCGTCGGCGTTGACGCCGACTGCGACCAGCGCGTGGACATTGACGATCCGGCCGCCTTCGCGGACCTTCTGGGTGAGAGCGTCGACCCAGGCGAAGGCATACGGTCCGGCGTCGAGCGGACGGTTGCGGAACGCTGTGACCTGCTCGTCCAGGTGCTTGGCCATGGCGCTGACCTGTGACTTCGACAGCTGGGTGACGCCGAGGGACTGCGCGAGCTTTTCCACCCGGCGGGTGCTGACGCCCAAGAGGTAGGCGGTGGCGACCACGCTGATGAGGGCCTGCTCGGCCCGGCGGCGGCGTTCCAGCAGCCAGGCCGGGAAGTAGCTGCCGGTCCGCAGCTTCGGGATCGCGAGCTCGACGGTGCCGGCGCGGGTGTCCCACTCGCGCGGGCGGTAGCCGTTGCGGTGGTTGACGCGTTCGTCGCTGACCTGCCCGTACTCCGCATTGCAGATCGCGTCCGCTTCGGCGGACATCAGGGCGTCGGTGAACGTTTTGACCATCGCGCGCAGCAGGTCGGGACTCGCCGTGGCGAGGTTGTCCTCGGTCAGGGCGTGCAGGGGCAGACTGTCAGGTGCGGTCATCGTGCTGATCTCCTTCGAGGCTTCGACACTTCGAAGATCAGCCGGTGGCCGTCTCTCTATGCGGGCACCAACCCGGACGCCGGAGCAAACCCCCGGATCAGGTCCAACCCGCTACACCACTTCCACAGACGCAACCGG
>NZ_FMCH01000270.1 GCF_900091855.1 Streptomyces sp. DvalAA-14
GTACGCGGGGACCAGGGCGGCCGTGGGCGCCGCCAGACCCCGCCGCGGCCCGGCGGACAGCTCCCGCAGCCGGAAGCGGTCCGGCTTCCCCGGCGGGAAGCGCACCTCGACCTGCCGCCCCTCCCAGGCGGCGTCCAGCGTGCCGCGCCGGCCGCCCGCCGCCGGAAGCGCGTACTCCCGCCCGGTGTCCGGGTCCGTGAAGCCGACGACCACCGGAATGCCGTGCGAGGACTGCGCACCGGACTCCGGCAGCCGCTCCACCCGCACCACCCGGGCCGGCACCCGCACCGCGCGCCGCGCCCGGCTCACCCCCGCGAACGCCCGCCCGTACCCGAGCAGCGCCAGCGCGCCGAAACCGCCGCCCACCCCCAGCAGCACCCCGTCGATCCCCATCCGGCACCCCCCGTTACCGAGGACGAGCCCTTCCGCCCCGGCGGTTCCGGACACACGACGGCGCCCCCGGACCGTCGTCCGGGGGCGCCGTCAGCTGTCGCGAGGGGGCGCGGATCAGGCCAGCAGGGCCGGGATCGTCGCCTCGTGGGCGTCGCGCAGCTCCGTCAGCGGGATGCTGAACTCGCCCTGCACCTCGACCGCTTCGCCGTCGATCACACCGATCCGGGTGACCGGCAGGCCGCGCGCGCCGCACATGTCGGTGAAGCGCAGCTCCTCCGAGCGCGGCACCGCGACCACCGCGCGGCCGGCCGACTCGGACAGCAGGAAGGTGAAGGCGTCCACCCCGTCCGGCACCACCAGGCGCGCGCCGAGGCCGCCGCGCAGGCAGGACTCGGTGACCGCCTGGATCAGGCCGCCGTCGGACAGGTCGTGGGCGGCGTCGATCATGCCGTCGCGGGAGGCGGAGATCAGGATCTCGCCGAGCAGCTTCTCCCGGTCCAGGTCCACGGCCGGCGGCAGCCCGCCGAGGTGGTCGTGGACGACCTGGGACCAGGCCGAACCGCCGAACTCCTCGCGGGTGTCACCGAGCAGGTAGATCAGGTGGCCTTCATCGGTGAAGGCCATCGGGGTACGGCGGTTCACGTCGTCGATCACGCCGAGCACCGCGACCACCGGGGTCGGGTGGATCGCCGCCTCGCCGGTCTGGTTGTACAGCGAGACATTGCCGCCGGTCACCGGGGTGCCCAGCGCCAGGCAGCCGTCGGCCAGGCCGCGGGTGGCCTCCGCGAACTGCCACATCACCGCCGGGTCCTCCGGCGAGCCGAAGTTGAGGCAGTCGGAGATCGCCAGCGGCTTCGCACCGGTGGCGGCCACATTGCGGTACGCCTCGGCCAGCGCCAGCTGCGCGCCGGCGTACGGGTCGAGCTTGGCGAACCGGCCGTTGCCGTCGGTGGCGATCGCCACCCCGAGGTCGGTCTCCTCGTCGATGCGGATCATCCCGGAGTCCTCGGGCTGCGCCAGCACCGTGTTGCCCTGCACGAACCGGTCGTACTGTCCGGTGATCCACGCCTTGGACGCCTGGTTCGGCGAGGCCACCACCGCCAGCACCTGCTCGCGCAGCTCGGCGCCCGACGCGGGCCGCGGCAGCTTGCCCGCGTCGTCGGCCTGCAGCGCGTCCTGCCAGTCCGGGCGGGCGTACGGACGCTCGTAGGTGGGGCCCTCGTGGGCGACCGAGCGCGGCGGAACGTCCACGATCTGCTCACCGTGCCAGAAGATCTCCAGCCGGGTCCCGTCCGTCACCTCACCGATGACGGTGGCGATGACGTCCCACTTCTCGCAGATCTCCAGGAAGCGGTCCACCTTGCCGGGCTCGACGATCGCGCACATCCGCTCCTGCGACTCGCTCATGAGGATCTCCTCCGGCGAGAGCGTCGCGTCACGCAGCGGCACGCTGTCCAGCTCGACCCGCATCCCGCCGGAACCGGCCGAGGCCAGCTCGGAGGTGGCACAGGACAGGCCCGCGCCGCCGAGGTCCTGGATACCGGTCACCAGCTTCTCCCGGAAGAGCTCCAGGGTGCACTCGATCAGCAGCTTCTCCTGGAACGGGTCGCCGACCTGGACCGCCGGGCGCCGCGAGGGCCCGGTCGCGTCGAAGGTCTCCGACGCCAGCACCGAGACACCGCCGATGCCGTCGCCGCCGGTCCGCGCGCCGTAGAGGATCACCTTGTTGCCGGCGCCGGACGCCTTGGCCAGGTGGATGTCCTCGTGCCTCATCACGCCCACACACAGCGCGTTGACCAGCGGGTTGCCCTGGTAGCAGGGGTCGAAGACCACCTCGCCGCCGATGTTGGGCAGCCCCAGGCAGTTGCCGTAGCCGCCGACGCCCGCGACCACACCGGGCAGCACCCGCTTGGTGTCGGGGTGATCGGCCGCGCCGAAGCGCAGTGGGTCCATCACCGCGACCGGCCGGGCGCCCATCGCCAGGATGTCGCGGACGATGCCGCCGACCCCGGTGGCCGCCCCCTGATACGGCTCGATGTACGAGGGGTGGTTGTGCGACTCGATCTTGAAGGTGACCGCGTAGCCCTGGCCGACATCGACCACGCCCGCGTTCTCCCCGATGCCGACCAGCAGCGCGTCGGTCTGCGGGGCCTTCTCGCCGAACTGCTTCAGGTGCACCTTGCTCGACTTGTACGAGCAGTGCTCGGACCACATGACGGAGTACATCGCCAGCTCGGCGCCGGTCGGGCGGCGGCCCAGGATCTCCCGGATGCGCTCGTACTCGTCCTGCTTGAGGCCGAGGTCCTTCCAGGGCTGCGCCGCCTCCGGGGACTGCTCGGCGTGCTTCACCGTGTCGAGAGTCATGCGTTGACCAGCTTCTTGAGTACCGAGGTGAAGAACCCCAGGCCGTCGCTGCGGCCGGTGCCGATCAGCGACTCGACCGCGTGCTCGGGGTGCGGCATCAGGCCGACGACGTTGCCGGCCGCGTTGGTGATGCCGGCGATGTCGCGCAACGAGCCGTTCGGGTTGCCGTAGCCGTCGGCGGCCGCGCCCCGGTCGGCGTAGCGGAAGACCACCCGGCCCTCGGCCTCCAGCTCGTCCAGGGTGTGCTCGTCGGCGGTGTAGCGGCCGTCGATGTTCTTCAGCGGGATGGAGATCTCCTGGCCGGCCCGGAAGTCGGCGGTCCAGGCGGTCCCGCTGGTTTCGACCCGCAGTTTCTGGTCGCGGCACACGAAGTGCAGGTCGTTGTTGCGGAGCATGGCGCCGGGCAGCAGATGCGCCTCGGTCAGCACCTGGAAACCGTTGCAAATACCCAGAACCGGCATTCCGGCCTCGGCCTGCCCGATGATCGTCGCCATGACCGGGGAGAAACGGGAGATCGCGCCGGCCCGCAGATAGTCGCCGTAACTGAACCCGCCGGGCAGAACCACGGCGTCGACCTGCTTCAGATCCTTGTCGCGGTGCCACAGCGGTACGGCTTCGGCGCCGGCCAGCCGCACGGCGCGCTGGGTGTCGCGGTCGTCCAGTGTTCCCGGGAATGTGACGACGCCAATGCGTGCAGTCACGACTCCACCTTTACATTGAAGTCCTCGATCACGGTGTTGGCGAGAAACGTTTCCGCCATCTCCCGAATGCGGGCCAGGGCGGCCTCGTCGACCGGTCCCTCGACCTCCAGTTCAAAGCGCTTTCCCTGTCGTACGTCGGAGATCCCGGCGAAGCCCAGCCGCGGCAGTGCGCGCTGGACCGCCTGGCCCTGGGGGTCGAGGATCTCCGGCTTGAGCATGACGTCGACTACGACGCGTGCCACTGGCACTCCCGATGGTGTGGTGCGTGAGGTTCTCCCAGCGTACCGGGTGGTGGAATCTACGCGAGTAGATATCGATGGACGCCCCATCCATCCCACCAGGATCAGAGGATCACGTTTATGTATCGGCTGACGAAATGCGTGGGAAAACCTGGGCCGAAAACATAGGGTCCCGGGTGCGAGAAGGCTTGCGGCGGTCCGGCGATGGGAATTAACTGCGACATCGGGTATCCCCGTAGCCCCATTTCGTGACAGCACCCGTGCGACATCGCACAAAATGAAACGTGTCGAGACCGACTGGTCGGCTCGCCCGCGGCCGTGCGGTACGGCCCGCGGCGGCGCCGCGCCCGCCCCGCCGTCGCACCCACGGGCCGATGGCGCAAGAAAGGACCGATCCCTATGGCGCAACGCGTACTGGTCACACTCGCCGATGACCTGGACGGCGGCGAAGCCGCGGAAACCATCGCATTCGGCGTCGACGGGCAGTGGTACGAGATCGACCTCTCGTCCAAGAACGCGGACAGGTTGCGCAAAGAACTCGCCCCCTACGTGGAGGCCGGCCGCCGGCGCACGCTTTCCGGCCGCGCCTACAAGCGCACCCCCATCGCGCCGACGCCCGCCACGGTGCGCGCCTGGGCGCAGTCGAACGGCTTCGAGGTGCCGGCCCGCGGGCGCATCCCGAAGAAGGTCTACGAGGCCTTCAACAAGGCGGGCTGAGCTCTGCGGGCGGCCCGAGCCGCGGAGGAGCTCCCCCCGGCCGGGGCGCCGGCCGGGGGCACCGCGCGGGGCACGTCCAGGAGCCGGTCCGCAGGCCACCACGGGGGTGGAAAGGCGCCACGACCCGGCGGCCCACGGCGGATTGGACAGCTCCCCCCTTCCTTCCGCTAGTGTGGGGACCACGCCGAGGGCAGGGCCGAAAGGCCAGGTCAGCGGAGGTCATGCGGGCGTAGCTCAGTAGTAGAGCGCCCCCCTTCCAGGGGGGAGGCGCAGTGTGCAATTCCTGTCGCCCGCTCAGGTCGCTCTCCCCGGTCCAGCCTTGCTGGTGGACCGGGGGTAGAGTGATCGAGCCCTGCGGACGTGGCTCAGCTGGTAGAGCATCACCTTGCCAAGGTGAGGGTCGCGAGTTCGAATCTCGTCGTCCGCTCCAGCA
>NZ_FMCH01000271.1 GCF_900091855.1 Streptomyces sp. DvalAA-14
GTGACGGCGCACCTCGTACCCGGTGAGCTTCGTCAGAGATTGGTTGAGAGTTCGTTTCCAGGCCATGGAGGGAAACTACCCCTGTTGGCTGTCACCCGCATGGCCGAGCGGACCGGTCTTCGCCCGATCGCCCCGGGCCGGGCCGTCAGCGGTCCCGGCGGGCCGCCAGCGCGGTCGAGAACAGGTGGGCGTCGAGCAGGGTGCCGTCCATGAAGCGGCCGGCCTTGCCGTAGGCGTTGAGCATGAGCTTGGCGAGCACCAGGGCCTCGGGCGGGCGGCGGACCAGGGGCCGTACCCAGGCGTCGACGGTGCTGTCCAGATCCGCGGCGGGCACCACCCGGTGGACGATCGACAGGGCCGCCGCGGCGGCCGCGTCGAAGGTGTCGCCGGTCATGATCAGCTCGCGGACCTTGGCGGCCCCCGCCTCGGCCAGCAGCCGGGGCAGCATGCCGCCCCAGGCCGGGGGCAGGCCGAGGGCCAGTTCCGGCAGCCGGAAGCGGCAGGTGTCCGCCGCGGCCCGCAGGTCGCAGAACAGGGCCAGCCCGAGCCCGGCGCCGATCACCTTGCCCTGCAGCCGGGCGATGGTGACCGCGTGGCTGTTCTCCAGCGCCTCGCACACCCGCCGCGCCTTGTCGGCGTGCGCGCGCAGCTCGCCCCCGTGCGGGTCGGCCTGCAGCGAGGCCGCCAGGTCGGCCCGGTCGGCGCCCACGCAGAAGTCCGCCCCGGCCCCGGACAGCACCAGCACCCGGATGTCGGGGCTGTCGCGCACCGAGTCGAGCAGGGCGAGCAGTTCGTCGAGGGTGGTGGCGGTCAGGGCGTTGCCGGTGCCGGGGCTGTCCAGCTCCGCGTGCAGCACGGGACCGGTACGGGTCACCCGCAGTTCCTTGTGCGGGAGTTCCGTGATGTCGGTGGTCACAGGTACCTCATGCTCGGGCCATCGGCAGGGTCATCAGGCGGCGGAAGGCCACGCGGGGCGCCCAGACGGGCTCGCGGGCCAGGGACAGGTGGGGCAGGCGGCTCAGGAGCCCGTGCAGCAGCACCTGGGCCTCCATCCGGGCCAGCGGCGCGCCCAGGCAGTAGTGGATGCCGCCGCTGAAACTGAGGTGGCTGGCCCTGCGGCGGACGTCGAACAGGTGGGCGTCGAGGTGCTTGGCCGGATCCTGGTTGGCCGCCCCCACCATGAGGTGCACCATCTCGTCCGCGCGTACGTCGTAGCCGGCCAGCGAGCCGTCGGCCCGCGCCACCCGGCTGATCACATGGGTGGGGGAGTCGTAGCGCAGCACCTCCTCCACCGCGCCCGGCACATGCTCCGGGTGGGCGCGCAGCCAATCCCACTGCCGCGGGTGCTTCAGCAGCAGCCACATCATGGTGGACAGCAGGGTCGAGGTCGTCTCCAGGGCCGCCAGCAGCACGAACAGGGCCAGGAAGTACACGGCCTCGTCCGCCGCGTCGCGGTCGGCCTCCAATGCGTCCCAGACCCGGATCCAGCCGGACACCGGATCGCTGCCCGGACGCGCGCGCCGTTCCCGCACCAGGGCGATGAAATACGCCCGGAGCTGTTCCGTCGCGGCGTCCGAAGAAGCGAGCTGACTGGCCGAGGGGAGCAGTTCCTGCGCGAATACCTGGTCGTGGGTCAAATCCCGCAGATACGGATAGTCGGCACTCGGCAGTCCCAGCCAGCGGCCGATGACGAGCACCGGGAGTTCCTCGCTGACCAGCGAATGGAAATCGGCCTCCCCGTCCCGCAGGTGCGAGCCGAGCCGGTCGACCAGATTGCCGGTGATATCGGTGACGGACGCGCGGAGCGTCTGCAGCGCGGCGCGGTCGAACATATTGCCCACGGAGCGGCGTACCCGGGTGTGATCGGGTGGGTTGAGCCCCGCGAGCGTCCTGCTCATCTCCTGGGACGACGGTGCGCTCCAGCGCGTCGCCGCCCCCTGGCGCGCGCGCCACTGCGTATCGGGCTCGCCCCACTCCTTGCTGCGCAGAATACGGTCGCACAGGTCGAACGACGTGACGAGATACCCTCCCCATGGAGCCGGGACGATACCGCCCATCGACCGGAGTTCTCCGTAAAGCAGGGAGGGATTCGTCTGCCCTTTCGATGTCCGAAGCCGGGAGAAAATCGATACCACTGAACGCCGGTCGATGTGCGGAGTTATCGCGGGCTCCACGACGGAGACTCCTTCTCGGGATCAAGTAGATGGGCTGGTCGTCCCTACCCATCTGGTTGAACGCTCACACAGTGGTGCCGATCAGGGAGCAGTTGTATGCGTCACACACCTCCATTGAGCCAGCCGAGGAACTTGCTCCAGCGGGTGTTCTTGGCCGGCGGGGCGGGGGTCGCCGCTCTCGCCGCCGAGCCCGTCCCCGATGCCGCGGCGAGCGGCTGCTGGGCGGACTGCGCCTTCGGCGTGAAGCGCACCGGGAGAGTGATGAGCGAGCGGCTCCAGGGCGCCGGCACCCAGCTGAGGTCCTTGAGGTCGATCCGCAGCTCGATGTCCGGCAGCCGGTTGAGCAGGGTCTCGATGGCGGTCACCGCGATCACCATGGCGGGGTCCTTGGCCGGGCACACGTGCGGCCCGGCGCCGAAGGCCAGGTGGGCCCGGCCGCCGGTCAGCGAGCGGTCCTGGGCCATCGCGGGGTCGGTGTTGGCCGCCGCGAAGCTGATCACCACCGGGTCGTCGGCCCGCAGCACCTTCCCGTCCACCTCGACGTCGTGCACCGGGTAGTGCACGGCGTAGTTGGCGATCGGGGCGTAGTTCCACAGGACTTCGCTGACCGCGTCCTCGACCAGCAGGCCGGCCGAACTCTGCGTCTGCATGTACCGGTCGTCGCCGAGCATGAGGGCGGCGCCGACGCCGATCAGGGACTGCATGGGCGCGGTGCCGCCGGACAGCAGCGTCACCAGCTGGTTGGCCATCTCGGCGTCCGTCAGCTTCGACGGGTGCTGCATCATCCGGGACGTCACGTCGTCGCCGGGCTGGCGCCGCTTGAGGGCGATCAGCTCCATCAGGGCGCCGCCCAGGATCTCGTTGGCGCCGTCGGCGCCCTCGAAGATCCCGGAGATACCGAGGATGATCCGGTCGCCGATGTCGGCCGGGCAGCCGAACAGGTCGCTGTAGACCAGCAGCGGCAACTGCTGGGCGTAATCCGCCACCAGGTCGGCGTTGCCGATCCGCCGGCCGCTGAACTGGCTGATCAGGTACTCGGCCACCCGCTGCACCAGCCGGGTCAAACGGTGCTCGTCCACGGTCGCCAGACTGTCCGTCACCGCGTTGCGCAGCCGGGCGTGGGCGGCGCCGTCGGAGAACAGGGCGTTGGGCCGGTACGCCATCATGGGCAGCGCCGGGCTGTCCGCCGGTATCCGACCCTCGTTCAGATCGCGCCAGCGGCGCGAGTCCCGCACGAAGGTGCTCGGGTTCTGCAGGATCCGCAGAGCGGTGGAGTAGCTCGTGACCAGTTCCACCGGGACGCCGGGAGCGATCTCGACCGGGGCCGTCGGCCCGAATCCCCGGAGATAGGCGTAGTGGGCATCCGGGTCGGCGCCGAACTCGGGACCGTACAGCGCCGTCCGGTCATGGGCGACGGGGCAACCGGACGGCGGCTCGTGTTCTCCGGCGTGCTGAGGCATTCGGACTACTCCTAATCGAGGCGGGACTGAAGATAGGTCACGAGCGTGATCAGAGCTTGGACCGCGGAATTCCGGTCACGCACATCGCAGGGCACGATGGGAGTTTCCTCCGAAAGATTCAAAGCCTCTCGGACCTCATCGATGGGATAAGGCGTGGTGCCCTCGAAGTGATTCACGCCGACGGCACACGGCAAGGCGTACTGCTCGATCAGGTCCAGTACCGGGAAGGACTCGCCGAGCCGTTTGGGGTCGACCAGGACAAGGGCGCCCAGGGCGCCGATGGAGAGGTCCTCCCACAGCTCCTTGAACCGCTCCTGCCCCGGTGTGCCGAACAGATAGAGCACCAGGTTGTCGCTCAGCGTGAGCCGACCGAAATCCATGGCGACCGTGGTCGTCTTCTTGTCGGGCGTGCCCGAAAGGTCGTCAATACCCGTACTCGCCTGGGTGATGACTTCTTCGGTGCGCAGCGGCTCGATCTCGGAGATCTTGCCGATGTAGGTCGTCTTGCCGACGCCGAAATGGCCGACGACGAGCACCTTGACCAGCGTGTGCACCTGTGACCCTACGTACACGCCATCACGCTCCGAAACGGTCCTTGAGGCCATTGAGTACATCCTCGAGAAGTTTTCTGTCGGTACGCTGGGCGAGGGGAACCGCTGCACGCGTATTGATAAGGCTGCTCTCCGACAACTGGGCCAGCAGAATTCGGACCACACCCAGCGGCAGGCCGGTGTGACCCGCCACCTCCACGACCGAGAGAAAACCCCCGGAACACAGATCCAGGATGTGCTGGCTCTCCGGCGCGAGCACCCTGCTCTGCGGGGCGTCCTCGGTGGCCATGACCAGAGTGGTCATCGAGAACTTCTCGTCGGAGGGCAGTTCGCGCCCGTTGGTGATCACATAGGGTCTGACTAACTCACCGGTCAGATCCAGATCCGGATCCGGTTCGTCCGTCATTGTTTGTCAGCCATCTCGCGCGGCGGCGTCATGAGTTCCTTGCCCAACCTGGAAACCAATTGGTGCATGCGGAAGGTGATCTCCTGCATGTCGATGTCGGGAGCGGCGGCAACGGCGAGATAGGCCCCCTGGCCCGCTGCGATCAGGAAGATCCAGCCGTGCTTGAACTCAATGACCGTCTGCTGCCACTTCGGGCTGTCCTCGGGTCCGGCGAAACGGGCGGTGGCGCGGCTGAGGGACTGCATCCCGCTCATCGCGGCGGAGATCGTGTCGGCCAGGTCGGCGCTCATGCCACTGGTCGCGCCACGGCGCAGGCCGTCGGCGGACAGCAGAATCGCGTGGCGCGCTCCGGACACATTGGAAACGATGTCCTCGAGCATCCACGACAGGTCTTGTGTGGTCACTGTGGATCGGACCCCTCACGGTATGCGGCGGTGGGCTGACGACCGGAACGCGTGCCCTGCTGGAGCGCGGCCATGCGTGCTGCGGCCACCGCGCTGTCGTCCTCGGACGGCGCCTCGTGCTCCGTGCTCGCGGGCACCCGGACGATCGACATGGGCGACTGGCGGGCGGCCCGCTTGGGCAGACCGTTGGCGGTGAGCGGGGTGGCCTCCGCCGGGCGGGCGGCCGCTGCCACCGGGCTGATCACGGACGGGGCGGCCTTGGCCGGCTCCACGCTCTGCTCGGTCAGGAGGTCCTCCGGGAGCCGGACCACGGCGCGCACGCCGCCGTAGGGCGAGGTGCTGCTGACGTCGACACTGAACCCGTAGCGGCGGGAGAGTTCGGCGATGACCGGAAAACCGAACTGCGGCGGATTGCCGAGTTCGGACATCGCCGGAATGTATTCGCCGGACAGCATCCGGCCGGCCTTCTGCCGCTGCTCGTCGCTCATACCCACACCGAAGTCGTCGATGATGACGCACAGTCCGTTGTGCACGGGCTGTATGTTCACCTCGATCGCCGTGTCGGGACGTGAGTAATTGGCGGCATTCGCCAGGAGTTCGGCAACGGCCAGCGAGATTCCGCTGATCGCCTTCGCCTCGATCCCGAAAGCACTCTGCGACCTGATGTGCACACGGTCGAAGTTACGGATCTGGCCCTGGGCGCTGCGAATGACGTCGTACACGCTCGCCGCGTCCTTGCGCCGTCCCAGGAAGCCGCCGCAAATCACCGCGATCGCCTGCGCGCGCCGCGCGAACTGAGCATTCGCGTGGTTCACTTCGAGCAGCTCGTGCAGAACCGGGTGCCCGCCGTATTTGCGCTGCAGGTTCTCGATGACGACCTGCTGCTCGCCGGCGAGGCCCTGCAGCGTCCGCGTGGCGGATTTCAGCACGGTCTTCGTCCGCTCCTCGGCGGCGGTCTCCGCGTCACTGACGGACTTCGCGTGGTCCGCCGCCTGGTTCGCCAGCCGGTTCTCCCATTGAGTTAATTCCGCGCGCTGCGCCGCAATGACTCTCCTGCCTCTACGAATTATCACGGCGCCTATCAGCACGGCCGCGATAAGACACCAAAATGCTGGATCCTGCAAAAGGTGGGTCATGGGTCTCTTTCCTGGCGGTAACCTGCGGACAGTCGACACGCGCCCTGAACGAGGAGATTCAGTGCACCAGCCTATCGGCAATCCGGACGCACCCCCGAATGGCAATCGGAGATGAACCGGGGGTTATGCACACAGCACGTTTGGACCAAGGAAGCAGGCGCGTCGATGTTACCACCGGAGCTGAGGGGTCTGTTCCGGTCCATCTGTCCCATACAGGGGGGTTCCGATCTTTAATTCGCGGAATTGACTTCTTTGCCCTGGATATGCCGTCGGCATGGTTGCCCCGGTTGCGGAACGGGCCGCGCCGATGGCGCGCCATCCCCCCAAACGCGCGGATTGTCCGGTCGGCCAGCACCATGGAAGAAGGACCGAGGAGGCACCCGGATGATGACGCAGTCGGGCGGACGCACCAGTGAGCCGTGGCTCTCCCCCCGGGAGCGGGCCGACCGGGGCCGGGCGGCGCGCTCCCGGGCACCGCGGTCCGGTCACGCGGCGTACGAGCCGGCGCCGGGGCGGTTCGATCCGGTGGCCCTGATCGAGCGGCAGTCGGCCGGCCGGGTGCGGGAACTGGTGCCGATCCGGTACGCCCGGATGATCCAGTCGCCGTTCCGCTTCTACCGCGGCGCGGCCGGGATCATGGCGGCCGATCTCGCCGGCACCCCGGTCTCGGGTCTGCGCGCCCAACTGTGCGGTGACGCCCACATGATGAACTTCCGGCTGCTGGCCTCGCCCGAGCGGCACCTGGTCTTCGACATCAACGACTTCGACGAGACGCTGCCCGGGCCCTGGGAGTGGGACGTCAAGCGGCTCGCCGCCAGCCTGGTCATCGCGGGGCGCGAGAACGGCTTCAGCGACCGGGAACGGGCCGCGGTGGTCCAGGCCGCGGTGCGCTCCTACCGCGAGCAGACCCGCCGCTTCGCCGGCATGCGCACCCTCGACGTCTGGTACGCCCGGCAGGACGCGGACGACCTGGACGCCCTGGCGTCCGGCGAGCTGACCCGCGGCGGCCGCAAGCGGGTCGCCGGCGCCATCGCCAAAGCGCGCACCCGCGACAGCCTGCAGGCCTTCGACAAGCTCACCCGGCTGGTCGACGGCGAGCGCCGGATGACGCCCGACCCCCCGCTGGTCACACCACTGGCCGACCTGCTGCCGGGCGTGGAGGGGACGCTCCTGCAGGAGGCGATCACCGGGCTGATCAGCGGCTACCGCCGCAGCCTGCCCCCCGACCGGCAGGCGCTGCTCGATCAGTTCACCGTCGTCGACATGGCCCGCAAGGTGGTGGGCGTGGGCAGCGTCGGCACCCGCTGCTGGATCGTGCTGCTGCTCGGCCGCGACGGCGAGGACCCGCTGTTCCTCCAGGCCAAGGAGGCCGACGAGTCGGTGCTGGCCGCGCACGCCGGCGCCAGCGCGTACGCCACCGAAGGGGAGCGGGTCGTCGCCGGGCAGCGGCTGATGCAGGCCACCAGCGACATCTTCCTCGGCCAGCAGCGTACCCAGGGCATCGACGGCCAGGAACGGGACTTCTACGTACGGCAGTTGCGGGACTGGAAGGGCGTCATCGAACCCTCGCTGATGGTGCCCCGGGGCATGCGGGCCTTCGGCCGGCTCTGCGGCGCCACCCTCGCCCGCGCGCACGCCAGGTCCGGCGACCGGATCGCCGTCGCCGCCTACCTGGGCCGAGGCGAGGTGTTCGACCAGGCCCTGGTGGGCTTCGCCGAGGCCTACGCCGACCAGAACGAACGCGACCACCGCGCCCTGGTGGACGCGGTGGCGCAAGGGCGGGTACGGGCTGCCCAGGCGGCCTGAGCGGCCCGTACCCACGTGCCGGGCGCGCGCCCGGTCAGGACGTCGCGCTGCCCATCGTCCGGGCGAAGGTGTTCGGGTCGGCGTCGAAGCCGCGCACATACGCGCGGAAGTCCCACTCGCCCGATCCGTCGCGGGTGAACTCGGCGACGGTCGCGGCCGTGGAGCCCGCCACCTCCGCGAAGTCGCCCTCGGACAGCTCCGCGTACCCCTCCACGATCCGGAACTCGGGGTTCAGCACGTCGCCGAACACCTGCCGTCCGGCGTGCTGCTGGATCGCGACGCCCACCACGACCCTGCCGTAGGCCTCGCTCAGCCGCTCCAGCTCCAGGGTCATCTGCTCGTCTATGCCCAGGCCCTTGCCGGTCCGGCTGTCCCGGTTGAGAGTGATGGTGCCGTCCGGCGACCTGCTGTCGAAGTACACCAGGTACGCGGGCGCGCCGTGCGGGTCGTTCGCCCGGTAGGTGGCGGCGATGATGTCGAGATCGGTGTCGGGCGCGCCCAGGGGACTGGGGTCCCACTTGAGCTGCACCTCGACCTTGCCGGTCCCCTTGTTGAAGCTGTTCACGGAACTTCTCCCCCGCGTCCTGTCGTCCCTGATCGCCAGGGTCCCCAGACCGATTAATCACATCGGCACGCCTCATGTCCACAGCGCTCCGGCCGGACCGCGCCGCCGGGGGTGCGTTTCGGCCAGGCGCAGGGCAGAGGTTCGCGGTGGCCGGCCGCGCCCGCGCCGGCGCGGTGCGCGGTCCGAGGGGCCTGCGGGGCGCCCCGGCCGGTGTACCGGCCGGCGCCCGGGCCTCAGAAGTCGCTCAGCAGGCCGGCGCGGAGCCGGGCCAGCGTGCGGGACAGGATGCGGGAGACGTGCATCTGGGAGAAGCCGAGCCGCTCGCCGATCTGCGACTGGGTCAGCTCCTGGCCGAAACGCATCTCCAGGATGAGGCGCTCGCGGTCGTCCAGCCGGCCCAGCAGCGGCGCCAGGGACTGGAAGTCCTCGACCAGTTCCATGGCCGGGTCGCAGGCCCCGATGGTGTCGGCGTAGGACCGGCCGGTGTCGGACCCGACGTCCTCGCCCTCGCCGGTGGGCAGGTCGATGGAGCCGGCGGTGTAGCCGTTGGAGGCCACCAGCCCGTCGATGACCTCTTCCTCGCTGAGCTCCAGGTAGGCGGCCAGTTCCGCCACGGTGGGCTGCGCGTCCAGTACGGCGGCCAGGTGGTCGCGGGCCTTGGCCAGCTCCACCCGCAGCTCCTGCAGCCGCCGGGGCACGTGCACCGCCCAGGTGGTGTCGCGGAAGAACCGCTTCATCTCGCCCACGATGTACGGGACGGCGAAGGTGGTGAACTCCACCTCGCGGCTGAGGTCGAACCGGTCGATGGCCTTGATCAGCCCGATCGTGCCGACCTGGAGGATGTCCTCCATCTCCTCGGGACCCCGGCCCCGGAAGCGGCGGGCGCTGAAGCGCACCAGCGACATGTTCATCTCGATGAGCGTGTTCCGCGCGTAGCTGTACTCGCCGGAGCCCTCCTCGACGGCCTGCAGCCGGTCGAAGAACAGCTTCGACAGCGCCCGGGCGTCCCTTCGGGGAGGACCTTGCCGGCCTCCTCGATCCAGGGCAGTTCACCGGTCGGCGCCGCCCGGCGGGCGCGGAGCCGACCTGGGCCGGCCCGACGGACGTTCCTGCGGACTGCGTGGATACCGTCACGTCATCACCTTAGATAGCGGGTCTACCCAGCGCCTCGTACCCCCGATCGTCCGCAGCACGCCTCAATCCCGCGGCTGTTTCGGCTCCTTGCCGCCGCGCGCCGCCCGGACCGCGTCCCGCGCCGGCCGGAATGACCCGCCGGAACCCGGGAAAACGACCGCTCGGAGGTTGATGACCATGGGACCATTGCTCGTTGTTCTCCTGCTCGCGCTGCTGCTGTTCGGCGCCGGATTCGCCCTGAACCTGCTGTGGTGGGTCGCCGTCGTGGTGCTGGTGCTCTGGCTGGTCGGCTTCGTCGTCCGCCCGCCGGGATCCGGCGGCGCCCGCGGCCGCTGGTACCGCTGGTAGCGGCGCCACCGACGCCGGCGGCGCCCGGCCGGGCGCCCGCGTAGGCCGCTGCCGGCCGGGCACCCGGATGCGTACCCCACCGTCCCGGGTGAAGGTGAGAACGAACACCTCGCCGAATCGGGCGGCATCACCGTACGCAAGGAGTCCCCGTGACGCAGCAACCGCGACCGCAGCCCGGCTACGCCAACCCGCTCCAGGCGCCGGGCACCGACGAGGGCCACTGGCGGGCCTGGGACGGCTGGGACAAGCTGCCGGACCTCGAACTGCCCGCCTCCGGGCGGGTCGTGGCGGTCGCGGCCCACCCGGACGACGAGGTGCTCGGCGCCGGCGGCACCCTGGCGGTGCTCGCGGCCCGCGGCGTGTCGATCACCGTGGTCTGCGTCACCGACGCCGAGCGCTCGCACACCGACGGGGAAGACCGGGAGGACGGGGGAGCCGCCGGGCGCCGGCGGGCCGACGGGCTGCGGGAGTCGCTGCGGGAGCTGGGCGCCGGGTCGGCCGACATCGTCCGGCTGGCGGTACCGGGCAGCGAGGTCGCCTTCCGCGAGGACGAGGTCATCGCCGCCCTCGACCCGCTGATGCGCGGCGCCGCGCTGTGCCTGGCCCCCTGGATCGGCGACGTCGACGGCGACCACGAGGCCGCCGGCCGCGCCGCGCTGGCCGCCACCCGTACGGCGTCGGTCCGGTGCCTGATGTATCCGGTGTCGATGTGGCACTGGGCGCGGCCGGACGACCCCCGGGTGCCCTGGTCGTCCGCGCTGCGCGTCCGGCTTCCCGACACCGCGCTGGCACGCAAGAAGGCCGCCGTCGAACGGCTCACCGGCCGGATCGGGGCGCCCGGGCCGGCCCGGCAGGACACGGCGGGCCCGCTGCCGGGGGAGATCGCCCACCACCTGCGCCGCATCGAGGTCGTCTTCGCGTAGGCACCGGCCCGCTCCGCGACCCCGCCGCGGCCTCCGCGCCGCGCTACACCGGGCGGCGGGTCAGGGCCCGCTGGGCGGCGCTGATCACCCGCCCGGCGGCCGGACCGCGCAACGCCGCCCGGGCGGCGTTGGCGCCGGGAGCGCCGTGGACGCCGCCGCCCGGATGGGCGCCCGAGGACGCCAGGTACAGACCCGCCACCGGAGTCTCCGGCCGCCCCGTCCCCGGCACCGGCCGGAAGACCAACTGCTGGTGCAGCGCCGTGGTGCCGCCGTTGATCGCGCCGCCTTCGAGGTTGGCGTCCAGCGACTGCAAGGTGGGCGGCGCCAGGATGCGGCGGCCGCGGACGAGAGCGCGGAAGCCGGGGGCGAAGCGCTCGACCCGGGCCTCCAGCCGGTCGGCCATCGCCTCCCGCTCGCGCCGGTCCCAGGCCCCGGTCAGACCGTCGCCGCCGGCGTCGCCCTTGATCTCCTGCGGTACGTGGGTGTACGCCCAGGCCGACTCGGTGCCCGCCGGCGAACGCGTCGGGTCGGCGGTCGTCATCTGGCCGAAGAGGGCGAACGGCCGCTCGGGGACATGGTGGGTGGCGATCTGCGCCGCGAACAGGGTCAGGTCGTCCACGCTGTCGGCCAGATGCACCGTGCCGGCGGTGGCGGCCTGGGCCGCGGTCCACGGCACCGGCCCGTTCAGCGCCCAGTCGACCTTGAAGGTGGAGAAATCCCACTGGAACCCCGTGCTCAGATCGGCCACCAGCCGGGCCGGCAGGTGCTCGGCGCCCACCAGCCGGGTGAACAGGGCGGGCGCCGAGACATCCGCGAGCACCGCCCGCCGCGCCCGGACCGCCTCGCCCGCCGCCGTCCGCACCCCGAGCGCCCGCCCGCCGCGCACCACCACCTCCGTGACGCGCTCACCGCACCGCACGACGCCGCCCCGCCGCTCCAGCCGCCGGACCAGCGCGGTGGTCAGCGCCGACGCCCCGCCCACCGGGACGGGGAAGCCGTAGGTCTGGGCGAGCATGCTCATCAGCCAGCCGAAACCGCCGCTGATCGCCGACTCCGGGGACAGGTCGGCGTGCAGCGCGTTGCCCGCCAGCAGCAGCCGGCCCCCCTCGCCGCCGAACCGCTCCTCGCCCAGCCGCCGTACCGGCAGCAGCATGGTGCGGGCCAGCCGCAGCGCGCCGGCCGCGCGTACCCGGGCGGCCAGCCGCAGTCCGGCCCGGACCGGCGGGAAGGGAGCGAACACGCAGCCCAGCAGGTCCTCGCCGATCCGGTCCCACAGGTCGCACAGATCACGCCACGCGGTGCCGTCCCCCGGGGCGAAGGCCTCCAGATTCGCCGCGGTCCCCGCCACGTCCCGGGCCAGCAGCGCGCAGCGGCCGTCGGCCAGCGGATGGGCCAGCGCCGCGGGCGCCCGGCTCCAGCGCAGGCCGTCCTCCTCCAGGCGCAGGGCCGCCAGCACCGGGGAGGCGGCGGCCAGCGGATAGAAGGAGCTGAACAGGTCGTTGACGAAGGCCGGGTCGACGCCCCGGTCGCTGCGTACCGCGCCGCCCGGTTCGGGCTGCTCCTCCAGGACCTCGACGCTCCAGCCGGCGTCGGCCAGCACATTCGCGGCGACCAGGCCGTTCGGCCCGGCTCCGACGACCACGGCATCCGGCATCAGCTGCTCCTGTTCGCCGCACGGGGTTCGGGGTCGCCGGCCACGCGGCCGGGCCCGGTCAGGACGCCGACGGCTCGGGCACCGGCGCGCCGGACTCCTCCACCACGGCCGCCAGCCGGCTGAGCATGCTGCGGTGCCGTACCTGGAGGAAACCGTCGACCGCCAGGTTGTGCAGCGTGCCGGCCGACCCGCGCAAGGGGTGCTCGTCGATGACCACGATGCTCTCGGTCCGCCCCCAGGGGCGTACCTCGACGGCGATCCTGGCGGTGCCCAGCGGACCGCTGTCGGCCTCCAGCTCCAGCAGGTGCGGGGGCTCCACCCGGCGGACGGCGGTGCGGCCGGTGCCCGTCCACGGGCCGACGACGACCTTGTAGAGGAGTTCCGCGCCCAACTGCGGCCAGTCGCCCGCACCGGGCTCCGAATCGGCGACGCCGACCACCCACCGGCTGAACGTCGCCGCGTCGGCGAGCACGTCCCACACCTGCCGCGGTGGGCGCTCGATCAAGTGCTGCCGTACCGCCATCGGTCCTCCCGCTGAAGACATCCGCCGCCACCGGCCCTTCGTCCGCCCAGCCTAGGAACACATCCCCGTCACCGCCCGCCGGGCAGCCGGACCGACCGGTACGGGGGGCCGGGCGCCGCGGCCGG